>NZ_NOVT01000021.1:0-177300 GCF_008042455.1 Corynebacterium sp. LK10
ACCGCGGCACTGGATTTCCACAGTCCTAGTATCGAAACTATGAAACATTCAAAGCTCGTTTGTATTGGTCTCGGTCACGTCGGTTCGTATGTCCTGACATATGCCATGGAATCCGGGCTGTTCGCTGAGATTGCCACAATTGACACAGCACCAGGCGTCGCGCATGGCGAGGCTCTGGACCAATCCCAGTCCACTGGTGTTCCCGGCACGGACTATGTCAATGTGCATGCTGGCGACTACAGCGATTGTGCCGACGCGGATATGATTATCGTCGCTGCTGGTGCGTCCATTCTCCCTGATCCGGACGACCCGGATTCCCGTCCGGACCGTGCCGGATTAGCCAAGCTCAGCGGGGAAGTGGTTCGCGATGTCATGCCGGGAATCGTGAAGCATACGCACGATGCGATTGTCCTATTTATTACTAATCCGCTCGATGCGGTGGTGCACTTGGCACATACCGAGTTCGATTACCCCGCGGAAAAGCTCTTTGGCACCGGCACGATGCTAGATTCGGCCCGACTGCGGTGGGTAGTTGCCAAACAGCTCGGTATCGACCCGAAGTCAGTTACTGGCTACATGATGGGTGAGCACGGGCTTACGGCCGTCCCAATTTTGTCCACGCTGAACGTGCAAGGTGTGAGGTGGACAGAACTGGAAAAATGGCATGGCACGCAGTTGCCTTCACCGCAAGAAATTCAAGATGCCGTAGTCGGGGCAGCTTACGATGTTCTCAATGCCAAGGGCTGGACTAATGCCGGTGTTGCACGCTCCGCTTTGGAAATTGCCCGCGCGGTGATGCTGGATCAAAACAGCGTCCACCCGGTGTGTACACGCTTGGATGGTGAATACGGGTTGACGGATGTCTCGCTGTCGATGCCAGCGGTGATCGGCCGAGGTGGAATCATTCGTCGTATGCCGCCACAGCTAAACAGCTGGGAGCTGGAGCGACTGCGTGAATCTGCTCAGTACATCTTGAGCACCGTCGAGAACATGTAGAAGAAATTATGTAGATTCCACTTTTGCCGAAATAACACGGGGAAGTACTTTGCGCTCCTAAAATATTGCCATGAATTCGGCCAAGTCCACCTACGTTCCGGAGCTGACCAGCATCCGAGCCATCGGCGCGTTCGGCGTCCTGCTCACGCATGCCGCGTTTTGGACGGGCAATTACACCGGCGATTGGTGGGGGCGCCTCAACGGTCGATTCGAAATTGGCGTCACCATCTTCTTCGTGCTCAGTGCGGTTCTGCTCACAGGGCGCTGGCTCGGTTCGCCTGACGACGTCCCCGCGAACCGACCGGACTTGCGGAAGTATTTCACCAGCCGTGCGAAGAGAGTCCTGCCGGCCTACTGGATTGTGGTCACTGCGGCCTTTCTCATTCACACCGCAGACGACCCACCACCATCTGGTGGAGGGCTACAGGGCTGGTTGCGCACGATGTCGTTTACCCAGACGCCCCAATTCGGCTGGATTCACCCGGGCTTGCCGCAGATGTGGTCGATGGTGGTGGAAGTCGGCTTCTACTTGGTATTGCCGCTGGTGGGGCTTGGCATCTGGACGATCACAAAGGGGCGGCTACGGCCTGGTCCAACGTTGGCCATCATTATTGGTTTTGGCCTCATTGGCCCGGTCTGGACTGTGCTATCGCACCAGGAAAACCTGCTGCCGGTGGTGGCACGGCTGTGGCCGATGGCGTATTTCGACTGGTTCGCCATCGGTATGCTGCTGGCCTACGGTCGAAAGGTCGGATGGCGCGTTAATCTGGCCGCCAGCTGGTTGATAGCTCTGGTGCTGTTCGTTCTATCCACTACTACGCATGTGGGGCCGGCTACCTTGGTGCCAGATGATGTTGACCAGGCTTTGTGGAAGACCACGCTGTATGGCTTGTCCGCAGGCGCATTCGTGGCCCCGATTGCGCTGGGCACGGAGGTAAGGTGGCTTCGTCATCCAGCCTTGATGTGGTTGGGGGAGGTCTCCTACGAGTTCTTCCTCGTCCACGTGTTGGTCATGGACTGGGTAATGAGCTTGATGGGTTATCAGACCTTCCAGGGCTCGATGTTGGCAGTGGCAATTGTCACCACTGCCATCGCCCTGCCATTGTCGTGGCTGCTGCGCCGCATCACTGATGTACTAACGCGGAGGCCAGGGCCTGATAGCCCGTGGGCTGCCTACTGATCGTCGTCGTCAAGCGGGCCGAGCTCAGCGACGAGCACTTCCTGCGCGACCTTCATCGCGGACAGTGCGGCCGGTGCGCCACAGTAACCAGACGCGTGGACGATGGCTTCGGTGATTTCGGTGCGGGTCAGACCGTTGGCGAGAGCGCCCTTGATGTGGCCGCGCAGTTCCTCGGTGGCTCGCAGGGCCACGAGCATTCCAATGTTGAGCAGGGATCGATCACGCTTGGCCAGTCCTTCGCGGCTCCAGACAGAACCCCAGACTGTGGCGGTGATGTGCTTCTGCAGGGTCTCTCCGTCGGAGCCGGCGTTGCGAGAGAGGGCGGCATCGACGAATTCGTCGCCCATTACCTCGCGACGGATTTGGATACCGGCATCGTAGCGGTCGGAGGAAAAGAGGTCATCATTGGGATTGCTCATGCTTGCTAAGTATAGGACTAGAAATGCGGATAAATTCCGAAATGTCCCCACTAGCTTTACTGCCACGACGCATAACCACGCTGAGGTTGCGAGTAAAAACGGTGTCGGTGGGGACGATGACGATGCGCCCGAGCGTTACCTGATCGCGAATTGCGCCGCGGGCGATGATTGTTGGCGCTGCCAGCGCAATCATTCCAGCGCGCTGTGCTGAAAGGGAGCCAAATTCTCCGGCGGGTTCGGTGAGAGTGCCCAGTGCATCTTCCACCACCTGTCGGCTACCGGAACCCGGTTCGCGAATAACGAGTGGCGTCGCGCGCAGTTCCTCGGCGGATATCTCGGCCCGCTCAGCCCACAAATGCCCAGTCGGCACGGCGAGGACCAGTTCGTCGGTGCCGATGATTCGTTCTTCGAGGTCGTGCCGACCAGCCTCGCCCTCTACCAGGCCGAAGTCCACCGCACTGTCGGCTACTAGTTGCCGCACCTCACGGGAGTTTGCCTGCACCATCGAAAGTTTGACTGCGGGATGTTGCCGGTGGAACTCTGCGGCCCAGCCGGGGTAGTAGAGCTCAGCGACAGTGTTGGACACCGCAAGGGTGAGGTGGCGGGGAACATTGTCGGAACGCAAGCTGGCGGCAATGCCCGAAAACTTGTGGCAGGCGGCGAGGAGGTCTGGGAGAGCGTCGATAAGCACTTGCCCTTTTTCTGTAGGGGAGACGCCGTAAGGGGAGCGTTCGAAGACTGTGATTCCCAGCGCTCTTTCCGCCCGTGCGATGCGTGCGGACATGGTCTGCTGGTTGGTGCCGAGCTCACGCGCGGCCTTCGAGATCGACCCCGCACGGGCGACGGTGAAAAGTGCTTCGAGTTCGGCCACAGCGGAGGGGTACATGCATCAATGGTACCCCTCACAGAGTTTCGTGATAGCGGTGACTGCAGCAAGAACAAATACGGTATGGGCATGACCAACTCTCCTCGCAGTGATGTGCTTGCGCCCGCCGGGCCTGCGTGGGCAGGATCGCTGATGGGCACCTCCATCTTCGCCACGCTTGCGCACATTCATGACGTGCCGGTGGTTCCGGAACTGCTTCTCGTCGTGGCAGTTGGCATTCTCGGTTTCATAGTGGTCGGTTGGTTGCGATTTCGAAACCCGGCTTTTCACTCGAAGTTGCAGGCGCCGTGGGGCATGTTCGCGATGGGCATTATGTCTCTCGGGAGCGCCGCAAGCTCGTTGTTTAACGATTCTGTGTGGCAGCTGGCGTCCTGGTGGATTGGCGCGCCGCTGGCAATCTACGTCAGTCTTCGTCAACTGCGAGGATTCGAAGGCGAGCCGACTTTTCAGTGGGGCCTTGCACTGGTCGCCCCGATGGTGGCGGCGACAAGCGGCGCGCAGCTGAGCGTTGGCTACGGCACGTTCTATCAGGTCTGCGCACAAATACTCTTCTGTATGGCGCTGATTACAGTTCTGCCGGTTTTCGTACGTTGCTACGTCGCGCTGTTCTCCGGCACCATGCGTATCCCCGATTCCATCGCCGGTACTGCCTGGATTCCGCTCGGATTGGTCGGTCAGTCCACGGCCGCTGCCCAGCTGCTTTTCAACCGAACCTTCGCTGTCGCTTACGGTTCCACCGTGCTCATTGTCGGTGTCTTCCTCGTCGCCATTGCTTTACGACGATTCACCCGCGCCGTAATCCGTTGGGCGGGATACAGCCCTGGTTGGTGGGGTGCAACCTTCCCCGTGGGCACTCTGAGTCTTGGTACGCACAACCTGGGTGGCACTATCGGCGCGCAGTGGCTGTACGCCGTTAGTGCCGGACTGCTGTGTTTATTGGCTGTGCACTGGGTAGCGTGCGTGGCTCGATTTGGTTGGTGGATGCGAGAGCAGGCTGCACAGGTTTAGAGTTCAACGTGTTAAACTCCCCTTAATGAAACTGATTGGCAAGAAGGAGAGAATGGGCGATTCCGCGATAGTGCGCTTGCGTGATGTCGATGTATCAGCTGGCGAACAGAACGTACTCCACATCGACAAACTTGATATCTTCCCGAAGGACATTGTCGCGGTGATGGGGTAGTCAGGATCGGGAAAGACGTCGTTTCTTCGCACATTAAGTCAACAAGGTCTGCGGACCAGCTTTATTATGCAAGACACTTTGGCGTGCCTTAATCCTCTTGTGCGCTGCGATCGGCAAGTGCGAATTCTCGCGCACGACAGTGGTTTCGATGCGCTCGAGGCCTGCGGTATCTCCCGAGAACAGGCTCATCGCTATCCCATGGAGCTCTCCGGAGGTCAGCGTCAGCGTGTCGCAATTGCGGCGGCGCTGGCGACAAAACCGTCGCCTTCGCTGCTGCTTGCCGACGAACCTACTTCCTCGCTGGACCCGATTGCGACTCTTGACGTAGTAGACGCTCTGCGGAAGCTACATGAGCGCACGCAAACAGCCATTGTTATTGCCACCCACGACGAGGGAGTAGCACGAAAGATCGCTACACGAATCCTCTATTTGGAAAGTGGCACTGTGGAAGAGCGAGTCTGCGCATGACCAGTATCGATGGAGTTACTTGCAAAGGCAGGCTCCTCGATGTCACTCTCACGATTCCGCAGGGAAGCGTGGTTGGCATCATGGGGAGATCGGGAGCGGGCAAGAGTAGCCTAATCAGTCTCCTGACAGGCCAGTTGTGCCCTGACAGCGGCACAGTCACGATGGCACAGGGGCCAATTGGCTATATTCCGCAGAACCCAGATGCCACGCTATTGCCACATCGGCCGGTAATCGACAGCATTTGTGAGTTCGCAACTGGGGATGTTCGAGCGATGCTGGAATCTCTGGGGCTCGACCCGGAATTTGCATATCGACGACCCCACGAGCTCTCTGGCGGTCAGCGCCAGCGAATGGCAATTGCACGTGCGCTCATTGGCAAACCGGAACTGATCATTGCCGATGAGGCGTTTTCCGCTCTGGACCGGGATACCGCTTCCATGTTGGAGGAGGTCCTCCTCGGTACTGAAGCGACGGTACTGCTGGTGTCTCATGACATAAACAGCTTGTTGCGACTGTGTAATCACATAATCGTCATGTCAGCAGGGGAAGCGGTCTATAGCGGCCCGGTTGGAGAGCTAGATAAAACCGATATTCCTGAAGTTGTTGAGCTCCTGTCGGCTGCAGAGGAGCTAGCGTCGTGAAGCAATTGCCCAAAAAGATTCAAGCACTGTTGATTACGCAGCTTCTTTTCAACATCGGTTTTTACCTCGTTGTCCCGTTTATTGCCGTGGAGCTCTCGAACAACTTAGGGGCCAGCGGTGCCGTGGTGGGGCTGGTACTTGGTGTACGAACCTTTAGCCAACAGGGAATGTTCTTCCTCGGCGGCGGACTTGCCGATAGTTTCGGGGCAATCAAAGTGTTGCTCGTTGGAGTTGCGCTTCGCGTTGTAGGTTTCCTGGTAACTGGACTGGCAACCTCCGTGCCAATGATGTTTGTTGGCGTTGTCCTTATTGGCTTTGCGGCCGCACTGTTCTCGCCTGCAGTTGAATCCTTGCTGGCCGGTGGGGGTGCCGAACTCGAGAAACAAGGAGTGTGTACACGGGCACGACTCTTTGCTCTTGACGAAAGCTATTCCCGTTTGGGCTCGCTCACTGGCCCTGTGATTGGTGCGCTGTTGATCCCAATCGGTTTTTCAGCTGTTTCCTTTGCCGGTGCAGCCATCTTTACCGGCATCTTTGTGATGCATCTGCTGTTAGCGCGGAGATGGGAAGGCGTGCATTCAGCTGGTGGCAGTATGACTGCCGCGTGGGGGCGAATCCTTCGCAATCGAGCGTTCATTGTGTTTGCGGTGTTCTACTCGACCTATTTGCTCGCCTATAACCAGCAGTATTTGGCTCTTCCTGTAGAACTGCGTCGTGCCACAGGTAGCGATGAGTATCTGAGCTGGTTTTTTGTCATCTCAGCGGTATTCGTTATCGGGCTGCAAACCACCGTGACTAAATGGGCAGAAAAACTGTCTTTAGGGGTTGCCATTGGTGGCGGTTTTGGCCTGATGGCCTTTGCTTTCGCCATCATTGCGGTCTGCGCGCCTATCCACATGGAGGGATGGTGGGCCTTAGCCCCGGCAGTGACAATGCTGCTAGTGATGCATCTCGGAATGATGATTGCAGTTCCGATAGCCAAAGACCTCGTCGGAAAACTAACCGGAAACAAGGACCTCGGTTCTGCATACGGTTTTCTCAACAGCTTCGGTGGACTCGCCGTTTTAGTGGGGTCGATTGTGGTTGGCGCCACCTTGGATTGGGCCGAGACCCCACAGTTGTTGGCAGCAGCACCGTGGGCAATCATGACCGTTTTATTGCTGATATCGGCTGTGGGGCTAACCAAACTGAGACAGCAGCACTAGCCAACATCAAATGCGCTAGAGAGCGTCAGCCAACTAGATCCCTCCCCAAAAAACTCGACACTTACGAAAGAGAAGTAACTCTATGAATCGAAAAATTGGACTAATTCTGGCCACTGCGGCACTGCCGTTCGGATTGGCCTCCTGCTTTGCGCAGGGCAGCGGTGATGCGGATGCGCTGCGGGTAGCCCTGCAATTCGAACCGGTCGCAGAGTTCTCGCCATACTCCGATGACGCAGTACTGTCGACCCGCGCAGGTGCCACGGAAATGCTTGTGGCGATTGATGACGAGGGCACCGTTAAGCCCGAACTGACAGAAAAGTGGGAAGTGAAGGATGCCCGCACCGTTGTATTTACTCTGCCGGATGGACTGACTTTCCACGATGGAACGCCAGTCGATGCACAGGCTGTTGCCAACTCACTCACGCATGCCATTGATGCGCCGACGAGGCCAAAGGGGCTCGGCAAGAACCAACTTCAGGCTACGGCCACAGGAGACCGAGAGGTTACTGTCACTTCGGATAAAGATGATCCAATTTTGGTGAAGCGCTTTGCCGATCCGGGAACTATGATTCTCTCACCCGCAGCATTTGAAGGGGACGCACCTGACCCCTTTGGGCATGGTACAGGTCCGTTTGAACTCGAGACGAAGAACCCAGACGGTACCGTATCCGCACGTGCATTCGCCGACTACCGAAACGGTAAGCCGGAAACTGAGACTCTGACATTGTCTTTCATTGGGGATTCCACAGCTCGTACGAATGCACTGCGCGCAGATGAGCAAGACCTGGTCAAGGGGTTGCCAATCTCATCGCTGGGAGGCCTCGATGACGTGGACGTATCTAAGGTGGATTTACCTCGTGTCAATCTCCTGCATTTTAATACCGCAAAAGGCGTGTTTGCCGATGCCGAACTGCGTAAGGAAGTAGCCGCTGCAATCGATCCTGAACCGGTGGTTAGGGACATTTTTGAAGCTCAAGCGGTGAATCCGAAGGGGTCGATTTTTAATCGTTCAGCCTCGTGGGCGGCAGCAACTCCTGAGACCACTGTGAAGCCGGGGCCGAATGGCAAGGGGAAGGAAATCCGCTTGGCTACGTGGGATTCCCGTGCGGAGCTGCCCGAAGTTGCCAATCTTGTTGCGGATCAGCTGCGCAAGATGGGATTCACAGTCGACATCACGGTAGCCGACTACAACTCTTTGGAAGCAGACATGCTCGAGGGGAACTTTGATGTTATCGTCGGTTCCCGCAATTACATGCTCGGTGCGGCTGACCCGATCAGCTTCCTACAATCCGACTTCACCTGTGAGAGCTCTTATAACCTCTCGCAGCTGTGTAACCAGACCATAGATGTTGATATTGAGAAGGCCGCTGAGCTTGGCGACGATGAGGAGCGCCTGTCGGCAGCAGCTCGAATCGGCGCGGAAATTGTTGCAGATGGTGCAGTAGTTCCGCTGTCTCATGAAAAATCGCTAATCGGTGCGAAGAATGTTCGTGGTATCGCACTCGATCCGATGGAGCGCCACCTGATTACAGAGAAGACGGCTAAGTGATTCGGAAAGCTTTCGCGGTAGTTGCCTCAGTTGTGGGACTTCTCGTCCTCACGGCCCTGTTGCCGTGGTTGACAGGACGGGAACCCGCATACGCCGTTCTGCGTGCACGTGAGCGGGAACGGGAGATAACACCGGAGCTTATTGAAGCTGTCCGCAGAGAATATGGCCTGCCGACAACGCCGTGGGAGTCGCTCCAGCAGTGGACGACAAATATTCTTCACGGTGACTTTGGTACCTCGTGGGTAACCGGACAAGATGCTTTCGCTCAGGCCGTGAACGGCTTCGGTATTACGTTCGCATTGACTGTGGCTTCCATGGCGTTGTGCGTCGTCGTTGCGCTGGCGCTCGTACTTCCACGGATTGCAGGATTGCGAGCCGGAAAATGGACACCGAGCGTGCTAGCGGTTCTCGCCGCACTGCCAAACTTTGTGGTGGCGGTTTTACTGCTGTGGTGGTTGGCTGTTGAACAGCGCATGTTTCCGGTAGGCGGTTGGGCATCACCTGCGCATATGGTGCTGCCAGTGCTGGCAATTGGCCTGCCCGCCGCGGGGCTCTATGGGCGTGTGTTGCTGATTTCAGCTGATACTGCGTTGTCAGAACCCTGGGTAGAGTCATGGCGCACCAATGGCGTTCCAAAATCAACAATTGTTCGATTTGTCACTTGGCGTAGCCTGCTGCCGACACTGTCACAGTTGACGCTGTTCTTTGCGGGCACGTTATCGGCCACCGCAGCAATTGAGGTCACCTTTCATTTGCCGGGTTTTGGGCGGAACGTGGTTGCGGCTGCTACTGCGGGCGATATTCCCGTTCTGCAAGCTGCGGTGACTGTGGTGTTGGGGATTGGCATAATCTGTGGACTCGTGGCTCAGGCAATACGGGGGCAGTATGCGCGGAAGCTGCGAGGAAGCATCGCCACTGTTGGCCGGCCTACAGGGGGGTGGACGTTTCTGGAGTCTCATCCTGTCGATTATTCCTATCGTGCTAATTGCGCTGGGAATTCCCCGCAGCGCGGACATCGACTCTGCGAAACGCTTCATTTCACCGTCCTGGCAACACCCACTGGGTACCGATCAGCTTGGTCGTGACATTTGGGCGCGGCTTGCCGACGGTATCGGTGCCACTATCGGAACTGCAATCCTGGTGACCGTAGTGTGCGCACTCATCGCCCTTGTGATTGGGCATCTAGGGGCATCAGTGCAGTTCTTCGGAGATGCCATGAATGCGGTACCCGCAATATTGCTGGGACTTATTCTGGCTGGAGTCTTGGGCCGCTCGATGCTGACAGCTGCGATAGCGGTGTTTTTGGTCGGGTGGATTCCACTGGCTGCACATTGCGTCGAAGTCGCTAACGAAGCCGCTGCATCCGGGCACTACCGATTTGCGCAAACCATGGGGGCCAGCCGTTGGCACCTTTTGAAGCTGCATGTTCTTCCCATGACCATTCCAGCAGTAGCTCGCCATGCCGTGACCAGGATTGCCCATAATGCTATCGCCCTTGCAGCTCTCGGCTTCCTCGGCGTAGGCGCAGGTGTTGGCAGTCCAGATTGGGGCGTAATCCTCAACGAATCCACGCAATATCTCGAGCGGGCGCCGTGGTTAGCGTGGGGGCCGATGATTGGACTAGCCAGCCTCGGTGTTGCCGCAACCATTGCTACCGACCGATTCGTCGGCAAGCGGCAGGCTGATTAGCCCAGCTCTACCCGCCCGTGGCGGTTCTGGTCTTCTCGTGGCGCAATACCCAGCGCGGCGGCGGGGAACAGAGCCGTGACGGCAAACAGTGCGGGGAAACCCGCAGCGGCCACAATCGCACCCGAAACCGGAGGCGTTGCAGCGTAGATAATGTTCTGGAACGTGTTCTGCGTACCCATAGCGCGTCCGGACCAGAAGGGGCCTGCGTATTCAGCAACTGCGGTGAAGGCAAGACCATTCGGGCTGACCACGGCAACGGCCAGTGCGCAGACCAGCACAGTGCCAAGTGTGCGCCAATCAGCCCAGCTGGCAATCATCATTGCGACAGCCAGGATAAAAGTCGCACCCGAGACCCAGCGGTAGGGGCGGATGCGGGACCGAACGCGGTCGGAGACCACACCCATCAGTGCTCGCGATCCGGCACCGAGCAGCTGTGCGACCATCACAACCGTGCCCGCCGTGCTATCGGCATAACCCACGGACAACAGCCACACCAGAATGTAGGCGCCCATCATCGACTGCGGCCAGGACAGCAGCGCCGAGGCGATATGGATGCGCACAAGGTATTTGCCGTCGCGGTAAGGGCTGGCCGTGACGGTGGGGTTCGAGGCATCAGGGCGCGGGGGATTCTTTACTCCAACCAGCACAAGCAACGCCAGCACAGCGCACAGAATTGCGGGCATCGCGAGTGCGACACCGATGCTGTAGTTCTGCGCGAGAGGGTGCAGGGTTACCGCTGATAGTGCAGCGCCAAGGGGCTGAGCCATTTGGCGAATGCCCATCGCAGTACCGCGTTGATGCGGCGGATACCAGCCCGACACCACGCGGCCGGATGCAGAATTCACGCTCGCCGCCGCACATCCAGCGAGGAAGAGCGCAGCCCCGAGCAGGGCCGGGCTTGACGACGAAGCCAGCGCCGCAAGCCCCGTCGTCAAGGCGGTAGAAGTCAAGCCTGCGAACAGAGCTGCGCGTTCGCCGTAGCGGTCGACAAACCAGCCCCAGGCGATGAGTGTGAAAACAATACCGGCCGCCGGCATTGCTGCGACGAGACCGGCGGCGGAGAGGCTTAAACCGTTTTCCTGCAGGGATGGGATGAGAAAAGGCACACCCATGTGAACGACGGACGAACCGACCGCCGCGAACATGGACAGAAGTAGGACAAGGTGACGGTAAGCGGGCATTACAGTCGGGAGCTCATCTCCTCAGCGGCGGCGAGAACCTTTGCGCCCCAGCATTCATAGGGCGACGGAGTCATGCGCTCCACGGGGCCAGAGACGGACAGGACTGCAATCATGCGGTGGTTGCCGTCGAAAACCGGGGCGGAAACAGAGGCGAGTGCGGGGTCGCGCTCGCCCATGGACTCAGACCAGCCGAGACGTCGGCAGTCGTCGAGGTCCTGTTCGTTGAAGTCGGCGTCGGGCAGCATGCGCTCAGCGAGATTGGCCGGGCCAAAAGCCAGCAGAACACGTGCGGCGGAGCCGGCGGTCAGCGGCATACGAGAGCCAACCGGCACGGTGTTGCGCAGCCCGGTGGCGGGCTCCATGGAGGCAATGCAGGTGCGGGTGTCGCCGGTGAGACGGTAGAGCTGCACGGACTCTCCGGTTACCTCTACTAGCTTCGGCAGGATGTGCGCTGCGGCGTCGGCAAGCAGGTCGGTTGTGACAGGCGTGATCTCGGTGAGGCCGGGGCCCGTCGTCCAGCGGCCGTCCGGAGTGCGGGTGACAAGGCGGTGTACTTCCAACGCCGTGGCCAGCCGATGGGCGGTGGCGCGGGGCAGGCCGGTGTCGTCGCAGAGCTCGGCGAGGGTGCGTGGAGTTTCTGCAACAGACTTGAGAATGAGTACCGAACGGTCGAGAACCTTAATGCCACTTAGAGCTGGCGTCTCGGATGTGCTAATCTGTCCCATGCCATGATATTAACATCTCATTCCTTGAGATAAAAGAGATATATCCGGAAGGCGGCTCACCCACTATGCGCACCACGGACACCAGCCCGAAGACTCTGGCCGAGAAAGTCTGGCATGACCACGTAGTCAAGCAAGGCGACAACGGCGAACCAGATCTGATTTATATCGATCTGCACCTCGTCCACGAGGTTACCTCGCCGCAGGCTTTTGATGGCCTCCGTCTGGCAGGGCGCAAGGTACGCCGCCCGGATTTGACCATCGCAACCGAGGACCACAACGTTCCGACCACTGTCGCCGGCGGCAAAATCAATCTGATTGAGGAACCGACCTCTCGTACCCAGATTGCCACACTGCGCAAGAACGCCGAGGAGTTCGGTATCCGCCTGCATCCGATGGGCGACCGCGAGCAGGGTATCGTGCACGTCGTCGGCCCACAGCTGGGCCTGACTCAGCCGGGCACCACCGTCGTCTGTGGTGACTCACATACCGCAACCCATGGTGCTTTCGGCGCCATGGCCTTCGGTATCGGTACCTCGGAGGTTGAGCACGTTCTGGCTACCCAGACTCTGCCGCTGAAGCCTTTCAAGACCATGGCGGTCAATGTCACCGGCGAACTGCAGGATGGTGTTACCGCCAAGGATTTGATTCTGGCGATTATCGCCAAGATTGGCACCGGTGGCGGCCAGGGCCACGTTATTGAGTACCGCGGCGAGGCCATCGAGAAGCTGTCGATGGAAGCCCGCATGACCATCTGCAACATGTCCATCGAAGCCGGTGCCCGCGCCGGCATGATTGCTCCGGACGAGACCACCTTCGAATACCTGAAGGGCCGCCCGCACGCGCCGCAGGGCGAGCAGTGGAACGAGGCTGTCGAATACTGGAAGTCCCTGGTTACTGACAAGGACGCAGAGTTCGACAAGGTCGTTGAAATCGACGGTTCCGCGCTGACTCCATTCGTTACCTGGGGTACCAACCCTGGCCAGGGCGTGCCGCTGGGGGAGACCGTGCCGGATCCGGAGTTTATCGCAGAGGACTCCGACCGCATCGCCGCCGAGCGCGCGCTGGAGTACATGGATCTGAAACCGGGCACCCCGATGCGCGACGTCAAGGTCGACGTGGTCTTCGTCGGTTCCTGCACCAACGGCCGCATCGAGGACATGCGCGCCGTCGCCGACGTGCTGAAGGACCGCAAGGTTGCCGACGGCGTCCAGATGCTCATCGTGCCGGGCTCCGCAAAGGTTCGTGCGCAGGCTGAAGAAGAGGGACTGGGCAAGATCTTTGAAGAGGCAGGCGCCGAATGGCGTATGCCGGGCTGCTCCATGTGCCTGGGCATGAACCCGGATCAGCTGACCCCGGGCCAGCGTTGCGCTTCGACCTCCAACCGCAACTTCGAAGGCCGCCAGGGCAAGGGTGGTCGTACCCACCTGGTCAGCCCGGCTGTCGCCGCAGCCACTGCCGTCGCCGGTCACTTCGCAGCACCGGCTGATCTCTAACTGACTCTCACTGCCGATCTTTGTACGACAGACCCAAGCAGAACTTCTAAGGATCTTTCACCATGGAAAAGTTTGATACTCACACCGGCGTCGGCGTTCCCCTGCAGCGATCCAACGTCGACACTGACCAGATCATCCCGGCCGTCTACCTAAAGCGCGTCACCCGCACCGGATTCGAGGATGGCCTGTTCAGCAACTGGCGCAATAACGAATCCGACTTCGTGCTCAACCGTCCGGAATACGCAAAGGGCTCCGTCCTCGTAGCAGGGCCGGACTTCGGTACCGGTTCTTCCCGTGAGCACGCCGTGTGGGCCCTGATGGACTACGGTTTCCGCGTCGTCATCTCCTCCCGCTTCGCCGATATCTTCCGTGGCAATGCCGGCAAGGCGGGGCTGCTCGCCGCACAGATGCAGCAGTCCGATGTCGAGCTGCTGTGGAAGCTGCTGGAGGCTAACCCTGGCATGGAGCTCACCGTCAACCTGGAGACCCGCACCGTCGAGGCAGGTGAGCAGGTCTTCCCGTTCGAGGTCGACGACTACACCCGCTGGCGTCTGATGGAAGGGCTTGACGACGTCTCCCTGACCCTGCGCAACGAAGCGGACATTGTGGCCTACGAGGAGAGTCGTCCGGCCCACAAGCCGAAGACGCTGTAGGTCAAAAAATGCTCTAGTCCAATCCGCGGTAGGCGTTAGACTTGCCGTATGTATCTGGCAATCACTAAACACTCTCGGCTCGGTGAATCTTCGCCTGCTGAATCAGCACGCGATTTGGGATTTATTTTGCGAAAGCATCCCGATCGCGTGCATGAGTCCGAGTTAAAGTTCGGTGTTGCCAGAGTCTTTTTCCCCACGGCTACCGATGCCGAATGCACGGCAGTTCTCTGGGTTGATATTGACCGCGACGAGCTGCTGAAACTCAAGCAGTACCGCGCTGATACGTTCAATCTGACCGGCTACATCAATGACCGGCAATGGGCCGCGTCATCGATTATGACAGTGGCGCTGAAGTCCGTCTTCTCCACAGCGATGGTCATGGAGAAGCCCTCGCCTTACGACGAAGTGCCAAGCGACCTCACCGCGACGGTCGCCGCGGTACCCGGCACCGAGGAAGAGATTCGCGCTCTGTTCGAGCCGCTGGGGTGGAACGTTGCCTGCGATTTTTCGAACAATGTTGCCGGGCAGAAGTTCTCACCGACGGTAACGCTTTCGGGTAGAGCAACCGTCCGCGATTTGCTCAATCACCTGTATATTCTGCTTCCTGTCCTCGACGGTGGGAAACACTATTGGGTCGATGACCGGGAAATCGACAAGCTCGCCGCGCGTGCGCAGGACTGGCTACCGGAGCACCCACAGCGGGAGAGAATCCTGGGGCGCTACCTTGCGGATCAAAAAGGCCTGGTCAACGAGGCCGTCGTGAAGCTTGCTGGGGAAGCCGGGGAAGCCGGTGCAATCGAACTGTTCAGCGGTGACCAGCCAGCCAACCCACTAAATCGACAGCGTCAAGAGCGGGTCCTGCGTGAGGTATTTAGCCTGCGCCCGCGCAGCGTTGTGGACATCGGCTGTGGTTCCGGCGTGTTGCTGGGGCCGATGCTGGAGAATCCGCGAATCGCGCAGATCGTTGGTACCGATGTTTCTGTGGGGGAGCTTCGTAAGGCGCACAAGGCGCTGAACCTAGATCGTATGCCGGAGCGCCAAGCCGCGCGGGTTGAGCTTTTCCAATCCTCGGTTACCTATGCCGATGAGCGCATCGCGAACATGGACGTGGCGATCCTGATGGAGGTCATCGAGCATGTTGATGCCGACCGACTGCCCGCGTTGGAGAACAACGTCTTTGGAGCAGCCCGGCCACAGTACGTCATCGTCACCACGCCGAACAGCGACTATAACGCGTGCTATCCAAACCTAGCGCCCGGGCAGTTCCGACACCTGGATCACCGTTTCGAGTTTAGTCGCGTGGAGTTTCGACAGTGGGCGAAGGGCGTGGCTGAGAAGTTCGGTTATCTGGTGGACTTCGACGGTATTGGGGACGTGCACGAAACCTATGGACAACCGACAGAAATGGCGGTCTTTTCCTACGACTTCACCGGAGCAGAGGAGAGCTAATTATGAGTACCATCTCACTTCCTAACCTCAGCTTGGTCATGCTGGTCGGTGTCTCCGGTGCTGGAAAGTCGACCTTTGCGGCACGACACTTTGGTCCATTTGAGGTCGTTTCCTCGGATACCTGTCGCGGCATTGTTTCCAACGATCCGAATGACCAGGCGGCGACGGCGCCTGCTTTTGAGCTGCTGGAGACGATCGTCGGCAAGCGGCTGGAAGCAGGCTTACTCACCGTGGTCGATGCGACGAATGTGAAACCGCAGGACCGCGCCCGGCTCGTGAAGCTGGCGCGCAGACACCATGCGCTCAGTGCTGCTATCGTTTTGAATCTTCCGTTGGCGGAGGTGAAGGAGCGGCACAGGCAGCGCACTGACCGCAACTTCGGAGTAGAGGTGTTGGAGCGCCAGCACCGTGACCTGCGCCGAGGGCTCAAGCACCTGAAGCGCGAGAAGATTCACAACGTTTTCATCTTGAATTCCGCGGAGGAAATCGACAACGTCACCATTGAACGTGTGCCGCTGAAGGTCGATCGCAGCGATCTCCACGGCCCTTTCGACATCATCGGCGATGTCCACGGTTGCTTCGACGAGCTGACCGCACTGCTGGAGAAGCTCGGCTACGAGCTCTCGGCGGATGGCAGCAATGCTCATCACCCAGATGGCCGCAAGACCATTTTCGTTGGTGACCTCGTTGACCGCGGCCCCAATAGCCCAGCCGTCTTGAAGCTGGTCATGGGGATGGTCTCGGACGGCAATGCTCTCTGCGTGCCCGGAAACCACGACTCTAAGTTGGTGCGCGCCCTCGACGGCCACAACGTCACCACGGGCCACGGGCTGGCCGAAACGCTCACTCAGCTCGCAGGCGAAAGTGAGGAGTTCCGGAAAGACGTCCGCGACTTCATCGACCACCTGCCTGTGCACTACGTGCTTGATGACGGAGCCCTGGTCGTAGCCCACGCGGGACTGCCTGAGCACCTCCATGGCAGGGCCTCTGGAAAAGTCCGCGAGTTCGCGCTCTACGGTGCGACTACTGGCAAGCTCGATGAAAATGGCCTGCCAGAACGTCTGGATTGGGCGGCGGACTACCGCGGTGCCGCCCGTGTTGTCTATGGCCACATGGAAGCGGACCGTCTGCGCTGGGTCAATAACACCATGTGCATCGACACCGGTTGCGTATTCGGCGGTAAGCTCTCTGCACTGCGCTATCCCGAACTAGAGAACGTGCAGGTCGATGCAAAGCAGACGTGGTGGGAGGCCCCATCCCGCAAGACCACCAACCGACCGGAGTCCGAGCTGCGTATCACTGACGTGTTAGACGTCGATGGTATCCAGACTGGGCGCCATGGACGCATCCGCATTGATAGTGGCCGCGCGGCTGCAGCGCTGGAAACCATCAGCCGTTTCACGCTCGCGCCGGAGAGAATTCCTTACCTGCCACCAACCATGTCACCGGCGCCGACCTCACAGCGGGAAGGCTTCCTGGAACACCCGGAGGAGGCATTCCGCTACTACGCTGAACACACTGACCAGGTCATTTGTCAGGAAAAGCACATGGGTTCCCGAGCTGTGCTCTGCCTGATTCGGCCAGGAGCAAAGACCCGTTTCGGTGCTAGCACCTACGCATATACCCGTACCGGACGCGCCTTCTTCGACGGTAAGAATCCAGCACTCGACGAAATGACCAAGGCCGCAGAGCGCGCCGGGCTTTTCGACCAATTCGGCGACTGGGTCCTGCTCGACGGCGAAGTATTGCCTTGGAATCTCAAGGCGCAAGGGCTTATCGACGACATCTATGCACCCACTGCTGCCGCCGGTATTGGTGCTGCCAGACAGCTCGCGGCCGCTCTGCAGGCAGCTACCGGCAGGAGAATAGAGGTCGGCGGTCCCGCTCCAGAACAGACTCTGGACGAGCTCGAGAAGTTCCGCGCTGCTTACAACCGCTATGTCGACAGCGACAACAAGATTCAGTTCGCACCCTTCCAAGTGCTGGCAAGTGAGGATGCCACCTGGCACTACAAGCCGCACTCATGGCACTTGGATATCGCGAACCAGCTGGTAGCAGCTGACAGTCAGATCTACCGGCAGACGCGCTGCTTCGTCCTCGACCCCAGTGACCCGGAACAGGTGGAGGCCGCATCGCAGTGGTGGTTGCAACTGACAGAGTCGGGCGGGGAGGGGGCCGTCGTCAAGCCAATGGAAAACGCGGCAGTGGACCGCCAGGTGCAGCCCGGTATGAAGGTGCGGGGGCGGGAGTATCTGCGCATGATCTATGGGCATGACTACCTGCACCCGCAGCGTCAAGAGCAGTTGAAGCGGCGAAATCTGCAGCACAAGCAGTCCTCAGCGCTGCGCGAGTATGCCCTCGGCATTGAGTCGCTGGAACGTCTAGCGGCGGGCGAGCCTCTGCATCGAATCCACGTCCCTGTCTTCGGCGTGTTGGCGCTGGAGTCAGAGCCGATGGATCCGAGGTTGTAGGACCTACTTCACCGGCAGCGCCGAGGCGTAGTAATCAGCCGTGGTCATTACACCGTCGTTGAATCCCAGCACCCAGGCAGAGCCCTTCTTGCACAGGATCTCCTCGTCGAAGGGAAGGGTGCCCTCAGCGGACCAGGCGGCAAGCAGGTCTGGGATGGTGATGCCCTGAGAGCAGATGACGCTGACTCCGCCTAGCGCGACAATGTCTTCGAATGCCTTCTTGGACTCAACCTGGTTGGCAATCCAGTGCTCGTCGCCAAGCCGTTCGTCGACTGTGACCTGCATGCCCAGCTCTGCGGCGAGTGGCGCGACGGTGTCCTGGCAACGCACGGGCTCGGCGGAGTAGACCCGCTCGGGGCGGAAGCCTTCCAGGGCAGAGACGAGCAGTTCCGCTTGACGACGTCCCTTCTTATCCAGTGGCCGCAGTGCATCATTGCCGTTCCAGTTGGTGCGACGGTGCGCGCGCCCATGGCGAACCAGAATGAGACGGGTGTCCGGTTCCTTGTTCATGCGCTTGCGGGCCTTGACCAGCACGTCACGGTCGAGATCGTAGGACAGTAGCTCCTCGGCTTCGTCCCAGGAGACCCAGCGAAGCTCGTTGACCTCGGAGTTCTGCTCGAATTCGCCGTCGAGAACCTCAGCGGTCCAGTACCAGACCAGCTTCGTGCGTCCGGCGACAGGGTAAGAGACGTTGCCGACGAGCTTGCCCAGACGGACGCGGTAACCGGTCTCTTCCCAGATTTCGCGGACGGCGGTGGCAATGAGGTTCTCGCCGGCGTCGAGCTTGCCTTTCGGCAGCGACCAGTCGTCGTAGGAGGGACGGTGAATCACGCAGATTTCAGGGTTGTGGACATCGCCGCGCCATAGAACCGCGCCGGCCGCGAAGGTCGGCTTGGTGACATCCTGACCTGGCTTCGTTGGAATCTGGCGCAGGCGACCGGTCACGGAGGTATCGCCCTTGAGGTCCTTGTCCTCTTCGTGCATCATCGTGAATTCCCTTTCAATCCTTTGTCGCCGACCTAGTTTAGTATCGCAGTGTGAGAACGTCTCGCTAGACTTGTTGGAGATTAGAGACTAACGGAGGAAGGTCGCGGCGATGGTGCAGGTTTCAGTGATGGGTGCGGGCTCGTGGGGCACGACGCTCGCCAAGGTTTTTGCTGATGCGGGCAATCCTGTACGGCTGTGGTCGCGACGTGCGGAGCAGGCACAGCGTATTCAGATCAGCCGCGAAAACCACGACTACCTGCCTGGTCTGGGGCTGCCGCGCAACATCGAAGCCACCTCGGATGCAGAGGCCGCGCTGAAGGGCGCGGATGTGGTGGTGCTGGGCATGCCCTCGCAGACTCTGCGTGACAACCTCAAGGTCTGGAAGGACTTCATCGGGCCGGAGACGATTCTGCTCAGCCTGGCCAAGGGTGTGGAGCGCGAGACACATCTGCGCATGAGTGAGGTCATTGCGGAGGTCACAGACCTGCCAGCAGAGCGTATTGCGGTGCTGTCCGGCCCGAACCTCGCCCGCGAAGTTGCGATGGAGCAGCCAGCGGCAACGGTGATTGCTTGCGCCGATGAGAACAACGCCAAGATGATTCAGGCGGCAGTTGCCACTAATTACTTCCGCCCGTACACCAACACCGATGTGATCGGCTGCGAAATCGGCGGTGCCTGCAAGAACGTCATTGCGTTGGCCTGCGGTATGGCCGCTGGTCAAGGATTGGGTGAGAACACGCTGGCAACCATTATCACCCGTGGCTTGGCGGAAATCACGCGTCTGGGCGACGCGGTTGGTGCAGAAGATAAGACTTTCGCGGGATTGGCGGGCCTCGGTGACTTGGTGGCCACTTGTTCCTCGCCGCTGTCGCGTAACCGTACCTTCGGCGATCGTCTCGGTCGCGGTGACACGATGGAGCAGGCGCAGCACGCTACGCGCGGTCAGGTGGCTGAGGGTGTGATTTCTTCAATCTCGGTCCGTGACCTCGCTCGTCGCAATGGCGTGGAAATGCCAATTACTGAGGCCGTTTACGCCGTCTGCCACGAAGGCGCGAAGGTCGATGAGACAATTCGCAAGCTGATGGGGCGCAGCCGCAAGTCGGAGTAACCACTTAAACGAGGTCGGGGCTAAACTTAGTCACCATGACTTCGTCGAATAGCTCGTCTGCAGATCGCATTTCCGTCGCCGTCATCTACGGCGGCGCAAGCCCTGAACACAGTGTTTCCTGTGTCTCGGCCGGCGCAATTATGGATCACCTGGATGAAGACCGCTTCCGAGTGGTTCCCATTGGTATTACCAAGGATGGTGTCTGGACCGTCGGCACGCGTGAGACGGATACGCTGCGCACGCAGGGGCGTACGATGCCTGAGGTCATCCCGGGCGAGGAGGTTGCGCTGAGCGCCTCGCCGTCACGCCGCGGTGAATTCCGCTTCGTCACCGGTGATCGCGCCGGCGAGGTTTTCGACACCGTCGACGTTATCTTCCCGGTCCTCCACGGTCCGCACGGCGAGGACGGCACGATTCAGGGGCTCTTTGAGCTTTCCGGCATTGCTTATGTCGGCCCGGGCGTGCTCGCTTCCGCTGCGGGAATGGATAAGGAACGCACGAAGAATCTCTTGCAGGCAGCGGGGCTTCCTATTGGCAAGCAGGTTGTTTTGCATGTCGGCGAGTCGCTTTCCGACGAGGACAAGGAGACCCTTGGCCTGCCGGTGTTCGTTAAACCTGCCCGTGGTGGATCGTCGATTGGTATCTCCCGCGTCGATGATTGGGCGAATCTGGATGCGGCGGTAGAGCTGGCCCGAGAGCACGACTGGAAGGTCATTGTAGAGGCCGGTGTAGACGGCGCCGAAGTGGAGATTGGTGTGCTGCAGCGCGCTGACGGCAGCCTGCAGGTATCAGTTCCGTCGTTGCTGCGTGGCACGGAGGACTCTGACGAGGGCTTCTACGGTTTTGAGACCAAGTACTTGGATGATGTCGTCTCGGCGCAGATCCCGGCTGAGCTGCCGGAGGATGTTTTGAAGGCACTGGACACGGATGCTCGTCGGGCGTTCAGGGCACTGGGCTCTGATGGGCTGACTCGCGTGGACTTCTTTGTCACGGATAATGGCCCGATTATCAATGAGGTCAACACCATGCCGGGCTTTACCCCGATTTCGATGTACCCGCAGATGTTTGCGGCTTCCGGTGTTGCCTACGAGGAGCTGCTCAGCGCCCTGATTGAGCGGGCGCTGGTAGCTCGTCGATAGAAGTTGGTTCTTACTTTTCTTCGCTCGGCGAGATGTTCTCCAGGTTGTCAGCGATGACCGAGGAGAGCACCGGCATCAGTGAGCTGGCCTCCGACATCGGCATTTCAACGGCGACGAAGCGCTCCCGGCCCATGGCGTACCAGGTGGCGGAGGTACCGGAGGAGAGCGTTGGTTCGTTGAACCAGACAATGTCGCCAACCTGCGTCAGCTGCTGCGTGGTGGTGCTATAGCCAGCCGGCTCGTCGACACCACAGCGCAGCACCACCGGATCGGCTGGGGTGCCGCCCCAAATGACCATGTCCTTCGGCATGTCAGCCGGCATTTCCTCTGCGCTCAGAAGGTGACGGTTGCCAAGCTCGCGGGGGAGGGCAGCCTCCAAGCCGCTGCAGCGCTTATCAGCTTCCGGAGCTGCCAATTCTGCCAGCGGGACGCCGCCGCGCTCCGGCTTGTTCTTGTACTCGGAGTCCGGGCGCAGCGCCTCGGCGAGGTCACTCAGGGCATCCTCCGCCTCTGCATTTCCTTCGGCGGTAATCGCAACAACCGGTTCGCGCCCGACGGTGAACCAAGTCGCCAAAGACTCGTCGGTACTGTCGACAACACGCAGCCACGAAATGCCCTTGACCTCTTCGGTCTTAGCCAGCTCGTTGTACTGGCTAGGTACGTTCGCGCCACAGCGCAGCGTGATGCGGTCTTGTTCCAAGTTTCGGTACACAGCGGCGCCTTCTGGAGCCGGCTCTGCAATGTCGGCGCGAACCAGACCTGCGGCGCGATCTGGCAGTCGGTCGAGCAGTTCCGCACACTCGGGCGAGTCATTGGCGGGGAGCTCCGGGTTGGAAATCGCGACTGGCTTTGTCGCCTGATTATCCTGGTAAATCTTTGCGGCAAAAATGATGCCGAGGATAGAGATAATGGCGATAGCGAGTGCGATGCCCGCGCGTGTCCGGCTACCCTTGGACTGAACTGTTTCTCCCGATGGGGGTGCGTCTACCATGGGCCTGATTCTACGTTGTCCGGTACCAACTCCAATTGGTTGGGGGCAATACCGAGACGGGTTCCGCTATTAACGGTTAACCATCGACTATTAGGAATGTGACTCGACACTGTGACTGAATTGACCATTGGCGATATTGGCGAGTTTGGGGTCATTGAGGCCATCCGGGCTATCGCCCCGTCGGCACGCAATGGCGACGATGCCGCCGTCTTGACACAGACAACCCCCAACGCCCGTTTTGTCACTTCCACCGACATGTTGGTGGAAGGGCGCCATTTCCGCCTGGACTGGTCGACACCTCAGCAAGTTGGAGCTAAGGCCGCAGTACAGAACTTCGCCGATATCGAATCGATGGGTGCGCGTCCAACGGCCATGCTTTTCGCCATCTCAGCACCGTTGCATACTCCGGTGAGTGTGGTCACCGGTATCGCCGAGGGGTTGTGGCAGGAAGGCAAGCAATGTCCGGCGGAGCTCGTCGGTGGTGACATGGTCAGCGGAGATTCTCTGGTGATTTCCATCAGTGCGATGGGCGAACTCGGTGGGCTTGGGCGGCCGCTGCTGCGCTCAGCGGCACGCGCGGGGGATACGGTGATTGCGTCGGGACGCATCGGCTACTCTGCTGCGGGCCTTGCGCTGCTGCAGCACTGCGGAAGCCCGGCAAAGGTTCCGAGTGAGTTTGCGCAGCTGGTGGCAGCACACTGTACGCCCGAATTTGAATATCGCAGGGGTGCCACGGCGCGAGCCACAGGTGTGCGTTCACTGACGGACAATTCCGATGGACTGGTGGTGGATCTCCGCGCTATTGCGCAGGCCTCCAGGGTTACTTTGGAAGTTGACAGCAGTGCTATTGCGCCCGATGAGTTGCAGATTGCCGCTGGTGAATACCTGGGCATCGACCCGTGGGAGTGGGTGCTCACCGGCGGGGAGGACCACACACTGATCGGTTCGACGCCGGGGGAGCCTCCGACGGGGTTCCGCGCTATCGGCACGGTGTCGAAGGAAAAGTTCGATTCGGTGCTTATCGACGGCAAACCTCCTGCCCGCGATGCCGGTTGGGTTTCCTTTTAAGAGTTCGAAGAGGTTTTGAGAAGAAAGGCTGCATGACATGGATCCGTTGCCGGTCGAAGAAGGGTGGCAGAAGGCGCTGGAGTCAGTGGCCGATGACATCCACCGGATGGGGCAGTTCCTGCGCGAGGAGAACGCGGCCGGCTACGGTTACCTGCCCGCGGGCACCGATGTGCTGCGCGCCTTTACTTATCCATTCGATGAGGTCAAGGTGCTCATTATCGGTCAGGACCCGTACCCGACCCCGGGGCATGCGATGGGGCTTAGCTTCTCGGTCCAGCCGGATGTGAAGCCGGTACCGCGGTCGTTGGCGAATATTTTTAAGGAGTATTCCTCCGACCTGGGGCTCCCGACTCCCTCCAACGGTGACCTCACTCCGTGGAGTAGGCAGGGCGTAGCTCTGTTCAACCGTGTGTTGACCGTACGTCCGGGTGCTGCTGCCTCGCACCGCGGTAAGGGCTGGGAGGCAATCACGGAGCATGCCATCAAAGCATTGGTCGCCCGTGATCAGCCTCTCGTGGCCATTCTGTGGGGACGCGACGCGCAGAGTTTGCAGCGTTGGCTCCCGGGCGTGGACTGCATCTGTTCGCCGCACCCGTCACCGCTGTCGGCATCCCGTGGGTTCTTCGGGTCGCGTCCGTTCAGCCGGGCCAATGAGTCGCTGATTCGTCAGGGAGCTACCCCTATCGACTGGACGCTAGAATAGGAATTCATGTCTTTGCAGATTGGTTCTGCCGCCATCGTCGGCTGGGTTGCCCGGGGGATTGACGCGCTTCAATCCCGCCGCGATGAGATCAACAGTCTCAATGTCTTCCCAGTACCGGATTCCGATACCGGGTCGAATATGCTCGCGACGTTGAGTTCGGCCTATGAGGAAGCGCAAAAGGCTGACGCTTCCGATGTTCGCGCAGTCACCGCGGCCCTAGCTGCCGGTGCAGTGCGCGGTGCCCGCGGTAATTCGGGCACTGTGCTCTCGCAGGTTTTTCGCGCGGTGGCTGAGGCTGCCTCCGGTAGTGGCATTGGCGTTGAGTCGGTACAACACTCGCTAAAGCTAGCTGTGCAACATGTTTCCCAGGCGATTGCCAATCCAGTGGAGGGCACGATTCTGACAGTCCTGCGGCACGCCGCGATTGCCGCGGAGGAATTTGAGGGCGACTCGATTGAGGAGCTCGCCGACACGATCGCGGATGCCGCTCGCGATGCGCTGGCGAAAACCCCTAGCCAGCTCCCGGCACTGCAGCAGGCGGGCGTGGTCGACGCCGGCGGCGCGGGGTTGGTCATTCTGCTCGACGCGCTTGCCGACGAAGTCAGCGGCCGCGCAGCCGCACCGGTCGATTTGCATGTCGACGCGCCACACGTAGCCACCGTTGAGATGGAGGTCATGTACCTGATTTCCTTGGCGGATACCCAGGCGGTGGAAGCGCTGCGAGAGCGGTTGAACTCGCTGGGCAATTCGCTCATCATCGCAGGTGATGCTGGTAATGCGGAGACCACGCAGTACATGGTGCATATCCACACAGTGGAGCCGGGCGCAGTTATTGAGGCGGCACTCGACTTCGGTCGTCCGGAACGCATCCGTATCGAGGTGCTCGATGAGCCGGAGACAACACCTGACTCCACTCGCATCCTCATTGCGGTAGTGCCGGATGGTCCGCTGAATGATCTCATCACCTCCTCTGGGGCGATTGCTATCAGCCCGACCCCCGCTCCGACTCCCACATCCACTCCCACAGATCGCGCAGCCATCGCCGACCAGGAGTTCGCTGACAATGTGGTCACCAAGGCACTGACTGCCATGAGGGGCGCGGACGAGGTTATCCTGCTGCCAAATGGGCTGGTCAGCGACCAGGAATTGGCGGATATCGAATTCGCTGCTGCTGCGGCTAATCCGACTCTCGCGGTAGTGTCCACAGACTCCATTCCGGCTGGCCTTGCTGCCTTGGCCGTGCATTCGGCTGAGCTGCCGCTGGCGGTTGCTGCGTATGCGATGGGAGAGGCTGCCAATGGCACGCGAACGGCTGTAGTCGCTGCGGACGTCGATAAGCCCCTGACTGACGCGCTCACAGAGACCATCTCAGACCTGTTGGCTGGCGGCGGGGAACTAGTGACTCTGCTGCTCGGGCGCGGAGCTGAGGGCGTGGACATAGCGCAAGTGCGGGCGCGGCTGGACAAGCCTGTGGAGGTCGTAGCCTATGATGCGACCGGCATCGATGAGCTGGTGCAGGTAGGAATCGAGTAGCGCGATGCTCGGATGGCTCGGCTCGGATTATGCGCGCACGCCCCTGAATATCGTGGTGGGGCCAAAGACTGCAAAAAAGCTGCATACGGCTTTTGGTATGGAGACCGTCTCGGATGCGCTGACGAATTTCCCGAAGCGCTACGTGGCGCAGGGTAAGAGCTTAGATGTGTCATTTTCCGACATTGGCGACACCATCACCACAGT
Source organism: Corynebacterium sp. LK10 (assembly GCF_008042455.1). Taxonomy (NCBI): domain Bacteria; kingdom Bacillati; phylum Actinomycetota; class Actinomycetes; order Mycobacteriales; family Corynebacteriaceae; genus Corynebacterium; species Corynebacterium sp. LK10. The sequence continues at coordinate 25,919 of NZ_NOVT01000021.1, forward strand.
CGTGGAGGTGCACAGCATTTCGCCAGCGCCCGCCTTCGCCGACCGACGCAAGCCACTGAAAATCTATGTCAGCGACGGCGTGCGCATTCTTCCGGCCGCGATTTTCGGTGCCGAATGGCTGCGCAATATGCTGCACCCCGGTGTGCGTCTACTCATTGTTGGCACGCTCAGCGAGTTCCGCAATGAGCTACAGCTGAAAAATGTTGATTGCATGGTGCTCAAAGCCGACGGTTCAGTAGGCGCAGCCACTGGCAAGCTGGCCACACTGACGAAGACAGCCAAGGGGATTGCGGAGATGCAGCGGCTGCTCACGCGCCCCTATCTGCCCATTTACCGTGGCCGTAAAGGAGTAGCGGGTATTCACCTGGCTCTGTACATGCAGCGCATCCTCGAATGGTTACCGCTGCAGCCAGACCCATTGCCCGCCACGCCGGAGGGACTTACCGATTTCGACTCCGCACTGCGTGGCGCACACTTTCCCTCCATCGCGGGCCCCGACATCGCGCTTGCCCGACTGAAGTACGACGAAGCGCTTGAGCTCCAGCTCGCCGTTGGTGCACGCAAGCGTACTCAAGCGAGTCTCACCGCTCCGGCCTGCATGGAAGTCGCCGGGGGACTTCGCGACGAGCTACGCCGGGGGTTGCCGTTTTCGCTTACCGACGGTCAGGTCGCGGTCGCAGCCGATATCGCGCAGGATATAGCGAGGTCTAACCCGATGAACCGCCTGCTAGCAGGTGAAGTTGGCTCGGGTAAAACCGTGGTGGCCCTGCTGGGAATGCTGCAAGCAGTCGATTCCAGCAGGCAGTGCGCGATGCTGGCGCCGACGGAAGTCCTGGCCCAACAGCACTACCGATCGCTGACAGCGATGCTGGAGCAAGCCGGAGTAGCAGTGACTGTACGACTGTTGACGGGATCGATGTCGACGAAGGAGCGCCGGGCAACCCTGTTGGAGGCAGTCAACGGGGAGGCTGACATTGTCGTCGGCACGCATGCCCTGCTCAGTGAGGGCGTGGAGTTCTTCGATCTCGGGCTGGTGGTCGTCGATGAGCAGCACCGCTTTGGTGTGCGCCAGCGCGATCAGCTGCGAAGCAGGGGACGGGGTGGAATGACACCGCATCTGTTGGTGATGTCGGCAACCCCGATTCCGCGCACGGTAGCGATGACCATTTTTGGCGACCTCGCAGTTTCGCAGTTGACGGAATTGCCACGGGGACGTCAGGAGATCCAATCTTTTGTCGTACCGACGCTGGAAAAGCCGCGCTGGGAGGCACGAACCTGGGAGCGGATTGGGGAAGAAGTGGCCAAGGGCAACCGCGCCTTCATTGTCTGTCCCCGCATTACCCGCGATGAGGAACAGTTCCTCGACGAGTCCGTGGAGGCGGTGTTCGACCGAGCGAGGAAAAAACTGCCCGGTGTACGTATCAGTCAGTTGCACGGCAATATGGCACCGGAGGACAAAGACCGCGTGATGCAGGCCTTTGCCACAGGACAGCTGGATGTGCTGGTGTCCACCACAGTTATCGAAGTCGGCGTGGATGTACCAGAGGCCACGATCATGATGATTCGCCGCGCCGAGAGCTACGGTATCTCGCAGATTCACCAGCTGCGCGGTCGTGTCGGCCGTGGTGACCGTGGTGGCCTGTGCTTCCTATGTACACACACGCATTCGCAGACACCGGAGCGCACCCGGCTGGACCGCATTGCCGCCACCACCGACGGCATTCAACTGGCGGAGCTGGACCTGGCCACGCGTAGTTTCGGCGATCTGCTCGGCGATGACCAATCGGGACTGGCAACCGGCCTCGGCCTGGTGGACCTCACCACCGACGGCGAAATCATCGAGCGCACCCGACATGATGCCATGGCTCTTCTCGATGTTGATGAGAGGCTTGTGGGAGAGCTTATCTCCGATATCGATGAAGAGCAGTCGAACTACTTGGACCGCTCCTAGTAAGACCAAAGTAGACTGTTGGGCATGGTAGATGTCTGTGCACCTTTTGCAGGAGTAGTCCGCTGGGAGGTCGCCGAGAAAGACTCGGTGACGACCGGTCAGGTTATTGCGGTCGTGGAGGCCGTCAAGCTAGAAGCGCCGGTTTTAGCGCCCTGCCCGGGCACGGTCGCGGAGGTGGCGGCAGATCAATTTGTGGATGTCGAAGGCGGTCAGCTGCTGGCAAGAATCACGCCAGCAACTCACAGCGCCACGGCACAGCACAACGGCAACGAGAACACATCGCACGAAGGGAAGTAGATGACCCGCATTATTGCAGGTGAGGCACGCGGTCGTAGGCTAGTCGCGCCTAAGGGAGAGACCACTCGGCCAACTAGTGACCGCGCGAAGGAAGCCATCTTTTCCTCCTGGTCCACACGCTTTGGGCTAGAGGGAACTCGCGTTCTCGACCTGTTTGCTGGCTCGGGTGCGCTCGGTTTGGAAGCGGCTTCTCGCGGCGCGCGTTCCGTCGTGTTGGTGGAAAACGATCCGAACGCCATTGCCGCTATTGAAAAGAACATTCGCACCGTGGGGCATCCCGATGTGGCCCTGTCTCCGATGAAAGTGTCGTCGTACCTTGCGGGCGCGCCGGGCGAGCCTTTTGACCGCGTCATCGCGGATCCGCCCTATGAGTTGGTGGGGGAGGCCGTTACAGAGATGCTCGAGGCGCTGCGTAGCTTCCTCGCGCCGGGCGCGGTCGTGACTGTGGAGCGTCACCGCGATGACGAGGAGACGCAGTGGCCCGAGGGCTACGAACAGCTCCAGCAGAAGCTGAAGCGTCGCATTCACGGTTTGGCGCGCTTCGACACCGCTATCTACAACGCTTAACGTTCTTCTTTACGCTTTACGACGGCCAAAGGTGGTTTGACCTCTATGACTCACGCATGCTGCCCCGGTTCCTACGATCCCATGACCTCTGGTCACCTCGATGTGATTGAGCGAGCCGCGCGCCAATTCGATCAGGTGACCGTGCTGGTTACCCACAACCCGAATAAGCAGGGCATGTTCAATGTCGAAGAGCGCATGGACCTCATTCGGCAGTGCACGCAGCACTTGGACAATGTGCAGGTGGACTCCTGGTCGAAGCTGTTGGTTGACTACACCTCCGCGCAGGGCATCTCCTGCCTGGTCAAGGGGCTGCGCTCGGCGGCGGACTACGAGTACGAGGCTCCCATGGCGCAGATGAATCGGCGCATGACGGGCATTGAGACTCTCTTTGTGGAAGCTGATCCGAAGTACGGTCATGTGTCGTCGACACTGATGAAGGAAGTTGTTCGCTACGGCGGTTCGGTGGAAGGGCTAGTTCCTGAGCCTGTCTTGCACGCCCTGCAGCGCCGACTGAAGTAGCATGTAAGTCATGTTTCGCGTCTTCGAATCTCTTGATGAACTGGTCCAGATCCTAGAAGAGGCACACGGCGTGCCACTGTCGGCCAATTGTATGGTTCCGCGTCAGCGTGTTCTCGAGTTGCTCGATGAGCTGAGGGATGCTTTCCCGGCTGAGCTCGATGACGCGCAGGATGTCTTGGACCAGCGGGATGAGATTATCAACGATGCTGAAGCCCGGGCGAACAACACCATTTCGACTGCGGATGAAGAAGCCCATCGCATTGTCGACGAGGCCGAGGCCCGCGCTAACCACACCGTCGAGGATGCCAATGCCCACGCAGCTGGCACCGTCGCGGCCGCTGAGGACGACGCCCGTCGCCTCCGCGAGGATGCTCAGCACGAGTACGACAGCATTGTGGATCGTGCTTCTGCCGAGTCCGATCGCCTGATTCACGCTGGTAACGAATCCTACGAGCGTTCCGTTGCGGAAGGCCGCGAGGAGCAGGCTCGCCTGGTCGCTGAGTCAACGGTCGTCCGCGAAGCCAACGACGAGGCGAATCGTCTGCTTTCCGACGCACACGCGGATTCCTCTCGCCTCCGTGAAGAGTGTGACCGCTACGTTGATTCCAAGCTCGCCGAGTTTGAACAGACTCTCCAGGAGACCCTGCGTAATGTCGGTCGCAATCGCTCGGTACTGCGTTCGGGGGCCGGTGCCGTCGGCGGTGGTGCAGGGGCACAGAGCGCGCCGTCTTCCTTCTCCGAGGGGCAGGAACGCCGCCGGTACGAGCGTTAGCGCATCTTCGGGGTAGACTGAGGTCTATCATGACTGACTCATCCCCATTTGTTCTGGACGTTTCGACATGTCTGCAGGGCGGCATGCCCGAGCAGTTCCGCAAGGTAGGCGATAGCCCCGTCCGCGTTGGTGTCGAGATGATTGGCATCGCCGCTGGCGAGGAGGTTGTCGTTGACGGCATTGTCACGAACCTCGGCAGTGGTGTCATGGTTGACGCGACTGTGACTGCCAAGGCCACCGGCGAGTGTGTCCGCTGCCTAGCCCCGCTGAATCCGGAGCTCAGCTTCCACATTTCGGCTGTCTTTTCCAACAACGAGGACTTCATCACAGGCGACGATGCCGAGGAAGAAGACCTTGAGGACGAAGTTGGCCAGATCGTCGACAATACGGTGGATATCACTCAAGCCGTCATCGATGAGGCGGGCTTGAATCTGCCCTTCAATCCGACCTGTCTGGATTTCGATTCCAGCTGTGCTGAGTCGGACTCAGAAGTGCCGGAGCCAGACGGCATCTCGGGTGAAGAGGAGCGCATTGATCCGCGTTGGGCTGGCCTGGCGGAAAAGTTTGGCTCGCTCGGGGACGATAAGTAATCGACGACGACTTAGACGAAGACTTTAAAGGAGATATAACGGATGAGCCGCAAGCGTCGGCTAACCGGTGAAGCCGCTAGAAAGGCGGCCTTTGAGGCCGTCGATCACGCCCCGCTGCTGGAAAAACTCGGTGTTGAACTACCAGAGGAGTCCCTGAAGCTCGCTCTGACCCACCGCAGTTTCGCAAATGAAAATGGCATGCTGACCAATAACGAGCGTCTAGAGTTCCTGGGCGACGCCGTGCTGGGCATGTGCGTTGCTGAAGAACTCTACCGTCGCTTCCCGGACCGTGCTGAGCAGGATATTTCCAAGATGCGCGCAGGTGTCGTGAACATGTACGCGCTGGCTGACCTGGCCCGCAGTATCGGGTTGGGGGAGCACATTCTCCTCGGTCGCGGTGAGAAGGCCACCGGTGGCGCGGATAAGCACTCGATTCTCGCTGACACCACCGAGGCGCTGCTGGGTGCCATATACCTGCAGCATGGCTTTGAGGTTGCCCGCGAGACCGTGCTTCGCCTGTTCAACCAGATGATTGACGATGCCCCGACGGAGTCTCGCGGTCGGGACTGGAAGACGCTGTTGCAGGAGCGCCTGGCGGCCAAGCAACTACCGGCTGCCGAGTACACTGTGCGCACCACCGGCCCCGACCATGACCTAACTTTCTACGTCGACGTGCTGGTTGACGGCGTGGTTAAGGGCAGCGGTACCGGCGCCACGAAGAAGGAAGCCGAGATGCACGCCGCGCATCAGGCACATACTGCACTGGCATAATGCCCGAGCTTCCTGAAGTCGAGTCCGTACGCCGCGGTCTCGACACTTACGTCGTCGGTGGCCGCATCGACGATTCCTTCGTCTACAACGCTCGTGCCGTGCGGCGCCAACCCGGTGGTGCCGCAGAGTTTACCGGTCGTACGCGCGGGCGGACGGTTGTCGCTACGGATCGTCGTGGCAAGTTCATGTGGCTCACGCTTGACGACGACTCCGCAATCGCCATCCACCTGGGCATGAGCGGCCAATTGCGCGTGGAAGCTCCGTACACTCCCGATACGCTGCCTGGCCGTCACACCCGAGCCGCTTTCGACATCGCCCTGCCGGACGGCGCTCGGCACCTAATCAACTTCAACGATCAGCGCACCTTTGGTTGGGTCTGGGCCTGTGAAATGGTCGAATCCCATGGACGCGTGGTTCCGGAACCCGCAGCCAAGATCGCGCCCGATCTATTGGAGCCCACCGTCGATGTGGTTGCACTTGCACACCGCATGATGAAGTCGCGTTCACCGATCAAGGCCGTATTGCTCAACCAGAACATTGTGTCGGGTATCGGCAACATCTATGCCGACGAAATGCTTTGGGCGGCGAAGGTCGATGGTCGCGTGCCGGCGTGTGACCTTTCGGTCCGTCGTTTAGCGAAGCTTTTGCGCGAGGGACAATCCGTGCTCGAACGGGCGCTAGCGGCCGGCGGCACGAGCTTCGATGCGTTATATGTGCATGTCAACGGCGAAAGCGGCTATTTTGAGCGGAGCTTGAACGCCTATGGACAAGCGGGGGAGCCGTGCCCGAGGTGTGGGCGCGCAATTGTCCGTCTGCCATTTGGGAATAGATCGAGTTATCTGTGTCCCACCTGTCAGCGCTAGAATTTCCTTATGAGTTTCATGGAGCAAGCAACCGACTGGGTAAATGCTTGGAATGACAAGTACTGGCTGCTCATGATTGTTCTGCTGATTGGTACAGGTTTGTACTTCTGTTGGCGGACCATCATGGTGCAGATCCGGTACATCCCGGAGATGTTCAGGGCCATCACTGAAAAGCCCTCTGATATTTCTGAGGGCGTCAAGGGCATCTCGGCCTTTAAGGCCTTTACAATTTCGGCAGCCTCACGCGTGGGTACCGGAAACGTCGCAGGTGTGGCGGTGGCGATCACCACCGGTGGCCCTGGCGCGGTGTTTTGGATGTGGCTGCTCGCCGCGATTGGTGGCGCAACCAGCTTCGTGGAGTCTACGCTGGCACAGCTGTACAAGGTGCGGGATAAGGACTCTTACCGAGGAGGGCCCGCGTACTACATCACCAAGGGGCTGGGAGAGAACTGGCGCTGGATGGCGTCGCTCTTCGTCATCGCTATCACGGTGACCTACGGTTTTGTGTTCAATGCGGTGCAGTCCAACTCAATCACGGCGGCTGTGGCTGAGTCGACTGGTCAGGGAACGCCGATCTTTAAATTCTGCGTCGGCATTGTGCTGGCAATCTTGGCCGGCGTCATCATCTTCGGTGGTGTGCAGCGCATTTCGGCGGTGACGCAAATTGTCGTACCGATCATGGCCGTGGCCTACATCATCCTCGGTCTGATTGTGCTGGCTCTCAATATCACTGAAGTGCCGGGCATGATCAAGCTCATCTTCGAGCACGCCTTCGGTATCCGTGAGATCGCTGGTGCCGCTGTCGGTACCGCCATGATGCAGGGTATTCGCCGTGGTCTGTTCTCCAACGAGGCCGGTATGGGTTCCACACCAAATGCGGCGGCTACGGCGTCGGTGTCGCACCCGGTCAAACAGGGCCTCATCCAGACGATGGGCGTCTACTTCGACACCTGGGTCGTCTGTACTATCACCGCAGTTATCATCCTGTTGTCCGATCCGACCTTCGGCGGCGATGCGGAGGGCACCGCGTTAACTCAGGCTGCGCTGTCGGCGCAGGTGGGTACGTGGGCCATCCACGCGGTCACGGTTATCATCTTCTTCCTCGCGTTCTCCTCGCTGGTGGGTAACTACTACTACGCCGAGGCGAATATCCCGTTCCTGTCAAAGAGCAAGGCTGTCCTGAACACCGTGCGTGTCCTGGTCATCCTGTGCGTGATTGGCGGAGCTGTCGGTTCCGTGCCGCTCGTCTGGTCGCTTGCAGATACTTTCTCCGCACTCATGGCCACCATCAATATCATCGCCATTCTGCCGCTGGGCGGCGTAGCTGTCGCCCTACTAAAGAATTACTCCGAGCAGAAGTCCAAGGGGCTTAATCCGGTATTCCACCGCGATGATCTGCCTAACGTCCGCGGCCACGACAAGATTGAGTGCTGGGACGGTTCCGACCCGATGACAGTGCGTGAGTCCGATGTTGCTTAACGACGTCCGCCTCACCGCGTGGGTACACGGTCGTGTTCAAGGTGTTGGTTTTCGCTGGTACACCCGCGCGACGGCTCTGGAGTTGGGGTTGGTTGGTTACGCCCAGAACTACCCGGATGGTCGGGTGTTAGTTGTTGCTGAAGGGCCACGGGCAGACTGTGAGAGTTTGCTCGCTTGGCTTGAGGGGCCGAATACTCCGGGCGATGTGACGGCAGTGGTGCCGTTATGGCAGGAACCGAAGGGTGCATTGAGCACGTTTGACCGTCGTTAAGCGGGTGCCAACTGCCTTCCTCCCCCCCATGTCGGTGTAGGAATCCGAAAAATTCGAATACGTTCTATCCCTCGCTCTATGTCATTGTTTTTGCGCAGTTGGCGGGGGATTTTTCGTGTCTTGAGGTAGTCGATTGGTGCGTTGTAGAGGTCTCAGAGCGCTAAAAACCTACGCAACCGGGAAAAAGAATACGTAAATACGAAAGGCGAGTGGATTAAGTTAATAACTACCTACTGACAGGCAGGGGAGGCACATATGACGCCTGAAGAAGTAATTGCACAGTCTGGAAACTCAGCGTGGATGCTGATTTCGGCTTCGTTGGTTTTGCTGATGACACCGGCGCTCGCGCTGTTCTATGGCGGCATGTCGCGACAGAAGTCGGTGCTCAACATGATGATGATGATGAGCTTTGGTGCTGTCGGCGTTGTCGGTGCCATTTACGTGCTGTGGGGCTGGTCGATGTCCTACGGATCGCAGTCGATCGGTGGTGTTTTTGCCAACCCATTCGAGTTCTTCGGTCTGCGTAACTCAATCACGGATGGCGACGGCAACTACATTGCGAGTGCGAACGGTTACCCAAACATCATCGACATTGGGTTCCAGCTCACGTTCTGCTCGATTTCTGTAGCGCTGATCTCTGGGGCGCTGGCCGAACGCGTGAAGTTCTCCACCTGGTTGATTTTCGTCGGCTTCTGGACGACGCTGGTGTACTTCCCAATGGCCTTCATGGTCTGGGGCGGTGGCCTGCTGAGCCACTCGGCAGAGGGGCTGTCGGCAAAGCTGTTCGGTACCGCTGACGGTGAAGCATTGATCGCTCCAATTGACTTCGCTGGCGGTACGGTTGTGCACATTGCTGCTGGTACTGCCGCTTTGGTGCTGGCGATTATCGTCGGTAAGCGCAAGTCCATCGATGGCAGCCAGCATCGCCCGCACAATCTGCCACTCGTCATGCTGGGTGCTGCACTGCTGTGGTTCGGCTGGTTCGGCTTCAACGGCGGTTCGGCATTTGCGGCCGACGGTGTCGCTGGTCTGGCATGGCTGAATACGACGGTGGCAGCGTGCGTGGGGATGCTCGGCTGGATTTCACTCGAGCGTATTCGTGATGGGCATCCCACCTCGCTGGGCGCCGCTTCGGGTGTCATCGCAGGGCTTGTGACTATTACTCCGGCCGCAGGAGATATGAACCCAGTGACCTCAATCATTCTGGGCTATATCGGCGGTGCGCTGGGTTGCTGGGGAGTGGGCTTGAAGTACAAATTCAACTTCGATGACACCCTGGATGTGGTTGGTCTGCATCTGGTTGCAGCTATGTGGGGAACGATTGGTGTTGGCCTGCTGGCTAATGATCGCGGACTGCTTACCGGCGGTGGCATCGACGGCCTGAAGTTGTTTGCCATCCAGGTCATTATTGCTGTCGTCGCAGCGGTGTTCTCAGGCGTGCTGACGTACATCATTGCCCGAGTCCTGAAGGCAACCGTCGGTTGGCGTATCCACGGCGAGCAGGAGCATTCTGGTATCGACGTCGCTCAGCACGGTGAGTCGGCCTACGCGTCAACTAAGCAGGCAGTGGTGTAAACAACGCTGTGTAAACAATCTTGTGTAACAGGGTGCGTGCTTGGGGTAATTCAGCTCCAAACCGTAACTACGGGTAAGATATTGCCCCATGTATTTGAAATCGCTGACTCTGAAGGGCTTTAAATCCTTCGCTTCGGCGACGACGATGAAATTCGAGCCCGGCATCTGCGCAGTTGTCGGCCCGAATGGATCTGGTAAGTCGAATGTCGTCGATGCCCTCGCGTGGGTTATGGGTGAGCATTCCGCCAAGACCCTCCGTGGCGGCAAAATGGAAGATGTCATCTTCGCGGGAACCTCCGGGCGAAAGCCTTTGGGGCGCGCGGAGGTCACTCTTACCATCGACAATTCCGATGGGGCACTTCCCATTCAATATAAGGAAGTCTCTGTCACGCGTCGCATGTACCGCGACGGCGCAAGTGAGTACGAAATCAACGGTTCTCGCGTCCGCCTCATGGATGTCCAAGAGCTCCTCAGCGACACCGGCATTGGCCGCGAGATGCACATCATCGTCGGCCAGGGTCGGCTTTCGCAGATTCTGGAGTCGCGGCCAGAGGAGCGTCGTGCGTTTATCGAAGAAGCAGCGGGTGTGCTCAAGCACCGCCGCCGCAAGGAGAAAGCGCAGCGCAAACTCCAGTCGATGCAGGCCAATCTCGACCGTCTGCAGGATCTGACAGGTGAGCTTGCCCGTCAGCTCAAACCGCTGAAGCGTCAGGCTGAGGCCGCCTCTCGCGCCCAGACTGTGCAGGCAGACCTGCGCGACGCCAAGTTGCGTTTGGCTGCCGCGGACTTCGTGGATTTGCAGGACAGCCTCAATGACATTGCTGGTCAAGCCAAGCTCATTGAGGAAAAGGTGGAGGCCGCCACGGAGCGAGCCGAGATTGCCGCTGAGCGCACTGCAGAACTCGAAGCCGAACTGGAGGACATCACTCCAGCTGCCGATGCTGCCCGTGATTTGTGGTTTCGTCTCTCCGCACTCGGTGAGCGTATTCAAGCGACGGCCCGCATCGCCGCCGATCGCGCGGCCGACCACTCCGTCGCTCCGTGGGTAGGCCCAGACCCGGACTTCCTGGAGCAGCGTGCCGACGACGCCGCCACCGAAGAAGCCACGCTCGCTGAGGCTGAGGCAGAGGCCCGCGAAAAACTGGAGGAAATCCGCGAAACGCTCTTCGATGCCGAGGAGACTTTCCGCGAAGCCGAAGCGGAGCACCTCGCGGCCGTTCGCGCAATCGCCGACCGTCGCGAAGGCGTGGTTCGTCTCATTTCCGCAGAAGAATCTCTGCGCACCCGCTTGGAAGCCGCCGAGGCCGAAGCTGCACGCCTTGCCGAGCAAACCAATGAGGCCGACGAACGCCGTGCCGATGCCACCGAAGCTGTGGAAAACGCCGCGCAGGAGCTAGCCGAGGCAGAATTCGAAGGTCCCGAGCTGCAGAGTGCTTATGAACAGGCCAACCGGGAAGCAGAGCTGGCCTCTACACGGTTGAAAGAACTCCGCGCTGACGAGCGCGACCTCGAGCGCAGCGTCTCAGGTCTGTCCGCCCGCATCGAAGCTCTGGAGACCGCCCGCACCGCCGCTGCCAACGACGGCACCGCGTGGCTACGTGAAAAACACGAACTCGGCGTTCTCTCTGAAGTCATCGATGTCGACGCTGGCTGGGAAAAAGCGCTCACTGCCGCCCTCGGCGCGGCCGCCGAAGCACTGGTCAGCGAGGGCAGTGGAGATTCGCTTATCGACGAGCTTGTGGCCACGGGCAAGGGCAGTGCCGTTGTTATCAATTCTGCGGATGCATCCGACTCTTGGCGCTTGGACATCACTCTGCCCGCACAGGCATCCTGGCTGCTCGATCATGTGACAGTGCCCGCGGAGCTTTCGGGTTCGTTGACCTCTCTGCTCGTTGACGTCGTGGCCTGCGACGACGAGCACGTCGCCCGTGAGCTGGTGACCCAGGATACTCGACTGCGCGTTGTTGACCGCGATGGTGTGCTGCGTGGCTCTGGTTGGGTAGCTGGCGGTGCTGGTGGCACTGCATCAGGTGTGGAAATCGCCGCCGACATTGCTAAGACTCGCGAAGAACTAGCAGAAGCACAGGTGCGTTTGAGTGACCTCGGTGGTGTGCTCTCCGGTGCACAGGCCGAAGAAGAGGACCGCCGCACGGACGCGGCGGCCGCCCGTGCTGCGCTGCGTGAACACCAGAGTCGTATGAAGGTCCTCACGGATGCCCGAACTCGGGCCACAGCGCAGCTGTCCGGCGTGGTGCATGATGCCGAACGCGCTGAGCAGCGCGGAGCCGAAGCCGCGGACCGAGTAACGAAGCTCCAGAAGGAGTTGGCGGTGGTCGCAGACCGCTTAGCTCGCGTTGACCGTGACCCCGAGGAGGGGGAACCGTCGACAAGCGAACGTGACCGTGCCTCGGAGGCGCTGACGGCTGTGCGCGCCATGGAAACAGAGGCGCGTCTGTCGCTGCGTACGGCAGAGGAGCGACTGTCGAGTGTACGAGGCAAGGCCGAGCGGCTCCGTCGCCAGGCTGCATCGGAGCGCGTAGCGAAGGCCCGCCATGAGCAGGCGCAGATGGCGAAGGTTGCCCAGCGCGAATTGGCAGAAGTTGTCGCGGAGCTGGCTGAGGATTTGCATGCGAAGGTCAACGTGTCGTTGGCGCGGGCAGAGGCCGATCGCGACGATGCCGAGGCGCAGAAGAAGACAGTGTCGCAGGCACTATCAGCGGCCCGGACGGAGGCAAATGCGGCGCAACGTGAGCTGGCACAGCTAACGGATTCCGCGCACCAGGGCGACATCGCCCGTGCGCAGGCGCAGGTCCGCGTGACCGAGGCTGCAGAGCGCATCGTCGACCAGTTGGGGCTGTCTGTCGATGACCTGCTCGCGGACTTTGCTCCTGATGAGAACTTCGACCGCGCAGCCGTGACGAAGCAGCTCAAACAGGCGGAGAAGGATCTGCGTGTGCTCGGCCGCGTCAACCCGTTGGCGCTGGAGGAGTATAAGGCGATGGAGGAGCGCTACTCTTTCCTATCCACGCAGCTCGATGATGTCCTCAAGGCCCGCCAGGACCTCACCGTTGTTGTCGAGGAAGTCGATGCCACGATCCTGCAGCTCTTCACAGACGCGTGGAACGATGTCGAGGCAGAATTCCCCGCAGTCTTTCAAACGCTTTTCCCGGGCGGCGACGGACGACTGGTTCTCACCGAGCCGGACAACCTGCTCACGACAGGTATCGAGGTTGAAGCCCGCCCGCCGGGCAAAAAGGTTAAGCGGCTGTCGTTGCTCTCCGGCGGCGAGAAGTCGCTGACGGCGCTGGCAATGCTCGTCGCTATTTTCCGCGCGCGCCCGAGTCCCTTTTACGTACTCGACGAGGTGGAAGCCGCGCTTGACGACGTTAACCTGCGTCGCCTTATTGCGCTGCTCGAGGAACTCCGCGCGACCAGTCAGCTGATTGTCATTACGCACCAGAAGCCAACAATGGACGTTGCGAATGTGCTCTACGGCGTGACCATGCGGGGCGATGGTGTGACTCGAGTAATCTCGCAGCGAATGTCACCGGCATCCGCAACTCCGTCGACAGGAGCGGAGTAAGCGCGGAGTAAGTGAGGAAGAGTCGTTGATACTGCATAATGAGAGTTATGACTCCAACTCAGTGGATACTCCTTGTCGTCGCGATTGTCGTTATTATCGCGCTGCTCTTTGTTGTGGGCTATGTCCGCAGGAAGAACCAGCGCATTTCCTTTGCGAAGGAAGATACTAAGGAACTCACCCAGCAGGAGAAGTCTGGAAATTACCAGGCCACTAGTGGTTTTAACTTCGCTCCGGCCGGTGGTGGGACTGATACCCGCGAGAAGCAGCCGGTTGAAAAACCGATGCCGAAACCGGCGGAAAAGCCGATTGAAAAGCAGGCCCCGGAGCCAGAGGAAAAGCAGGCTGATATACCTGCCGATCAGCCGGACGGTTCACTGCTGAAACCAGAAGGTCGACTGGTTATTCCGGATAACCCCACCGAAATGGAGGGGGATTATGACCGCGTAATGCGGGAAATCCCAATCGATTTGCCAACGGCCGGGGAAGAGGAATCAGAGCCCGAGCCGGAACCACAACCAGAGCCCGAAGCAGAGCCTGAGGTAGAGGTAGTTCCTGCTCCTGAACCGGAGCTGGAGCCGGAGCCGACTCCCGAACCAGAACCGACGCCAGAGCCGGAGCCGGAAGCTGCGCCGGAGCCGACGCCAGAGCCAGAAGCAGAACAGCAGATTGACTCCATCGACCCGGCTGAGGGACGTCTGGGCCGCCTGCGCGGTCGTCTGTCACGGTCGCAGAATGCAATTGGCCAGTCTGTGCTCGGCATCTTGGGCGCGGGTGACCTTGATGAGGACGCGTGGGAAGAGGTTGAAGACATCCTGGTTATGGCTGACCTCGGTGCGGCTGCGACGCAGCGTGTCGTCGATAAGCTGCGCGAGCGTATTGCCAGCCAGAAGGTGAGCACGGAAGAGCAAGTGCGCGCCCTGCTGCGTGAGGTGTTGATTGAGGAGTGCAAGCCTGAGATGGACCGCTCCATCCGCGCACTTCCGCACGAGGGCAAGCCCGCAGTGATTCTGGTAGTCGGTGTCAACGGCACAGGTAAGACCACGACGACGGGCAAGCTGGCTCGTGTACTGGTCGCCGGTGGCCACCGTGTTGTTCTCGGCGCAGCGGATACCTTCCGTGCTGCTGCAGCCGACCAGCTGGAGACCTGGGGGCGACGCGTTGGCGCGGAGACCGTTCGCGGCGCTGAAGGCGCCGATCCTGCTTCTATTGCATTTGAGGCAGTTGCTCACGGTATCGAGTCCGGCGCTGATGTGGTGCTCATCGACACCGCCGGCCGCCTGCACACCAAGGTCGGTCTGATGGACCAACTGGACAAGATTAAGCGCGTGGTGGAGAAGAAGGCTCAGGTTGACGAAGTCATCCTGGTTTTGGACGCGACGGTTGGCCAAAATGGTCTACTGCAAGCTCGTACGTTCCGGGATGTAGTAGACATCACCGGCGTTGCCCTGACCAAGCTGGACGGTACCGCGAAGGGCGGCATTGTATTCCAGGTGCAAAACGAGCTCGGTGTGCCGGTGAAGTTGGTTGGCCTTGGTGAAGGTGCTGACCACCTGGCGCCGTTTGAGCCGGAGAGCTTCGTAGACGCACTGCTCGGCGGCCGCAAATAGTAACTAACATCGATGAGTGAATTTTCCATCGATTGGTGAGTACAGCGTCGCCCGTTGCCCCCGGCAAAAATAAAGGCCTCGGAGCCACCGCGTAGATTTCTGTAGAGGATACGCGGGGCTCCGGGGCCTTTAATGTTGAGGTGCTAGGAATCTAGCGGAGAGTTGTGCTAGGAATCCTTAGAATTCTTGCGTGCGAGGCGGGTAGCTGCCACGCCACCGACCAAGAGTGCAAGAGCGGCACCGCCGAGGGCAGTCGCCTGAACACCAGTGACTGCTAGCCCAGTGTTCTTGGTCCCGGTTTGCTTACCGTCATTCTTAGGGGTGTCGGGCTTGTCGCCTGGATTTTCCTCCCCAGGATTCTCGTCCTCCCCGGGCTGTTCGTCACCTGGGTTTTCATCGTCGCCCGGAGCGTCATCGCCTGGGTTCTCATCGTCGCCCGGAGTTTCGTCATCGGAGGTCGGACAGTAGCCGTAGACTCCGGTTGCCGGGTCGATCTTGCTCATATCACGCGGGGAACCGTCGGGGCACGTTGCGGTGTCATCAACTCCCGGCGGAATTCCGTCATTTTCTGGGGCATCTTCATCAGGCTCCGGAGTTGGGCCGGAATCATCTGAAGTGCCACAAGCACCGTAAGCCCCGGTTGCCGGGTCAATCTTACTCATGTCACGCGGGGAACCGTCGGGACAGGTCTGGGTGTCCTCAACGCCCGGTGGAATGCCATCGTTCGATGAACCTCCTGGATCCGGATTTGCAGCGTCATCTACACACTGGAAAGTACCGCCAACATTTTCAAAATGTTGACCGGCGGGGCATTCCGACGGGGCGGGGTCAGGAATCTGTGCGGTGGCGGCGCCAACGCCGATGAGCATGCCGGCTGAAGCGGCAGCGGCCACCATGGTCGAAGAGAGCTTCTTCATTTGGAAACCTCACAATGTCTATAGGAAAGCCCTGCAATCAAAGGACTTAAGGGGGAACACTGTTCACACTTTTGATTCGAATAACTAATTACAGTCTTTGGTGGTATGGGTTTGGGAAGGGGGGGGTAAAGAGAAATTGTTGACTTGTCCAAACCCCAGTAAGGGGAAGTGGGAACTTATATTTACAACGCTGAGTGTGTACACCCGTTGTGGGTAGGGCGTTTATAGAACCAGTCACTGTCGACTCGGTAGGGGGCTTTTCTGTCTTCGCTAGCGAAGCGTGGTACCTGATTGTGTCGGGTGGTGAAAGGTGGATGGGGCGTAGAGGTTCGGTAAAAAATCGGTGCCTGTGAGGTTTTATGCTTCGGGCTATAGGAGCTATGACTTTTCGGAGGTATGGCGCACAAAAATGCTCCCGATGCTAAATAGGCATCAGGAGCATTTTATGTTTCGTTACCGGGGTAGAACCCCAAGCTTCTTAGCGGTTCTTGCGGGCGATGCGGGTAGCGGCGACACCGCCGACAAGGAGAACCAGAGCGGCTCCGCCCAGGGTGGTGGCGTCAACGCCGGTGGCTGCCAGGCCAGTGCTCTGAGTCGAAGAAGCCTTCTTGGACTCCGAGGTATTCTGCTCAGACTTCTTGGAGTCCGAAACCTTCTTTACATTCTCGGAAGAGGTCGTCTTCTTGGACTCGGAAGCCTTCTTCTCGGCCTTTTCCTTGGCCTTCTTCTCTTCCTTCGTGCACTTGTTTTCGTTCTTGCACTCAGCAGAGATCTTGATGTCAACGTTTACCTTGACATCCTTGCCGTCCTTGCCCGGCTTACCGTCCTTGCCTGGCTTACCGTCCTTGCTATCCTTGCCCGGCTTACCGTCCTTGCCTGGCTTACCGTCCTTACCGTCCTTGCCGTCCTTGCCCGGCTTACCGTCCTTGCCGTCCTTGCCTGGCTTCTCGGTGTCCGGCTTGTCCGTGCCTGGCTTGTCAGTGTCCGGCTTCGCCTCGTCCTTGACGCAGACACCGAAGACATTCGGGTTGCCTGGAACTGGCTTGCTCATGTCGAAGTGCTCGCCCTCCGGGCACTGCTTATCAGAAATGCCTGGGTTTCCGGGGTCGCCCGGCTGGGACTCATTGTCGCCCGGTGTTTCGGGCTTAGGAGCTTCCTGGTCCGCGACGCACTGGAAGGTTCCGCCGACGTTCTCAAAGTGCTGGCCGTCTGGGCACTTGTCCGGCATTGGGGCCGGAATTCCGTCAGTGGAATCCTGCTCAGGCTGGTCTGCGACGCACTGGAAAGTGCCTCCGACGTTCTCAAAGTGCTGGCCGGCGGGGCACTCGGTCGGCATTGAGTCCGGAATCTGTGCAGTAGCGGTGCCTGCGCTTGCAATCATGCTGGCGGAGAAGGCAGCGGCGGCGATAGCCGTGGTGAACTTCTTCATGAAAACCTCTCAAGGAGTCAAACGGTCAGAGACCAATGAATATGATTTCGCCGTTCATCCCTCATCGTGCACGGCGGAAAATAAAACCAGGCCAACTGCGGTTAACTAGGTTCATGATTAACCATAAACTGGTTGATATATGAACGGTATTGGAGGTAGTTATAGGAATAACATCAGGTGCGCAGTGGCGTGCTTTGACCTGCTGCAATGCCGCCGGTTTGCTATTTGGCTTACACCATTCCGGGGGAGGTTCTTACTAAGGGTGGCCTTAGCAAAAGCTAGCCACTGGCGTTATCTTTCTGTTACCTAGCTGGTGGTAACTGGGTTGGATAAACGTTCTTTATGCAGTAGGGCATTCATATCTGGAGGCTCGTTTAATTGTCACATTAAAATAACGAACAGTAATCTAACGTCCTTGAGTACAAAAGAGCTTCATCCTATTGCTATTTCTTACTTCCTATTGGTTACACCCGAATCGGGGCATTTAGGGTGGGTGGGCTGCAATCGTTGTCGATAGGCGAAGCTGTAGATATGTGCCAAATGGAGTATCCAGCGGGTACGGTAGAACAGTTAAGAAAAAACAAGGCAAAAGGGGAGCTGGAAACTTGTTTGAGTCTCTTTCCGATCGTTTGACGGGTGCCCTGCGGGGGCTGGGCGGGAAGGGCCGCCTGACTGAGGCGGATATTAACGCCACCGCCCGCGAGATTCGGCTGGCTCTTCTGGAAGCCGATGTCTCCCTCGAGGTTGTCCGTACCTTCATCAAGCGCATCAAGGAACGCGCTAACGAAATTATTGGCAGCCAGACTGTCAACCCGGCAAACCAGATTATTGAGGTCGTCAATGAGGAACTGATTAACATCCTCGGTGGCGAGACTCGACGGCTGAATATGTCGAAGCAGCCACCAACGGTTATCATGCTGGCCGGTCTGCAGGGCGCTGGTAAGACCACCTTGGCCGGTAAATTGGCCAGGTACCTCACGGATCAGGGGCACACCCCGGTCCTCGTCGCCTGTGACCTGCAGCGTCCGGGCGCGGTGCAGCAGCTGGAAATTGTCGCTGAGCGTGCAGGCGTGCCGTGCTTCGCACCGTTCCCGGGCACCAGCCTCGATTCCACCCATGAAATGGGCACCAGCGAGGACAATCCAGTTGACGCCGCGTTCCGTGGCCTCGCTTATGCTCGCCAGCATCGCCACGATGTGGTGATTATCGATACCGCAGGTCGCCTGGGTATCGA
Organism: Corynebacterium sp. LK10; assembly: GCF_008042455.1. Lineage (NCBI taxonomy): Bacteria > Bacillati > Actinomycetota > Actinomycetes > Mycobacteriales > Corynebacteriaceae > Corynebacterium > Corynebacterium sp. LK10. Next base: position 44,344 of record NZ_NOVT01000021.1, read on the forward strand.
TGAGGTTCTGATGAAGCAGGCCCGCGACATTCGCGATGCCATCAACCCGCATGAAGTTCTGTTTGTCATCGACTCCATGATTGGTCAGGACGCGGTAGAGACCGCCAAGGCCTTCCGAGACGGCGTTGACTTCACCGGCGTTGTACTGACCAAGCTCGATGGCGACGCGCGCGGTGGCGCTGCACTGTCTATCCGTGAGGTCACCGGTAAGCCGATTCTGTTCGCCTCCACGGGCGAGAAGTTGGAGGACTTTGACGTCTTCCACCCAGACCGTATGGCCAGCCGCATCCTGGGGATGGGTGACCTAAAGACGTTGGTTGAGGTCGCTTCCAAGGAAATCGATCATGAGCAGGCTGCCAAGTCCGCCCAGAAGATTGGTTCCGGTGAGCTGACTCTCGAGGACTTCCTCGAGCAGATGATGATGGTCCGCAAGATGGGCCCAATCGGCAACATCCTCAAGATGCTCCCCGGCGGCGCGGAAATGTCCAAGGCCGCGGAAATGGTCGACGAAAAGCAGCTTGACCGCATCGAGGCGATTATCCGCGGTATGACTCCGGAAGAGCGCGAGAATCCGAAGATTCTGAATGCTTCACGACGTCGTCGTATCGCCAACGGTTCCGGTGTGTCCGTTTCAGAGGTTAACCAGCTCATCGAGCGTTTCAATGAGGCGCGGAAGATGATGGCGCAGATGGCCGGCCGATTTGGTATGGGCGGTGGTCGCCCATCGAACCGCAAGGCCAAGCGTGGTCGAAAGGGCAAGGGCAAGAATAAGCGCAAGGGCGCTAACCGTGGTCCAACGCCGCCGAAGGCAATGCGCGGTGGCGGAATGCCCGGTATGCCTGGAATGCCAGGTATGCAGGGCATACCGGGTATGCCTAGCATGGCTGAACTGCAGAAGCTGCAGAAGCAGATGGGTAATCAGCTGCCAGAAGGTATGGAGGACTTTGACCTCAACAATCTCGACTTCGGACAGGGCAAGAAGTAGCGGGGACTAGAAGTAGCTAGTCCCGCAGAGCCTTCTGAATCTGGCGGTCCATTTCAGGACTGAAAGTGGCCGCTAGTTCATCGGTGATGTGATTGCTGTCGCGGTAGACGTAGATATTGCCAATAACTTTACGGCAGGTGGTCGGACCGCAGAAGATGTCGGAGAAATCTAGACTGTGCCCGTTGGGGAAGTTCGCAAGAATCTCCTCAGCGGGATTTTCTGCATTTAGGGCAGTTTTGCGGTGGATAGTGCAGTCTTCTTCCGCTTCTTCGCATACGCTGGGGGAGAATTGGTCCAAGTCCTCCCGTAGCGCCCATGGGTTATCGCGGATGGCGAAGAAATCAATTCCGCGTTCTTGTAGAGCAGCGAAAAACGAAACGTAACCATCCGGTGTGTAGTCGCCGGGCTGCGGTGGGTCCGCCTGGAACAGGGGTCTGGTTGAAGTGGTGAAAACCATCTCTGGCTGAATCTCGTCAATTTTCTGCAGAGCCTCGAAAGTCCAGGCCACGCAGATATCGCCGACTCCGTGGATCGGTTCTAAGGTCGCTGGACAGCCTTGTCGGAGAAGAACCACCACTCGGTACCCGTTGTTTTTGCCGTAGGCATCAATCGGGGCAAACCAATGTTCCATGTGCGAGCCGCCGACGATGACAATCGAGTCACTAGCATCTGGATCACCGTAGACACACGGCTGGGTCTCATCGCGCCAACGGCGATTCGGCGGGAAGTATCCGACGTCCTCACCGCCTGTCGCAAGGCAGCCATCGAGGGCAGGTTCCGGCCAAAGGTCCGTGATGAAATCGGTATTCGGCTTTGTGGCTGCCTTGGGGACCTCGTACCCGTCGGTAAGCGCGAGTGCACCTGGATAGACCTCTGGATCTAGGCTGGTGGCGGAGGCGCGATCGACGCGCACCTGTTGCACGTTGACAAGGCTGGACATGCCGACCAACGCAATGACGACAACAGTGCCGACTGCCGCTAGACGACGAGCCGGGCGACGATGCTTCATTGCGTGGATTGCATCGCCGACGACGGGCTGAGTCCGGGTCGGTCGGCGAGTCGATTGAGCCAGCGGCAGCTCGACATACTTGTTGGTGAGTTTGGCCAAAATAAAGGAAACGACGATCACTGCGGTGCCAAGCTTCAGCCCCGGAGTATCGCGGTTGAGGTAGTTTATGGCCAGGATGAGAAGAGGCCAGTGCCACAGGTAGAGCGCGTAGGCGCTCTGGCCTACTTCGCGCATTGGGCGGCTGGCCAGGAACTTGGAGATCCAGCCCGCCTCAGGGCCGGCGATAATAATCAGCGCAGCACCACCGAGGGGCCATAGGGTCCAAGGGCCTGGGAACTGTGCGGCGCCGTCGAAGATGAAACCGGTGGAGACTACCAGTGCGAGGCCGATGCTGGCTAACAGCACTCGAAGTGGCTTGGGCATGGGGATGGATCCCCGGACAAGAATCAGTCCGAGTAGTGCGCCGAGGCAGAGTTCCCAGAGGCGGCTGACAGTGGAGTAGTAGTTCCACCCCTGGTTCTCGGAGTGCATATAGAAGGCATAGGCAATCGAGCCGAGAGTGATAACTGCCAGCAACGGAGTGAGGATTCGGCGGAGTTTACCGCCGGTAGCGTCGGTGCGCTTCGCCTCCACCGGTGAGGTAACCGCGCCGACAATCTGGGGTGAGCGCGTCATCCAGGCGAGTAGGGAGATGAGCAAAATGGAGCCGAGATAAAACTCGCCCTGTACCGACATTGACCACAGGTGCTGCAGTGGGGAGGTTTCGCTCTCTGCGGCTGCGTAGTCCGAGCCCTGGAGTGCCAGTTCATAATTTTGGTAGTAGAGCAGGCTGGCGCGGAGTTGCTGGGCAATGTCGATCGTGCGAAGCGATGGAATGAAGTAAATGACAAACAGGGTTGTCGCAAAGAGGACCAGCACTAGTGTCGGGATTAGGCGACGCAGCGTGCGCCAGATGCTCCACCATGGATTGATGGACTGCCGGGGATTGATGGCATTGCGGTACTGCGCGCCGAAGAAGAAAAACCCGGAGAGCAAGAGGAATACGTCCACACCACCGGAAACGCGGCCGACGTAAACATGGAAAAGGACTACGAGGGCAATCGAAATGCCCCGTAGTCCGTCCAAGTCATACCTATATTGGGTGCCGGTGGTTTTCATAGAATGTTACGTTACCGCACTGTCAACGACGTTCAGCTTTAGTGGGTATGCAGCGTTTCGAGTGCGCAGTTTTGTTAATTTCCAAAAACTGCTGGTAACATACCTCGAGTTGTCTCAATGAGAATCCTCAGCTGAGGCACGACTGCGAATTCATCGGATCCGGCCACGGCCGCCCGGTGGTCACGCGCAGTGTAAATATCCCAAGGGCAAAACCGGTCCGAGGCACTTCGTTAGTAATTACTCGTGAGCTCGGATGCATAAGTATTGTCCAGTGACATAGAAGAAAGAGGAACTCCTCATGGCAGTCAAGATTAAGCTGCAGCGCCTGGGTAAGATTCGTACTGCTCAGTACCGCGTCGTCGTTGCTGATGCTCGTACCCGTCGCAACGGTGCGGTCATTGAGAACCTGGGCATCTACCAGCCGAAGGAAGAGCCGTCGATCATCAAGATTGACTCCGAGCGCGTTCAGTACTGGCTGGGCGTCGGTGCACAGCCGACCGAGCCGGTTCTGGCTCTGCTGAAGGTCACCGGCGACTGGCAGAAGTTCAAGGGTCTCGAGGGTGCAGAGGGCACTCTGAAGGTTGCTGAGCCGAAGCCGACCAAGCTCGAGCTGTTCAACAAGGCTCTGGAAGAGGCCAACAATGGCCCGTCCGCTGAGGCCATCACCGCTAAGCGCCGCGAGGCCAAGGAAGCAGCTAAGGCTGCTAAGGAAGCTGAGGAGGCCGCAAAGGCTGCCGAGGCTGAGGCTGCTGAGTCCGAGGCTTCCGAGGACGCCGAGTAATAAGGACGCTGAGTACGCCGCTTAGCTAATCCGGGCGCTACCTTATACTTCAAGACGAAGTGTTGGGTGGCGCCTTTTTGCTTTACGCGGGGTGTTTTACAGAGCCTTTATAAGAGAGGGAGTGTGCGCGTGTCGGTAGCTGACATGGTGCTTATTGGCCGAGTGATCAAGCCCCACGGTGTGCGCGGGGAAGTCGTCGTCGATGCGACAACGGATGATCCGGAAGGGCGTTTCGCAGTCGGGGCCACGCTGTTGGGTGTACAGGCCGGCCGTGAGGAACAGCTGACTGTGAAAACGGCACGCCCGCACCAGGGGCGTTTGCTGATTCGCTTCGAGGAGATTCCGGGCCGCAATGAGGCCGAGCGTCATCGGGGTATGAAGTTTTATGCCGAGCCCGTCTTCGAAGACGAGGACTTTTATGACTTTGAACTTGAAGGCCTGCGCGTAGTCCATAACGGCACCGATATAGGCGAGGTCACTTCTATCGTCCGCGCGCCCGCTCATCGTCTCCTTGAAGTCACGCTTGACGACGGGGCCCGGGAGGTACTCATCCCTCTGGTAGAGGACATCGTTCCGGAAGTTGACCTTGAGAATTCTACTGTCACCATCACCCCGCCGGAAGGACTGTTGGAGCTGTGAGCTTACGTCTCGATGTAGTCACAATCTTCCCGGAGTACCTCGAGCCACTGCGTCATGCGCTGCTGGGCAAGGCAATTGAGCAGGGCATTTTGAGTGTCGGAGTGCACAACCTGCGCGACTGGGCGCCAGGTGTACATCAAGCCGTGGATGACTCGCCCTACGGCGGTGGCCCCGGCATGGTTATGAAGCCGGATGTCTGGGGCCCCGCCCTCGACGAGGTGGCGACGCTGAAAGCGGAGCAGTCGCTCACGTCCGCGGTGCCACATTTGGACAATGTCCGCCATGATCAGAAACTGGGCTTGGTCGAGGAATCTTCCTATGCTGCAGCGGAAGTGCCGTCGTTAAGCGAAGAAGATTCAGCGAAGCCCCTGCTGATCGTCCCGACCCCGGCGGGCGAGCCGTTTACGCAGCAGATGGCGCAGGAGTTCTCACACGAGGAGCACATTGTGTTCGCGTGCGGGCGCTACGAGGGCATCGACCAGCGAGTTATTGATGATGCCGCTAATCGTTACCGCGTGCGTGAGGTCTCTATTGGGGACTATGTGCTGATCGGCGGGGAAGTGGCGGTGCTGGTGATTGCGGAGTCCGTCGTGCGGTTGATCCCGGGTGTGTTGGGCAATCGCAAAAGCCACGAGGAGGACTCTTTCTCTGACGGTCTGCTCGAAGGGCCGTCCTACACCAAGCCGCGCGAGTGGCGTGGACTGACAGTGCCGGACGTTCTCCTCAGCGGCAATCACGCGCTGGTGGACCGTTGGCGGCGCGACCAATCGCTCATCCGCACGGCCGAACGTCGTCCCGATTTGCTTGCCGACGTCGACCTCAGCGCCCGTGACCGGGAAATAATCCAGGGAGTCATTGGGGAAGTAACCGAGGAGAACTGCTAGTGGCACGTGTTCGAATTGCGCGACCTCGGCACGTCATTGGTTGGCTAGCTGTCCTTGGGGCGCTGGCGTGGTTCACTCAGACGCAGCTGGCGGGGAGTATGGATCAGTCGTTTGCGGGTTGGGTCAGTGACCTGCATGGGGCGCGGGATGGCCGCGTCGATAGTGTGATGCTGGCCTTGAGCGAGATTATCCGGCCGATTTACGTCGCGCCGGTCACGCTTGTTGCTGCGGCACTCCTGTGGTTCCGCTTCCGTGCGTGGGCGTTGCTATTGCCGGCGTCATTCGGTTCGTCAATTGCGGTGACTTATGCCATGAAGTGGTTTTTGGACCGCGACCGACCGGGAGAGGAGTTCTCACTGGTCAACCTGCACGATGCGGCGTTTCCTTCTGCACATGTGGCAGCGGTTACCTCCAGTGGCATGGCCGCGATGCAGCTTGCCATCCCCGTATTGCGCCGCACAGCCCGCAAGCTGCTCGACCTGGCCATCATCGCGCTTATCGGCGCTGTGGCACTGTCGCGCGTGTGGGTCGGGGCGCACTGGCTCACCGATGTTATCGGCGGCCTCATCGCCGGAGTTATCGGCTTAGCAGTTGCGCTGCTAGTTCTTAGGAGATGGCCACGAGCACGGCGCTACGCGCTGCCTTAGTCTCCTCGTAGAAGGCCACGAGTTCGCGGTACCGCTGTGTCGCAGTGGCTTCGTCGATAAGCGAACCATTGTCCGTGATGCGGGCGGCAAGATCGATGCTTGCCAGCGTCTGGTGCACGTCGCCGACGCGATCGGCGCGGATGACTGCGGACAGCGGCTTGCGGCAGACGCGGTCGGCACCGAGGATGGCCTCCGCCAGCGGGTCGCCGAGTGCCTGGCCGTCGATGGGATTGCCGGTCAACGTGCGCAGCAGGGACTCCCAGTCCGTGTCGATGTCCAGGGCATCTTCGTCCGGAACGTCGACGAAGTGCTGCAGGATAATCTTCTCCGCGCCGTCGGTAACAAGCCCCGCCGTGCCGCCGTCGCTGGTCGCCGCAGGTGCTGCGACCTCAACTAACCGCGCTGCCTCCTCGTCGGAGATGCGCAGGTATTCGGCACAGAGTTTCTGCTTCATGGGGCTCCTTTTCCGGTGATTACTGCGAGCCTTCTGTGGGGCGTTCGCCAATTGGTACTTCCACGATAGTAAAGTTGCCCGGGTGATTTCATCAGTAATTGCCCGAGAACTCGCCGCCACTGGTGCGGACGTTGCCGAAAGTGCCGTCGCCGCCGCTATCAAGCTTCTCGACGAAGGCAACACCGTGCCTTTCATCGCCCGCTATCGCAAGGAAGTAACCGGCGGGCTCGATGACACACAGCTGCGTTTCATCGAGGAACGCGTCGTCTACCTGCGCGAACTAGAAGAGCGCAAGCAAACGATTCTCGCCGCCATTGAAGAGCAGGGAAAGCTTAACGACGATCTCAAGGCCGCCATCCTCGCCTGCGACACTAAGGCGCGGTTGGAGGATCTCTACCTGCCGTACAAGAAGAAGCGCAAGACCAAGGCCGATATTGCACGTGAGGCCGGGTACGAACCGCTGGTGGAGGAGCTGCTGGCCGACCCAGCCGCGGACCCCGAGACTCTGGCCACTAAGTACGGCGAGGCAGCTGGTAAGGATGCGAAGGACGCTCTGACCGGTGCCCGTGCCATCTTGGTCGATCGCTTCGCTACCGATGCTGATTTGGTTGGCTCTGTCCGTGAGCAGGTGTGGTCCTCCGGTTCCGCCGCCGCTGCCGTGGTGGAGGGCAAGGAGACTGCGGGTGCGAAGTACCGTGACTACTTCGAGCACAACGAACCTCTGGACACCATGCCTAGCCACCGCGTGTTGGCCGTGCTGCGCGGTGAGGCCGAGGGCATCCTGACGCTCAACATCGATGCGGGTGAGGATGAGACCTACGAGCACATGATCCGTGAGGCCTTTGAGCTTCCCGACGGCGGTACCTCCAAGTGGATTGACCAGGCCGTTCGTTTCGGTTGGCGCACCAAGTTGGAGGTGTCCGCTGCCCTCGATGCCCGCACTCGACTGAAGGAGCGCGCCGAGGCCGAAGCCGTGGATGTCTTCGCCCGTAACCTGCGTGACCTGCTGCTGGCCGCACCGGCTGGCCAGCGCGCCACTCTCGGCCTGGACCCGGGATACCGCAATGGTGTTAAGTGCGCCGTTGTCGACTCCACTGGCAAGGTGCTCGACACTGCCATCGTCTACCCGCACCAGCCGCGCAATGACTGGTCCGGCGCCAAGGAGCAACTGGCCACTCTCTGCGCCACGCACCGCGTGGAGCTCATGGCCATCGGCAACGGCACCGCTTCCCGCGAGACCGAAACCCTGGCCCGCGAAATCGCTGACCTGATAGCTCAGGCCGGTGGCAAGAAGCCGACCCCTGTGGTGGTTTCTGAGGCCGGTGCTTCCGTCTACTCCGCATCGTCCCTGGCAGCAGCTGAGTTCCCGGACATGGATGTATCTCTCCGCGGTGCCGTATCGATTGCCCGCCGCCTGCAGGACCCGCTTGCTGAGCTCGTCAAAATCGATCCGAAGTCCATCGGTGTCGGCCAGTACCAGCACGACGTTTCCCAGACCAAGCTCGAGCACTCTCTCGATGCCGTGGTCGAGGATGCCGTCAACGCTGTCGGCGTGGAGGCCAACACCGCCTCTGCGCCGCTGCTCGGTCGCGTTGCTGGCGTGTCCTCGACTGTTGCGGACAACATCGTCGCTTACCGAGACGAAAACGGCGCTTTCACCTCCCGCAAGGAGCTGCTGAAGGTTCCGCGTCTTGGCCCGAAGGCCTTCGAGCAGTGCGCCGGCTTCCTTCGCATCCACGGCGCTAACAACCCGCTGGATGCCTCCGCCGTGCACCCGGAGTCCTACCGCGTCGTCGATGCCATCGCCGCTTCGACCGGCGTTAGTGTCCAGGAGCTCATCGGCAACTCCCGTGTCCTGTCCAAGGTGCGTGCTGCAGACTTCGTCGACGAGTCCGCAGGTATCGGCCTGCCCACCGTCCAGGACATCTTGACCGAGCTGGACAAGCCCGGCCGCGATCCGCGTCCCGAGTTCGTCACCGCCACCTTCAAGGAAGGCGTGGAGAAGGTCTCCGATCTTCAGCCCGGCATGATTCTCGAGGGCACCGTCACCAACGTCGTGGCCTTCGGCGCCTTCGTCGACGTCGGAGTCCACCAGGACGGCCTCGTCCACGTCTCCAACATGGCCCGCGGTTTCGTCTCCGACCCGCACGAGGTCGTCCGCTCGGGCGAGGTGGTCAAGGTGAAGGTTCTCGACGTTGACGTCGAACGCAACCGCATCGGTCTATCGCTCAGGCTTGACGACGACGCCTCGGATGCCAAGCCAAAGCGTGACGGCGGTCGCGGAGAAGGCCGTGGAGGCGGCCGAAAGCGTGGTTCCCAGAATAAGAAGCGCGGTGGAGCCAACCGCGGTGGAGGCGGCGGTTCCATGGCTGACGCGCTGCGCAGGGCAGGCTTTTAGCTCCTGATCTGTTAGCGCTTGATTTATTAGCGCATAGCCTATTGGCGCATAGCGTCGATGCGGCTGTTGATCTCACCCGCGACAGCCGCAGCCATTCCATCCGGTACGACGATGGTGTAATCGGACCCCGAGGTCTCAATCTTGACTGCCTCGCCTGACCGTGCCGCCACGGTGATGCGGCCATCATTGCCAAGTCGAAGCCCAATACCGCCACCGTCGGCCCAGTTATAAGTGGCCGGCTTCGCATATTTGATGGTTCGAAGCTCAATGGGGTGTTTCATCTTCAGCGGTCCACAGCCGTTAAAAACGGTAATGGAATCTGTCTTCGGGTCCGTGTCTAGTGTCATGCCGGTTTCATATGCGATGAGGAATAGCGGCGTGCACAGCAGAAAAACAATGCCGAGGCTTGGCAGGAACACTGCGAGCGCTACAGACACCACGCACCAGACTGCGAGGGTGACCTTGACCCCCTTAGAGATGGCCACACTGACATCGATGGGAGTCGGGGCTCCTTCTCGATGGGGCAACTGTGGCGATGTCGGCTCGGTGACCGTGGCGTCGGTAAGCGAGGAGTAGTCCTTGAGGCGGCGCGTCACGAGCAGGGCCGCTACTAGGCCGATGATGACGCCGGCTATTGCATAGATCCAGCCGATTCGGGCGGTCGTAGGGTCCGTCGTGCCGATCTGCGGGATGATAATCGCGAATTCAATGCCGATTAAGAAGCCGCAGAGGGCGAGGTTGGTTATTGCAATTGGCTTGCGCACGACAAGCGGCGTGCTGGTCTTTGCACCGAGCCAACCGATCTGCGCACATGCGATGACGATGATGGCCATAATCAATGTGCTTTGAATTGGCGGCATGAAACCGTTGGGAGTGCCGCTACCGCTCCAATGCGTTGCTAACTGCTCCGGTAGTCGGTCGGAAATGGCAATTACCCACAGAAGCTGTGCAATCGCCAGAACGCACGGGGCGATGATTGTTCCTCGAACAATCCAGGGGTCAAAGCGTGGAATCTGCTGCATGGAGACAATCTAGCAGTTGGGGGGGGCTTTGTAGCAACGGTCGGCAGCGGTCGTTATTGGAGTGCTGTATCAGCGTGACGTTGTAGCGAGCGGTTGTAGCGTGCCGTCTTAGTGTGCGCGGAGTTTCGCCAGAAGATGCACCTCGTGACATTTGATAACACGCTCAACAATTCACTCGAATGTACAAGCGAAAAAGTTTTATTAAAGGGGTTGCGCAATCGAATGGGTGTGCTAAAATGGAGGCATCAAGAACAAAGTGCTTGAGCTTCTCTTCTTGGCGTTGGGCTAGTGGTATTCACTGGTTATCGACACTGAGCGGGGTTGGGGCTTTGGGGGAACAATGTCTGAAAAAGATAGTCCGGCCAAACAACCGTCCGATGTTTACCAAGCGGCTCTGCTGCCTGAAGCGCCGCAGTTTTTCCACGAGTCATCCACGAACCAGTTGGCGGTGGCGGGTATCCAACGCAATCGCCTGGAACTGGGTATAGCTTGCGGTTGCACGCCGAAGTCGCTTGAGATTGATGTGGATGCATACATTGCTGAAATCGCACCCGAGTTGGGTATTTCCCGCGGTAAGGCGCTCGAGTATGTAGAGGTCGGCATTCAGTTAGCGCGTATGCCCCGGCTGGGTGCCTTTATTAAAGCTCGAGCTCATTTGCCCTTTGCGCATCTGATCACCATTGCTCGCGCGACAGCGCCGCTCCACGATCCAGAGGTGCGTGCAGCTGTTGAAGAAGAAATTGCCCGCTTTGTCATTCCCCGAAAGCATGGCGAGGCACTCCGGGGAGTTCGCAGCCTACATAAATTCCTGCAACGGGTTATCGAAGAAATTGAACCTCAGCTTCGCCCCAAAAACCTTCCGGGTGATGTCGATCCGCTGCTTCCTGCAGGAGAACGCGAAATAGTAGGAGAGAGTATCGGTTTTGAAGAGAGCGACAACTTCGCGGAAGTTTTTATGGAGCTGGAAAAGACCCGCGCTCTCGAATTCAAAACCACCCTCGAGTCCATCTCCAGCTCAGCTGGCTGCACTCGAGTCGAAGCTTTGACACACCTCATCCGCGGCACCGCCGAGGCAAAAATCGTACTCAACCTATACTGTCCTGCCACAGAGGAGCGTCCCCGCACCGCCTGGCTTGGCGGCGTTGGCTGGATCTCGCAGTTAGCTACGCAGGCGTGGATTGATAAGGTCACGCATATTCGTATGCTTGCCGACGAAACCGCGGAGGGCTACGCCCCAACCGAAAGTCAGAGAGCCTTCGTTAAAGGTCGGGACGGAACGTGTCGCTTTCCGGGGTGTGATGTACCCGCGGAGCTCTGCGACATTGACCATATTGAGCCGTACGACAAAGAGCACCCAGAGGAGGGCGGGGCAACAGAAACGCCGAACCTCCACTGCCTCTGCCGCCGGCACCACAACATGAAAACAGCTGGTCTGTGGAATGTTGCACGTGATCGGGATGGGGTGGAACTGTGGACGTCGTCAAGCACGGGCAAAAAGGCGGTGAGCCTGGAAGACGGGCCGCTTGCCGGGCACGGGCGCTACACTTTCGACAAACGGGGACTGCGGATGACGCAGGCGCTGGCAGAATATAACGAGTATCGCCAGGAGCTGATAGAGCAATCACGGAAGCTGGTCGAGGAAGCGCGCAGGGGAGAAGACACCGATACTCCCAACCCGCAAGACCCCCAAGACTCGGAAGCTCCCCAAGACCCGCAAGACCCGCCGAACATGGAAGAGTTTGGTTTCTGACCAGGGGGTGTGTAATAATTTCCAGGTTGTCTTTATAGGCAGCTTTACCTGTTTCGGGCATGAACCGGCCGAGCGTCCCTCTGTGGGAAAGCGCCGCCAGGGTCCTCTGTCTATGCAAAAAGTAAAGGAATAAGTTTCCATGAACATTCTTGACAAGGTTGATGCAGCATACCTGCGCGACGACATTCCGGAGTTCCGCGCTGGTGACACCGTCGAGGTCGACGTAAAGATTGTCGAGGGTAAGACCGAGCGTATTCAGGTCTTCAAGGGCGTCGTTATCCGTCGTCAGGGCGGCGGCGTCCGCGAGACCTTCACCGTCCGCAAGGTATCCTTCGGTATCGCTGTTGAGCGTACCTTCCCGGTGCACTCCCCGAACATCGACGAGATTCGCGTTGTCTTCAAGGGCGACGTTCGCCGTGCGAAGCTGTACTACCTGCGCAACCTGCGCGGTAAGGCTGCACGCATCAAGGAGCGCCGCTAGTCTTTTGGCGCAAAATAATCCCCATCGAGTGTTGAGCTCGGTGGGGATTTTTCTATCGCGTATAGTCTTTTCCCATGACCGACGACGATTCTCGCGAACAGACTGACGGCCAAAAAGAAGACCGTACTGAAGGCTTGAAAGGCTTCCGGAAACTTGACGAGGAGCCTGAAAAGCACACTCCGTGGTACATCGAGATTCCAATCATTATCGTGATTGCCCTGCTCATCAGTGCTGGTGTGCAGTCCTTTATCGGCCGTGTCTACGTGATTCCATCCGAGTCGATGCAGCCGACGCTCAACGGATGTGTCGGGTGCACCGGTGACCGCATTTGGGTGGATAAGGTTTCCTACCAGTTCTCAGATCCCAAGCCCGGCGATGTTGTCGTCTTTAATGGCCCGGAGTCCTGGAATAGTAACTACGTGTCACAGCGTTCTACTAACCCGGTGGCAAACTCGCTGCAGACGGTTGGTTCCTGGATTGGCCTTGTCGCCCCTGATGAAAATGCGTTGGTCAAGCGTGTGATTGCCACGGGTGGGCAGACTGTGCAGTGTCGCCCAGGAGATCCCGGCATCATGGTTGACGGCAAGATGACAGACCAGGATTTCATTAAAACTCCAGCAGACAAGCCGGTGGTGGATAATCTTGGCTCAGAGCAGTGTGGTGGCCCGTACTTCGGGCCGGTAACAGTGCCGGAGGGGCATCTGTGGGTCATGGGTGATAACCGCACCAACTCCGCGGACTCTCGCTATCACATGGGCGACGAGCTGCAGGGTACTGTGCCACTGGATAACGTCGTCGGCAAGGTGCAGGCAATCATCCTGCCGTTTAACCGCATCGGTGGCGTCGATGATCCGGACATCCAGCACAACTAGTCAGCACAGTCTGCTCACGCCGCCGGCGCCGAAACTGCGGAGGCTGAAGCAGTCGCGCACGATAGAGGTCGCGCTGGCAAAGCGCGGCTTTGGACCTGTAGCCGGGGTCGACGAGGCTGGTCGCGGCGCCTGTGCAGGCCCGATAGTTATCGCCGCCTGCTGCCTTCCAGAACGCCCTATCGCAGAGCTGGATAAGCTCACCGATTCTAAAAAGCTCACGCCGGCCGCACGTGAACGGCTCTTTCCGCTCATCCAACGCTTCGCCACCTCTTTTTGCGTGACGACGATTCCCGCGTCCTACATCGACCAATTCGGCATCCAGGACGCGAATGTCACTGGAATGCGCCGCGCGGTAGCCGGGTTGGGGCAGCGTCCTGGCTACGTGCTTACCGACGCACTCAAGGTGTCTGGCTTCACGGCACCCTATTTGCCCGTGATTGGTGGTGATTCCGCTTGCCGATGTATTGCTGCTGCGAGTGTCTTAGCCAAAGTCACCCGCGACCGCATTATGGTTGACCTATCGGAGAAGTATCCGGACTATGGTCTGGCGGGGCATAAGGGCTACGGCACGTCATCGCATATGGAAGCGATTTCACGCCATGGCGCAACCCCGGAGCATCGGTGGTCATACCGCAATGTGCGCTTGGCACACGCGGAGTATCTTGAGCACCCCGAATAGACCAACATGTACAAAAAGAGCAACATGTAAACACTCGAAGGAGCCGTCGCGGTCGTGAGCGCAGAAGATCTAGAAAACTACGAGGCCGACGTTGAACTATCCCTGTACAAGGAGTTCCGCGATGTCGTTAGTCAGTTTTCGTACGTTGTTGAGACGGAGCGCAGGTTCTACCTTGCTAATGCTGTGGAGCTGATTCCGCACAACAGCGAAAACGAGGTCTATTTCGAGCTGCGGATGTCGGATGCGTGGGTGTGGGATGTCCATCGCCCGGCTCGGTTTGTCCGCTACGTGCGCGTTATCACTTTCAAGGATGTCAATATCGAGGAACTGGATAAGCCGGACTTGCGACTGCCGTAGGTTATCGTCGCCTGTCATCGCATGTTATGGCTAGCTGCTAACAGTTATCCACAGTCGAAAAATTATCCACAGTTAGGGCCCTCTGAGCATTTATCGGAGGGCCTTTGTCATGCCCGCTGTGCAAGAGTGTTTCCGAACCGCCAAGGCGGCAAAAGTCTAGGCAGTAAACCGCCAAGGCACAATTCAACGGGGAACCAGGGGGACCGGGGCTATGACACAGAGCTTTGAAGAACTAACCACAAGACAGCTCGGCGCGTTTGGGGAGGATTTCGTTGCTGAGATGTTGGAGGATCAGGGGTGGGAAGTTATTGCTCGGAATGAGCGGGTGGGGCGCTATGAGCTCGATCTTATTGCTGAAGATGTTGACGGCAGGCTGCATTTTGTGGAGGTAAAAACGCGGCGCAGCTCGCGAAGTAGTCAGTTTGGGGACGGCAGAGAGTCCATCACAGCAGCCAAGCTTCGTCATTTGCGCAAGGCGGCGGGACAGTGGCTGTCAGAGAGTTCTACCTACTGGTTAGAGTCCGTAGTTATCGACTGCGCAGAAGTCACAGTGTCCAGCCCTTCGTCCGGTCCTCCAGTCGTTGCAGTTACGTACATTCCCGCAATCAGCGACGCAATCATGTGGGACTGCTAGATGACTGTCGGTACAGCTCTTGCAGTCAGCCTCAGCGGCATTGAAGGAACTATTGTGCAGGTGGAAGCCGATGTTGGGCGTGGCTTGCCGGGAATGTATATCGGTGGGCTCGGCGATGCCGCCGTCGGAGAAGCCAAACATCGCGTGCGCACGGCGGTTGCTAACTCGCAGTTGCCCTGGCCGAAGACAAAAGTCGTGGTGAGTCTGTCGCCGGCGCATATCCGCAAGCACGGCACTAGCTTTGACCTCGCCATCGTCTGCGCCATCCTTATCGCAACCAGCGATGACATGGAGGCCCGAGGTCGTCTCCGCCACACGGTTCTCATTGGCGAACTTGGGCTCGACGGTTCCATTCGCCCGGTGCGTGGAGTGCTGCCGCAGGTCCTTGCCGCCCGCGAGGCAGGTGCCCATTGGGTTGTCGTCCCCGCCGCCAACGCCGCCGAGGCCGCGCTCGTCGACGGCATCGCAGTCTGCACCGCAGCCGACCTCACACAGCTATGGGGCTGGGTACTCACCGGCTCAGGTTTGACGACCGCGCTTAACGACGACCCCAGCGAACAAGCCTTCTCGGTAGACCTGGCCGATGTCGATGGCCAACCTGAGGCCCGCTTCGCCCTCGAGGTAGCCGCAGCAGGTGGGCACAATCTGTTCATGCAGGGTTCTCCGGGAACTGGGAAGTCCATGCTCGCTGAGCGCTTGCCCACAATTCTGCCGCCATTGCAGAAGTGGCAGCAGCTGGAGGTCACCGCGCTGCATTCGGTGGCCGGAGCGCTCGATACTGCGGACACTCTTATTCAACATCCGCCGTTTGTGGCTCCACATCACAGCGCGACTGTGGCAGCGTTAGTCGGCGGCGGTGCTGTGCCCAAGCCCGGCGCGATTAGCCTTGCCCACCATGGGGTGCTGTTCTTGGACGAAATCACCCTCATGCGCCCGGCGGTATTGGATGCGTTGCGGATGCCGATGGAAAACGGGGTGGTCGTCCACCTGCGTACGCACCATCGAGTGACCTTTCCGGCGAGAACACAACTAGTCATGGCGACCAATCCCTGTCGGTGTGGGGCGGCGTATGCCAGCGAATGCACCTGTTCTAGTACCGAGCGAGCCAAGCATGGTCGCGCATTATCGGGCCCGCTACGCGATCGCATGGATCTCAACGTCACGCTCAGTCCTGCCGGGGCCAAGCTGGGAATTAAAAACAAAGCACACAATGAGCCCTCCGCGGCCGTTCGCGATCGGGTACAGGCCGCACGTGACCGTGCCCGACATAGGTGGCAGGCCCTGGGGCTTGCCGACGAAGCAGCCGTCACCAACGCGAGTGTGCCACGCTCGCTTCTCCGTCGTCACGCGGGCTTAGACGAAGAAGCGATGGCGTTATTGGACTTCCAGTTGAGGAACGGAGAGATTACCCAGCGGGGAGTGGACAAAGTAATCGCAGTGGCGTGGACGCTCGCAGACCTCGGGGGAGTAGACGCGTTTACCTTCGAGCACGTGCAACGTGCCTGCCAGCTGCATGACCGCGAGGGCGGCTAATACAACCGAACCACTATCAAGGGGGAGAAATGGACGAAATTCACGCGTGGGCTTACCTGAATCGTGTGATAGAGGCGACGCATCCGCAGATTGTGCGGCTCGTGACGGAGTTTGGGCCGGTAGAGGTAGCAGAGAGGATCAAGGCTCGCGCCGGGCTGCCGGAAGGTCTGCTCAATACGACGCAGGCACGGGCCGACGTTGACCAGAGCGGCCACGATTTGGAGCTGGCGGCAGCGATGGGGTGGCGTCTTATTTATCCGGGGCACCCAGAGTGGCCGGGGGAGCTGCTGTCCTGCTTTACGACGCTCGAAGTCCGTGACCGCGCCGATGCACCACCACTTGCGCTGTGGGTGCGTGGCCGTGACTTGCGGGACGTGGTCAGTGAAGCGGTGGCGATTGTCGGAACGCGGATGGCCAGCAGCTACGGGACACAGGTGGCGGCCCAATTCGCGGGGCAGTTCGCGAATGCGGGGGTTAGTGTCATCAGTGGTGGTGCGTTGGGTATTGATGCCGCGGCGCATCGAGCTGCGCTCGACGCTGGCGGCACTACGGTTGTGGTCGGAGCCGGTGGTGTAGGGGTTGACTATCCGCGGGCGCATGCAGAACTCTTCGACGGGATTGCAGAGCGGGGTGCGCTGATTACGGAGTATCCACTGGGGGTGCGACCTGCGCGGCATCGGTTTTTGACTAGGAATCGTCTGGTAGCGGCCCTATCGCGAGCAACCACAATCGTCGAGGCGGGCTGGCGTTCAGGGGCGCGCAACACAGCGCACTGGGCAGTGAGGCTAAACAAGCCCTTGGGAGCAGTGCCGGGACCGGTGACGCTGCAAACTACCTCTGGCTGTCATGACCTAATCCGCAGTGGCGAGGCTGTCCTGGTGTGTAGTGCCGATAATGTGCGGTCGCTGTATCGGTCAGTTGGCACAGTGAACGAGGATGCTCAGCTTGAATTGTTGTGGGAAAAGTCGGCGGTGCAGAAGCTTTCTCGAAACGAGCTCGCTGTCTACGACTCTCTGAATTCTGCGGAGCCAACGCCGGTGGGAGAAGTCGCAGCGCAGGCGGGATTGGCCGTGGCGCTTACGACACATTTGTTGCTGGAGCTGCAGGGACAGGGGCTGACCAGTCGGGTGGAGGGTGGGTGGTTGCGCCAGGAACAGAAGCGTTAGTGAGGCGCTAATAAAGCCTTCTGCAGAGAATCTCGAAAAAATCTTGAATTAGGTATTGCAATTCTCTGTACGCTCAGTAATATAGGCAAGGCAAGCCTAAGTAACTGTTACGGAAACGGGCTTGTGACATGGGTGAGGCAATAGGGCAGTGGCTCTGGCGAAAGTCGGAGTCACTGCCTTTTTCCGCTGTCTGGTGAGGTCTCGCGGTGTGCATCTACTAAGGTCAGAACCGTGAAGCGCGCAACCAATAACGACGACAGGACTGAGCTGGATCTCGGGTTATCCGCCAATATTGAGGCCGTGCTCATGGATTTTCTCGATGAGCTGACTTATTCCCGCAGACTCTCTGACGCAACCGTCCGTGCCTATCGAGCCGATCTCATCCCCCTCCTCGCCGGCCTGGACCACATCAGTGAACTCTCCACCCCTGTCATCCGTGCGCACCTCGGCGCGAAGCATGCGGAGGGTGCTGCGCGGTCATCGCTGGCTCGCTTAACGACGTCCATTCGCCAGTTCTGTAGTTGGCTCGTAGCTCGGCAAATTCTCGATGCTGATCCGTCGCTGCGGCTGTCAACGCCGAAGAAACATCAGCATCTTCCGGAAGTGCTCTCGCCGGAGAGGGTTGAGGAGGCAATCGAGAAAGTCTCATCCGAGGACAGCGCAGTTGCGGCTCGCGACTTGGCCATTGTGGAACTGTTGTATGCCACCGGGATGCGTGTAGAAGAGCTGTGCAAGGCCGACGTCTCAGATGTGGACTTTTCCCGCCACATCATCTCGGTAGTGGGTAAGGGGAACAAGCAGCGCATCGTGCCCTTCGGTGCACCAGCGGAGGCGGCACTCAAAGGCTGGCTCCAGGTGCGTGGAAGCTTTCATGCTTCCGCACAGGCCGAACATGCGCTTTTTCTCGGTGTGCGTGGAGGTAGATTGAATCCTCGTCAGGCGCGCCGAGTTATTCATAAATGGGCTGATGTTTCACCGCATGCTCTCCGACATTCTGCGGCCACGGCCATGGTGGAAGGTGGCGCTGACTTGCGTGTGGTGCAGGAGATGCTCGGTCATTCGAGTCTGGCGACCACGCAGATTTATACCCACGTCTCAGCGGATCGTCTCCGTGAAGTACATAAGCGGGCACATCCGCGCGCTTAATTGCGCAGGGTTGTTTAATTGCGTACAGGCTTGAGCACGATTGGTCTCCGCTGTATCAAATCCAGTGGGTTGAGATAGTCTTTGCCGCGCAGTGCGCCCCAATGCAGGCCCGGTTCGGGATGTTTGGCGTTGACCACAAGATGACCAATCACCTGGCCAGCGGCCACGTGGTCTCCCTTTTCTAACGCGGTATCTATGGGCTGATAGGTTGTGCGGATGCCATCGGCGTGCATGATTGACACGGAAGTCATTCCGGCGATCGAACCGGCGAAATGCACCACACCGGGAGCTGAGGCGCGGATTGGCTGGCCCGGGGAGGCGTTCAGGTCTACTCCGCGATGTCCAGGCTGCCAGCGTTTTTCCGGTGGGGTGTAGAAGCGTAGAACTTTGCCGTGCACAGGGAAAGTATGCGTAATAGCGGATATTGGCTCGCCGGTAGCTGCAGGTGGGCTTGGGGGTGTTGTTAGCGCGACAGCGAGCACGAATAGCGCTAATGTGCGCATTAGCGAGCGCCTGAAACTCTGCTTGGTTGTCATGCGCGATAGTGTGGCGGACGCTACACCCGTCGACAAGCGGCAGTGCATTGCAAACGGTTCTAGCTGTGGATGACTTTTTGTCCTGTGGATAGCAGGGCGTGTCAGATATTGCGACCTGCGCGATGTATCAGATAAGATGACGCTCGCGGTGTCTGCCTTAATCGGGCGGTCATTAGCACAAAGACTACGCGCGCGACCCATTCCGGCTGGTTCACGGGTGCTCGGCAAGAATATCTGTCGGGTGTGAGGCAGCGGGGGAGCGCTAGGGCACAGGGAAAGCCTGTGCGTGAACTGTAACCACCTATATCGGATAAGAAAGGAAGGGAAGCAGCCGCAGCCCTAGTCAGGCTGGACGTGAGGATCTTCCCTGAATATGACATGGCTGTTGTATCCATGCGAGAACTGCTCGATGCAGGTGTCCACTTCGGTCACCAGACCCGTCGTTGGAACCCGAAGATGAAGCGTTTCATCTTCACCGAGCGCAATGGCATCTACATCATCGACCTGCAGCAGACCCTGACCTACAT
This sequence comes from Corynebacterium sp. LK10, assembly GCF_008042455.1. NCBI lineage: Bacteria > Bacillati > Actinomycetota > Actinomycetes > Mycobacteriales > Corynebacteriaceae > Corynebacterium > Corynebacterium sp. LK10. Next base: position 64,002 of record NZ_NOVT01000021.1, read on the forward strand.
CGACGAGGCTTTCGAGTTCGTCAAGGAGACTGTCGCTCACGGTGGCAACATCCTGTTCGTCGGTACCAAGAAGCAGGCTCAGGAAGCCGTTCAGAACGAGGCAGAGCGCGTTGACATGCCATACGTCAACCACCGCTGGCTCGGCGGTATGCTGACCAACTTCGCCACCGTTTCCAAGCGCCTGGCTCGCCTGAAGGAGCTTCAGGCAATGGACGCTGCTGAGAACGGCTACGAGGGTCGCGGCAAGAAGGAAATCCTGATGCTGACCCGTGAGCGCACCAAGCTGGAGCGCACCCTGGGCGGCATTCGCGACATGTCCAAGGTTCCGTCCGCACTGTGGATTGTTGACACCAACAAGGAGCACATCGCTGTCGCCGAGGCTAAGAAGCTGGGCATTCCGGTTGTTGCCATCCTGGACACCAACTGCGACCCGGATGACGTTGACTTCCCGATCCCGGGCAACGACGACGCAATCCGCGCTGCTTCCGTGCTGACCCGCATCATCTCCACCGCTGTTGAAGAGGGCCGCAAGGCTCGCGCTGAGCGCGAGGCCAACGCTGCTCGCGAAGCAGCAGGCGACGCTCCGATCGAGTCCGCCGCTGAGAACACCGACCAGGCTGCAGAGATGGACGCCGAGGGCTCCGCTGCAACTGAGACGGCATCCGCTGAGTAAAGCTGAACTTTCTAACCACCACAAGTTCTAACCACCACAAGGAGGAACGCCCAGCATGGCGAATTTCACTGCTGCTGACGTCAAGAAGCTCCGTGAGCTGACCGGCTCCGGCATGAAGGCTTGTAAGGACGCACTCGTCGAGACCGACGGCGATTTCGACAAGGCTGTCGAGATCCTGCGCATTAAGGGCGCAAAGGACGTCGGCAAGCGTGCAGAGCGCACCGCTGCCGAGGGCCTGATTGCTGTTTCTGGTAACACCATGGTCGAGGTCAACTCCGAGACCGACTTCGTTGCCAAGAACCAGGAGTTCATCGACTTCGCCAACAAGGTCGCCGACGCTGCCGCAGCAGTCAAGGCAAACTCCCCGGAAGAGCTCGCAGCAGCTGACCTCGACGGTCAGACCGCAGCTGAGGCTACCCAGGAGCTCTCCGCAAAGATCGGTGAGAAGCTGGAGCTGCGTCGCGCTGCTACTCTCGAGGGCGACAACATCGCTGTCTACCTGCACCGCCGTGCAGCAGACCTGCCGGCAGCTGTCGGTGTTCTGGTTGCTTACACCGGTGAGGGAGAGGGCGCTGCAGAGACTGCTCACGCAGCAGCTATGCAGGTTGCCGCTCTGAAGGCTCAGTACCTGTCCCGCGAGGATGTCCCGGCTGACCGCGTCGAGGCAGAGCGCGCTGTCTACGAGAAGATTACTCGCGAAGAGGGCAAGCCGGAGCAGGCTATCGCCAAGATCGTCGAGGGCCGTCTGAACGGCTTCTACAAGGACGTTGTTCTGCTGGAGCAGCCGTCCGTCGCTGACAGCAAGAAGACCGTTAAGCAGCTCATGGAAGAGGCTGGCGTTACCCTGACCGGTTTCGTCCGCTTCGAGGTTGGTCAGCACTAATTCGCTGTAATTTGTGCTCTAACCTCTAGCTGCTAGCTAGTGTGAATGCCCCATCCGATTGCTTCGGGTGGGGCATTTTGCTGCCATGTTGCAGACAATGCGGAGCGTCAAGTGTGCCTTGCTGTCGTGACCGGGTAGACTCGTCTGCGACTTTTTAAACGGTGTGAGAAAGGTGCATGGTCATGGCAGAATCTGTCGAGCGCAATGGCTTCAAACGTGTGATGCTCAAGCTCGGTGGTGAGATGTTCGGTGGCGGCAAGGTTGGCGTTGACCCGGACGTGGTGCAAAACGTTGCCCGACAGATTGCGGAAGTTTCCCGAAAGGGCGTCGAGGTCTGTGTCGTCATTGGCGGAGGTAACTTCTTCCGTGGCGCACAGCTTCAGCAGCGCGGCATGGACCGCGCACGCTCTGACTACATGGGCATGCTGGGCACGGTCATGAACTGCCTGGCTCTGCAGGACTTCCTCGAGCAGGAGGGCGTGGACTGCCGCGTTCAAACTGCAATCAACATGGCACAGGTCTCGGAGCCGTACCTGCCGTTGCGTGCTAAGCGCCACCTGGAGAAGGGCCGCGTGGTCATCTTTGGTGCAGGTATGGGTATGCCGTACTTCTCCACCGACACCACCGCGGCCCAGCGTGCCCTGGAGATCGGCTGCGAGGTGCTGCTGATGGCCAAGGCCGTTGACGGTGTCTACTCGGCCGACCCACGTGAGGTGCCGGACGCAGAGCTGTTCGATGACATCACCCACCGTGAGGTTCTGGAACGGGACCTGCGCGTTGCTGATGCCACCGCCTTCTCCCTGTGCATGGACAACAACATGCCGATTCTCGTGTTTAATCTGCTTACCGACGGAAACATTGCGCGCGCGGTAGCCGGTGAGCAAATCGGTACTCTCGTCCACAGCTGATAAATTTGTTCGTAATACGTTCTTTCCACAGAGCGCTCTAGAACTATCTAGAACCCGAGTAGAAACCCGAGGTTAAAAACACAATGATTGATGAAGTCCTGCTTGACTGTGAAGAAAAGTACGGTAGCTCCGTAGAGCACTGCCGCGAGGAGCTGACGCACATTCGCACTGGTCGTGCGAACCCGGCGATGTTCAATGGCGTTATTGCGGAGTACTACGGTGTTCCGACTCCGATTACCCAGATGGCTACCATTTCGGTTCCGGAGCCGCGCATGCTGCTAATTAAGCCGTATGAGCTGAGCGTTATGGGCGACATCGAAAACGCGATTCGCAACTCCGACCTGGGCGTGAACCCGACTAATGACGGCCAGGTTCTGCGCGTAACTATCCCGCAGCTGACCGAGGAGCGCCGTCGTGAGATGGTCAAGGTCGCACGTTCGAAGGGTGAAGACGCCAAGATTGCGATTCGCAATGTCCGTCGTAAGGGCATGGAAACTCTGAAGAAGATTCAGAAGGACGGCGACGCTGGCGAGGACGAGGTGCAGGCAGGCGAAAAGGAGCTGGACCAGGTCACCAAGAACTACGTCGAGCAGGTGGACTCCTTGGTTGAGCGCAAGGAAGCGGAACTGATGGAGGTTTAGGCCTTCATATTCAACCGGGAGAGGGGATTTGAGGCGCCAATGCCAACGTCGAAGCCAGCGTCCAATAAGGAACGTGTTCTAGACGAGCTACGGCTTATTAAGCCGCGTAACTCGGCAGGTCGGAACCTGCCGGTTGCAATTACGGTGGGCGTAGCACTTGGTGCAGTCGTCATCATCGGCTTGCTGCTGGGGGCGCTCGCCTGGACCGTTCTGGTCGCCGCGGCGGTTGGCCTTGCAACCTGGGAGGTCTGCGAGCGGCTCCGCGAGTCCGATTGGCAGGTCCCTCGCCCGGTTCTGATTTTCGGCGGACAGCTGATGGTGTGGCTGTCCGCCTACTGGGGGATTGACGGTCTGGTCATGGGCCTGACTGTTACCCTGATGCTTTTACTAGTCACCCGTCTGTTTTTGCACGGGATGGCTGAAGCACCACGGAACTGGCTGCGGGATGTCGCAGTCGGAGTTTTCGTGGTGATGTGGATTCCGTTCTTTGCGGCGCTAGCTGTGCAGCTGGTGCACATGGACAATCCCTGGGAAGTCGATCCCCGTCTGGTCATTGTGACCTTCATGATCGGGGTGATTTCCAATGACGTCGGAGGCTATGCCGCCGGTGTCATGTTCGGAAAGCATCCGATGGCCCCAAAGGTAAGCCCTAAAAAATCCTGGGAAGGGTTCGGCGGCTCTCTCGTACTCGCCACTATTACTGGAGCGCTCTGTGCAATCTTTATGTTGCACGCGCCGTGGTGGCAGGGCATCGTGCTGGGCATTGCCTTGGTTATCTCCGCCACGCTTGGTGACCTGATGGAGTCCCAGTTCAAACGCGATCTGGGGATTAAGGATATGTCCTCGATATTGCCGGGCCACGGCGGTCTGATGGACCGCCTGGATGGCATGCTGCCATCAGCCGCGATGACGTGGCTGATATTGCAGCTTTTCAGCCTGGTTTAATTTGGCTGGTTCAGTCGGGCTTTAGTTGTCGCCCTTACGAATCTGGCGGCGCAGATCAAACATTCGCCAGCCACCGATTAGCGCAGTGATGAGGGCGCCGAGGATAGCAGCGAACAGCATTCCGACACCGACCGGGAAGTTCCAGGCCCAGCCGAACAGGTTTAGTGTGGTCTCCTGCTGATTCTGCAGAATGAATACAAGCAATACGATCAGCAAAACTGCACTGATGACCAGGCCAACCCACATCGAGCCCGCGGTAGTCTTTTTCACCTTGCGCCGGCCAGGAGCGGGCGCTGGCTCCGGTGTGGAGTCCTTCTCTGCGGGCGCGTCAACGACTGGCTCTGGAAGGTTGTCCTGCTCTGGTGCAGGAGCCACGGAATCATTTGGAGAGTACGACGGAGTATCGTCGAAAAGCGGACTGTCGTTATTCGGCTGATTAGCGTTAGTCATACCTATCATTCAACACGTTTTGGCAGGTATGTACCACTTGTAAAGGTCCACTTAGTTGCGGCTGCCTAGTCGCTCATTAGGCCAAAACCGTTATTACATGCGAAAATGGGTGCCATCATGGCATCTTCACTTCCAATCGTTCTTAAAGCTCCACGTCGCGGCATGCCCGCGACCCATTTTGCGGACCTCGATGTTGAGGAACGGAAGGCTGCGGTCAAGGAACTGGGCCTGCCGGCCTTCCGCGCCGATCAGATTGCCCGGCACTATTACGGTCGGCTTGAGGCTGACCCTATGACGATGACTGATCTGCCGGAAGCAGACCGTCAAAAGGTCAAAGACAGTCTCTTCCCACCTTTGTTGACTCCCGTTCGCCACATCACCTGTGACGACGGCGAAACCCGTAAGACGCTGTGGCGTGCAGGTGACGGTACGCTGCTGGAATCCGTGCTGATGAAGTACCCGGGGCGTGCGACCCTCTGTATTTCCTCACAGGCCGGTTGCGGTATGGCATGCCCATTCTGTGCGACGGGTCAGGGCGGTCTGCAGCGTAATCTCTCCACCGCGGAGATTGTCGACCAAGTTCGTGAGGCCGCTGCCACTATGGCAGCCGAGGGCGGTCGCCTGACCAACATCGTATTCATGGGCATGGGTGAGCCGCTCGCGAACTACAATCGCGTTCTCGCCGCCGTCCATCGCATCACGCGGCCGTCGCCGGAGGGATTCGGCATCTCGATGCGCAATGTCACCGTCTCTACGGTCGGTTTCGCGCCGAACATCCGACGGCTTGCCGACGAGGACTTGTCAGTCACCCTCGCGGTGTCTCTGCACACTCCGGATGACGAGCTTCGCGATGAGCTGGTACCGATCAACAATCGCTTTACAGTAGCTGAGGTGCTTGATGCAGCTCGCTACTACGCAGACAAGACAGGCCGTCGCGTATCTATTGAGTACGCTTTGATTCGCGATATTAACGACCAGGATTGGCGTGCAGACTTGTTGGGTAAGAAGCTCCACAATGCTCTGGGCTCACGTGTCCACGTCAACCTGATTCCGCTCAACCCGACTCCGGGGTCGAAGTGGGACGCCTCTCCGAAGAAGCAGCAGGAGGAGTTCGTCCGCCGCGTACAGGCGCAGGGGGTACCGTGCACGGTCCGCGATACCCGTGGCAACGAGATTGCGGCAGCGTGTGGTCAGCTGGCGGCCGAAGAGGTTTAGCCGACAAATAGCAAAAAATCCGCACCGAATTCGGTGCGGATTTTCTTGTGCGCTGTAGCGCTATAGAGCTGTTGCTATAGAGCTGTTAGGCCAGACTTTCTGCAAAAGTGGCTAACTCTACTGGTTCTGGCCTTCCGGCAGGCGGTTCCAGGAGCGCAGCTGAGAGTCGGTCAGGTTAGCGTAGACGCCAGTGCCGTTAACCTGGTCGCGTGCCCACTCCGGCTCAATGTGGCCTTCCGGCTTGTTGTGACCGGTAACGGTGCGAACCTGAGAACCCTGCGGGGCGAACAATTGCAACAGCAGGCCAATAGCAATCAGGGCGGCGATGACGACCAGCCACCAGTTCTCGACGTTGCCTTTGTGGTTACCAATGGTCATGCCCAGCAGGAAGATTACGGAAATCCAGCCGGCCTTCTGCATAGCGCTCTTGCTAATGCCGTGCCAGCCCCACTTCGCCGACGGCTCGTCGAGGGTGCTGACGCCGCGGTAAATTTCTTCCTTTGGCTCGTGGTTGCTCACTTGAAAGTCCTCCTGTTAACACTTTCGGCGAATTGCACTCTATATGCACTTCAGTCTATCTGCGGTTTTGCTGAAAGCGACTGAGCGCATTTTCAGACAATCTTGAGTATCGGGTGTAAGGATACCTTAGAACTTGCTGAAATTGGGACTTAGCCCGGCCGGAAACTGTTCGCCGGTGTGCTCGTTTGCCCAAAGTGGGGGTAGGGTGAGCACTCGTGACATTTCTTCTTGGAGTTTTACTCTTCGCAATCGGCATCGCGGTGACAATCGCCCTTCACGAATGGGGCCATCTCACCGCAGCTCGCCTGTGTGGAATGCGAGTGCGTCGATACTTCATTGGCTTCGGCCCAACGCTGTTTTCCTTCAAGCGGCATCACGCTGCGGCAGGTGGGCATGACACCGAGTATGGAATAAAGGCAATTCCCTTTGGCGGATTCTGCGACATCGCAGGCATGACAGCAATGGATCCCATCGCTCCTGCCGAAGAACCCTACGCCATGTACAAGAAGCCGTGGTGGCAGCGCATTATCGTGATGCTCGGTGGGGTGGCAATGAACCTCATCGTTGGATTCATCATTCTTTACTTCATTGCCGTGACGTGGGGTTTGCCCAACATGGGTAAGGAAATGGCGCCACGCATTCAGGCGGTGCAGTGCGTCTCGCCGGCACAGCGTGCCGACGGCACGCTGGAGCCCTGCACTGGTTCCGGTCCTGCAGAGCGCGCAGGGCTACGTGCCGGAGATGTGATTGAGAAGATCAATGGCACCAAGATCACGTCCTACCCCGAGGCTGTGTCTCTCATCGGTAGCTCTGCAGGTGGCGACATCAAAATGACCATCGACCGCAATGGCAGCACCCAGACGGTCACGGTCACCCCGGAAGTCGTCAAGCGCAAGACTAACGACGGGCAGGACATCGACCAGCCAGCAATTGGTATCGCCTTCCAGCGCCCAGAGACCATCCTCCACGAGTACAACGCAGTGACTGCCATCGGTGGTGCGGCCAGCTTCACAGGCAGTCTTTTTGGGGCGGTTTGGAATGGGCTGCTCTCCATCCCGGAGAAGGTTCCCGGTGTGGTTGCGTCCATCTTCGGTGCTCAGCGTGACCCGGCCAGCCCAATGAGCGTCGTCGGCGCTTCGCGTGCCGGCGGTGAATTGGTGGAGATGAACCAGTGGCCGTCGTTCTTCCTATTGCTGGCCAACCTCAATTACTTCCTGGCCGTGTTCAACCTCGTGCCGTTGCCGCCACTCGACGGTGGCCACATCGCCGTTGTTATTTATGAACGCATTCGAGACGTGATTCGCAAGGCATTCGGTAAGCCAGCGCTTGGGCCTGCCGATTACACCAAACTCATGCCAGTTACTATGGCCTTTACCGCGGTTTTGCTGGTATTCGGCGTTCTGGTCATGGCCGCTGACGTGGTCAATCCAATTGTGCTGAACCGCTGATAGCAGGTTGCGGCGTGCCAGCGTCGTCGTAAAGCAAAGCGGTGCTAACGTCAGCCCACATGGAACAAACTTCGCGCCGCAAGCCCCTGCTTCGCAGTATCTCGGCTGTGGCAATCACGGGTCTGGTGTTGTCATCCGCCGCGTGTACGCCGCGGCCTGACACCGGGCGCGAGGTGCTCGAGGAATTCCTGGGGGCGCTGGCGGGAGGGGACGTTGCTAAGGCGGCGGCACTGACTGATCACCCGGACTCCGCTGAAGGAGATCTGAAGGCGGCCACTGCCGGACTCCAGCCGGAGGGGCTTGAGTATGAGATTGCGGGTATCGATTCCAGCTCGAATCAGTCCTCGGCCGAAGTCACCATGAATTGGCAGCTGCCGCATCAGCGACGCTGGGGATATGACACCACTTTCACGCTGACCAAGACTGAGGCTGGGCAACGGGATTGGGCGTTGCGCTGGTCGCCAGCATCCCTGCATCCACAGCTGGGGCGTAATCAGCACCCAGAATTGCGCACTATCGCAGCTCCACGTCCGTCTGTGGTTGGTTCGGACGGTGCGGCCTTGCTTGAGCCGGGGACTGTGCACCGGGTAATTCTCAATCGTGATGGGGCGGAGAATGTGCAGTCGTCGATTAACCGGGCGGCGACGGTCATCAATAATGAAATGCCGGAAGATGGTCCGAAGCTTGACGCGCGCGCTATAGGGGAGCAGGCAGCTGGTGGGAAGGGTAACTTTTCACTGATTGTGCTGCCGGCATCCACGCCGCAGCGAGTCAAGGATGAGCTCGCGGACATTGACGGAATTTCTGTTAACGATGAAGCAGCGATGGTGCGACCCGACCCGGGGTTTGCGCCTGATTTGATGAGCCGTGTGGAAAGGCTAGTGGACACTGGTGATCACGGTGCCGATGGCTGGAATATCGTGGCGGCCAACGAGGGCGGAGCAGTCGTCGGCACGCTCTATGAGGTGTCTCCGGATGTAGCCCCGGCGGTGCAGGCATCGATTAGTAAAAAGGTGCAGGACGCAGCGCAGAAGGCAGTCGATACGCGGCAAGATGCGAAGGCAATGCTGGTGGCTGTGCAGCCGTCTACGGGCAAGATTCTGGCGGTAGCCCAGACGGCGGAAGCGGATAAGGACGGCGACCTTGCGCTGATGGGACAGTTCCCGCCGGGATCGACGTACAAGATTGTCACTGCTGCTGCAGGTGTGCAGCACGAGGGGCTAAATGCGGGATCGACTGTGCCGTGCCCAGGTTCGATGGAGATCGGGCCGCGAATTGTTACCAACTACAACGGAAGTGGCGTCGGGGATACCTCGCTGAGCGATGCGTTCGCGCGGTCTTGCAACACCACGTTCGGCAACATCTCTCACAAATTGGAACCAGGGCAGTTCAAGGAGGAGTCCAAGAACTTCGGCATCGGCATCAACTATCACATCGCGGGCCTCGACACTATTACCGGCAGCGTTTCTGACGGCAGTGATGAAGTCGAGCGTATCGATGCGGGCTATGGACAGGGCAATGACTTGGCCAGCCCGTTTGGCATGGCACTGGTTTCCGCGACGGTGGCGGCCGGGCGCACTCCGACGCCGTCACTCGTGCCAAGCGCGGGAACGTGGCAGTCGCAGACATCGAAGCCACTTCCACCTGAGGTTTTGAATGAGATTCGCTCACTCATGCGGGCGGTGGTGACCTCCGGTACCGGTTCGGCCATTGCCGGACGCGGTGAGGTCTACGCCAAGACCGGTGAGGCCGAGTATGGAGGCGGCTCGCACGCTTGGTTCACTGGCTATCGAGATGACTTGGCCTTCGCCACGCTCATCGTCGGTGGTGGTGGATCCGAACATGCGGTGGCGATTACCGATGCCTTCTTCGCCAATATGGATGAAGGTTCAGGAGACGAGGGCTAGAGCATTTCTGGCTTCGAAACCGGCACAGGCCGAAAGGCTAATCCGGGGGTAGGGGTAGAGTATGTTCCATGACTCAGCGTTCTCCACTTACTCAGCAAAAGTCCACGCCAATTCGCACTGTTCCGGCACATATTGAACGGCCGGAGTACGCCTGGAAGGACGAGGTTCAGGAAGGCGTCGGCGAGCCGCTGGTACAGACTCCGGAAGATATTGAAAATATGCGAGAGGTCTCTCGCATTGCTGCCAACGCGTTGGTGGAGGCCGGCAAGGCCGTAACTCCGGGCGTGACCACGGATGAGATTGACCGGGTGGTGCACGAGTACCTGTTGGATCACGACACCTACCCGTCCACGCTGGGGTACCGCGGTTTCGAGAAGTCGTGCTGTGTGTCTCTCAATGAGATTGTCTGCCACGGTATTCCGGACACTCAGGTTATTGAAGACGGCGATATCGTCAATGTCGACGTCACCGGATACAAGAACGGCGTCCACGGTGACACCAACGCGACTTTCCTCGCGGGCAATGTCTCGGAGGAGCACCTCCAGCTAGTGGAGCGCACTTACAACGCCACCATGCGCGGCATTAAGGTCATCAAGCCGGGCCGTGAGATTAATGTCATCGGCCGCGTAATCGAGTCTTACGCTAAGCGTTTTGGATACAACACCGTTCGGGACTTCACCGGTCACGGTGTCGGTACCACGTTCCACAATGGTTTAATCGTTCTCCACTACGATGAGCCGAGCCAGGACACCATTTTCGAGCCGGGCATGACCTTGACTGTTGAGCCGATGATTAACCTTGGTGAGCTGCCGTACCACATCTGGGATAATGGCTGGACTGTGCAGAATGATGACTTCAAGTTCACCGCCCAGTTCGAGCACACGGTGCTGGTGACCTCCGACGGCTATGAAATCCTCACTCTGCCGGATGAGCAGAACGTGCCAGGTCAGTTCCAAACTGGTTGGAAGCCCGAGGCCTAACCCGTGCAGGCCCCTGCAGCTCTGATTGCCGGCTGCACCTCAGATGCCGGTAAGTCGGTTCTGGTCGCCGGCATGTGTCGGCTGCTCGCGCGCCGCGGCGTGAAGGTCGCACCCTTCAAAGCACAGAACATGTCCAACAACTGCGCTGTCACGCTTGACGGCGGCGAGATTGGGCGCGCGCAGGCTCTGCAGGCGCTCGCCTGTGGGCTGGAGCCGGATGTCTCCTTTAACCCGGTGCTTCTCAAGCCGGGCTCGGACCACACTAGTCAGGTGGTGGTGAAGGGCAAAGCCGATGGGCATGTGAGCGCTCTGACGTACCGGTCGCGTCGAAAAGCGTTGCGCGGGGTAGTCGCGGAGACATTGGAAGAGCTGCGGGGGCAGTTCGATGTCGTCTTGTGCGAAGGCGCTGGTAGTCCTGCCGAGGTCAATCTGCGAGAGTCAGACATCGCCAACATGGGCTTGGCAGAGCTCGCTGATTTGCCGGTTGTGGTCGCCGGCGACATCGACCGCGGTGGGGTGCTTGCACATTTCGTCGGCACGCATGCAATTTTGAGCCCCGAAGACCGCGCGCGGATTACCGGTTTTATCGTCAACAAGTTCCGGGGCGATGTTTCGCTGTTGACACCGGGATTGGACGTGGTGCGCGAGCACACCGGCGTGCCCGTACTCGGCGTAGTGTCTTTTATTCCGGGGCTGTGGATCGATGCGGAGGATTCGCTCGGCACAGTCGCTGGTGCGTCGGTAGGGCCGGCGAACGCACCGCTGGGTACGGAAACGTTGTCCGTGGCCGCCATTCGCTTGCCGCGCGTGTCCAACGCCACCGATATCGAAGCGCTTGCCTGTGAACCAGGGGTACACGTGCAGTGGACGGTCGATCCGTCGGTCGTTGCTCGCGCCGACCTGGTCGTGTTGCCCGGGACGAAGTCGACGGTCGCCGATCTCAAGTGGTTGCGCGAGCGTGGGCTTGACGACGTGCTGGAGAACCGAGCTGCCCGGGGGTTGCCGCTGATTGGCATCTGCGGTGGGTTCCAAATGCTCTGCACCACCATCACTGACTCGGTGGAGTCGGTAGCCGGGACAGTGAACGGGCTTGGAGTGTTCGATACCGACATTGAATTCGCGGGGACGAAGACGCTGGTGAGCCACCCGGATGGCTCTTACGAAGTCCACAATGGACAGGTTGTGCGAAGCAGCGAGGCGCCCTTTATCACTGAGCCTGAAGAAGGGGCGCGGCGTGGCATGGTGATGGGTACGCACCGCCACGGCTACCTGGAAAATGATCAGGCGCGCCGTCAGTTGCTGAGCGAAGTCGCAGTTGCCGTCGGTCGAGACGGCTTTGAGGTCAGCTCTAATACTTCGTTTGCCGAAGAACGGCTGCGGCAGATCGACCTGTTGGCCGATGCAGTCGAGGAGTACCTGGCTGGGCCCGCATTGGCCCAGGCCACAGGTATTGAACAGCTGGGCTAGTTATCGAACTCCAGGCCCAGGATTGCGTTTTCAATCAGCTCTGGCAGTGCTGGGTGAATCCAGTGCTGGCCCTTGACAACTTCGCGCACATCCATCTCGAAGCTCATCATCTGGATGCACTGCTGCACTAGAGTGGCAGCCTGCTCGCCGATGAAGTGCGCACCCAGCAGGCGGCCGGTGGCGCGGTCCGCAATCAACTTGGCAAAGCCATCGCGATCCTCCAGCGCCCAGCCGTAGGCGACATCGCCGTAGTTCTGTACCTTCACGGTAATGTCCGTGCCATTTTCCGCAGCCCAGGCGCGAGCTTCATCCTCGGTCATACCGACCTGACCAATCTGCGGATGTGAGAAGACTGCCGACGGAATGTAGCGGTGGTCAAATTCGCGCAGGTCCGACGGATTCAGCACGTTGTGGAAGACAACCTTGGCCTCATGGTTGGCAATATGCTTCAGCTGGTACGGGCTAGAGACATCGCCCAGCGCCCACACACCTTCGGCAGAGGTGCGGCCGTACTGGTCAACCTTGATGCGACCATCGTCGTGCATCGCCACACCACCGGCTGCAAGGTCCATACGGTCACCGTTGGGGATGCGTCCGGTTGCCACGAGCAGGGCATCGGCTGCGAGCTCCGTGCCGTCGTCAAGCGTGACCGTGACGATCTCGCCCTCCTGGGAGAGCTCAGTGATGGAGGTGTTCATACGGATGTCAATGTCGCGGGAGGCAACCTCGTGGAAGCGCTCGGAGATAGCGGCGTCTGAGCCACGCAGCATGACATCGGAGCGCACCAGCATGTGCACCTTCGTGCCGAAGGATGCGAAGACATGCGCGAACTCGCTAGCGATGTAGCCGCCGCCGACGACGATCATTTCGCGCGGAAGCTTGTCGACGCGCATGATGTTCTCGTTGGTGTAGTAATCGACCCCGGAGTCTGCGATGAGGCCCGGAACGTGAGGGCGGGAGCCTGCAGCGATGATGATGTTGTCGGCTGTGATGTCGACGGTTTCCTCGCCGATGCCGGTGCGAATAGTGCGAGGGCCGACGAACGTTGCGTGGCGGTCGTAGACATCGATATTGGGAGTCTCGTCCCCGCGGCGGTATGCCTCGCCGCCGTCGGCAATCTGGTCGACGCGCTGGGCAAAAACGCGATCCTGGATTTGCTTGAGATCAACGGAGCCGAAGGTGCCGTGCACGCCCAGGCGGCTGGCCTCGCGGATGTTGCGGGCGGCATCAGCGGCCAGAACGAACATCTTGGTGGGAATACACCCAACGTTGAGGCAAGTACCGCCGAAACGTCCTTCCTCCACCAGAGCGATACGGACATTGTCGTAGGCCGGGGCTGGAATGGAATTGCCGGACCCGGTTCCGATAATGATGACGTCGTAGTGGCGTGGGGTAGTCTCAGGCGAATTCTCAGTGGTCACAAGCACTCCTAGCATTCTGGTCAAACTAGTTTGGTTCAACCGTACTGAATGCTGATTTATTCCGAGTTCCTATTCTGTGCTCCTATTTTGAGCTGTCTCCTGGATTGACTGTGGCAAGGAACTGGAATGTCTCATTAAAAGCGCGGTCTAGTGCTTCGGGTGCGGAGAGATACACGTCGTGGAGAGCACCCGGAATCGCGACGTTGCGAGCCTGCGGTCCCAAGTGGGCAGTGGCATCGGCAATTTGCTCAGTGTTGAGGACAGAGTCAACGCGGCTGAGTTCCGGTGTGTAGTCGGAACCGAGAAGGTAGTTGTCCGAGTGGAGAACGAGCGTCGGCACGCCGGTATCGATACCGCGGCTGACACGTTGCTGGCCGACGATGATGGCATTGAGCCAACGCCAGTTCTTGTCATGGCCAGCCAGCGGCTTGAAAGTGCGGTTGTACTCCCAGCGTCCCTGGTGGTCGGCGCTAATGGATTTGCCATAGCCGCCCGCAGACTGCACCGGAATGAGACTGTTAGGGCGAATCCGCGACATAACGCGAGTCACCAGCGAGTACACGGGAGCCTTTGCCCGGGAAACGTGCAGAGTCAGCCACGGTGAGTTCAAGACGGCAGCTGTGACGGAAATATTGGGTGCTTGCGGGCAATGGCCGCCTGTGCTTCGTAACCAATCGAGCCAGAGCACGGCAATGAGACCACCAGTGGAGTGCGCATTAACAGTGACAGTTGTATGACCGGCGTGGTCTAACACTGCGAGTGCCCTGTTGAGATCCTCGAAGTAATTCGTTAGATCGCTGCAGCCATGCCAAGTCTGCCCCGGTTGGTGTGCGCGCCCGCACTTACGCAGGTCAATAGCGTAAAAGGCGTAGCCTTCGGCGTGGTACCGCTCCGCCACGTGCTTCTGGAAGAAATAGTCCGACATCCCGTGAATCCATAGAACCGCCGGACGTTTTTGGAAGTCGCTTGCCGACGAGTCGGGGCAGTAGCGGACCAATACCGCGTGTACGGATCCCTCACCGTCGGGATCCTGGCCGAGTTCGATGACATGTTGGCTGTAGTCTTCGCCTAGGTTATCGGGGTTAAAGGTGGGGGTAACGAAATCGGGAATATCGGTAGTCACAGGGTCAAGCCTAGCGCCGATTACCGGGGGTAGTGGGAATGTGTGCCACAATAGATTATGGACTGAGACGGTAGCTCTCTTTTGCGTCTTTAGTTGTGTGCGCGCATGTGAGCGAGCGCTAGTTTGAATCACTAATCAAGTTAGTAAGGATGTTGACAGCAAAATGGCTGATAACAAGCTTCCTGCTTCCAGTGGCGACGAGGTAGACGTCGTCCTCATCGGTGCAGGTGTAATGAGTGCGACGCTGGGTGTGCTGCTCAAGGAGCTCGAGCCATCCTGGTCACAGGTTCTGTTCGAGCGTCTCGATCAGCCCGCCAAGGAGTCTTCCTCCCCGTGGAACAACGCTGGTACCGGCCACTCTGCTCTGTGCGAGCTGAACTACACGCCGGAGAAGAACGGCAAGGTCGATGTCACCAAGGCTAAGCTCATTAATGAGCAGTTCCAGGTTTCCCGCCAGCTGTGGACCTCGCTGATTGAAAACGGCACCCTGACTGACCCGAAGGAATTCATCAACCCAGTTGATCACACCACCTTCGCTCAGGGGCCGGAGCAGATGGCGTTCATGCGTCGTCGCTACGAGGCACTTGAGAAGGAGCCGCTGTTCCACGGTCAGGAGCTCATTGAAGATCCGGACCGTTTCGCTGAGTACCTTCCGCTGATGTCCGAGGGCCGTGACTTCTCCAAGCCGGTCTCCGCTATTCGTAACCCGAATGGTACGGACGTTAACTTCGGTGCACTGACCAAGCAGTACCTGGCCGCACTGTCCGATATGGGTACTGAGATTCGCTACGGACACGAGGTCACCGGTCTGAAGCGCGACGGTTCCAAGTGGATCGTCACCGTGAAGAACCTGCACACCAAGGACGTTCGCACCCTGGTTGCCAACTTCGTATTCGTCGGTGCCGGCGGTGACGCACTGCCGCTGCTGCAGAAGGCTCGTATTAACGAGATTCGTGGTTTCGGTGGCTTCCCGGTCTCCGGCCAGTGGCTGCGCTGCACCAACGAGGAAGTCATTGCTAAGCATGACGCCAAGGTCTACGGTAAGGCTTCCGTCGGCACGCCGCCGATGTCCGTTCCGCACCTGGACACCCGTGTTATCGACGGCAAGCGCGGCCTGCTCTTTGGCCCATACGCCGGTTGGAACATGAAGTTCCTCAAGAACGGTAACAACCTGGACCTGATTAAGTCTCTGCGTCCGGCCAACCTGCCGTCCATGATGGGTGTTGGTGTCCAGGAGATGGGGCTGACCAAGTACCTGATTACTGAGGTTCTGAAGGACTTCGACGCACGTATTGAGTCCCTGCGTGAGTACGTCCCGAACGCTCGCCCAGAGGACTGGGAGCTGATCGTCGCTGGTCAGCGCGTCCAGGTCATTAAGCCGATGAAGGCTCCGGTCTTCGGTACCCTCGAGTTCGGTACCGCGGTCATCAACTCGTGGGACGGCACCATTGCCGGCCTGATGGGTGCATCCCCGGGCGCTTCCATCGCTCCGGCTGTGATGATTAGCCTGATTGAGCGCTGCTTCGGCCGTCACATGGGCAAGTGGGCTCCGAAGCTGAAGGAGCTCGTCCCGTCCTACGGTACGCACCTGGCTGATGACCCGGCTCTGTTCAAGGAGGTCTGGGAGGCTTCCCAGAAGACCCTGAAGCTGGAGCGCTAGTAACTCGCTGAAGAGCTTCAAAGAGTTCAATTAAGCCAACATTGTTCTACCCCGCTGTGAGCCATCCGTTCGCAGTGGGGTAGAACTGTGCTTATGGAAAAAATCACGTCAGCGACCACTGCACAAACAGAGCCCACTTTTCCTTTTACTGCGATCGTCGGGCAGCAGCGACTACAGCTTGCGTTGATTCTGACCGCGCTATCCCCGGAGATTGGTGGTGTCGTCATCCGCGGTGAGAAGGGCACAGCCAAGACCACTACGGTCCGCGCGTTGGCGCCATTTCTCAGCGGATCGTTGGTAAACCTGCCACTCGGCGCTACGGAAGATCGAGTCGTAGGCTCCATCGATGTGGAGACCGTCCTGACTACCGGACACGCACAGTTCAATCCGGGACTACTCAGCGCGGCTGACGGTGGCATTCTCTATGTCGACGAGATTAACCTGCTGCCGGATCATCTCGTTGACTCCGTGCTCGATGCCGCAGCCACCGGTCGCGTGGTTGTTGAACGCGATGGTATCTCGCACTCCGCAACCTCCAGGTTCGTGTTGGTCGGCACGATGAACCCGGAAGAGGGCGAATTGCGTCCCCAGCTTCTCGACCGCTTTGGGCTCGCCATCGACGTCACCGCATCCAAGGATCCGGCTGTCCGCGCGGAAATCGTCGCCCGCCGCCTCGACTTTGACGCCGACCCGGAGAGCTTTGTCACGCGGTTCGCCGCCGACGACGATGCGCTACACGCTCGCATCGATCGCGCGCGCGCACTGCTTGACGACGTCGAATTGACCCCCAACATTCTTGGTCAAATTGCCACTGTGTGCGCTGCTTTTGATGTGGACGGGATGCGTGCCGACATCGTCATTGCACGTACCGCCCGCGCTCACGCTGCCTGGCGAGTAGCCGGGGACGAGTCGGCGCAGCCGGCACCCGGCAATCCAATTGAGATCACTGCGGAAGACATTAAGGTAGCTGCGGAAATGGCACTGCCGCACCGTCGTCGCCGTGACCCCTTTGATGAACCAGGACTGGACCAGGAACAGCTCGACGATGCTCTGCAGGATGCAGAGGAGCAGTTCCGAGATGACCAGAATCAGCCAGAGTCGAGTCCGGAGTCGGATCCAGAGCCCGATGCTGAGCAGGTCTCCCAGTTCGACTCCAACTCCGAACCTCAGGAGCCACAACAGTCGAATTCCTCGGGATCGAAGGGAGGTCGCGCCGCTGAAGGCGCCCCCTTTCGCCGTTCGTAAAATCAGCGTTGACGGTGTCGGCCAAGGGGATTCCGGTCGGCGTTCCAAGGCCATTGGCCCGCGGGGCAGCACCATTGGTGCCGAGCGGGGAGGCCATGGTCTCCACGTGCCGGCGACAGTGCTGGCGGCGGCCAATCGTGGCGCCCGCATGGGCGACTCCATGATTCCCCTGGAACCGGAGGACGTTCACGGCGCTATTCGACAGGGAACTGAGTCCAATCTGGTCGTCTTTGTCGTGGACACCTCGGGTTCCATGGCAGCACGCGACCGTCTGGCAGCCGTCACCGGCGCGGTCACATCGCTGCTGCGTGATGCCTACCAAAGCCGCGATAAAGTCGCTGTCGTTACTTTCCGCGGAAATAACGCCGAATTAGTTTTACCGCCGACGAAGTCTATCGACACCGCAGTACGTCGCCTCGCAGATGTCCGCACTGGTGGCCGAACTCCATTGGCCGAAGGATTGCTGAAGGCACACGAAGTGGTAGTTCGGGAAGCCCATAGGGAGCCCACACGGCGCGCAATCATGGTCTTGCTCTCCGACGGCCGAGCAACGGGTAAAAATGGCCTGCAGCAGGCGAGGGCTGTGGCCGCAAAGATCCGTCGTCAAGCGTTGGCGGCGACGGTGGTTATCGACTGTGAGCGCTCTCGCGTGCGGCTGGGGCTGGCACAGGAACTCAGCGTGGAATTGGGTGCGACCTGCATAAATCTCTCCGAACTCAATGCCGAAGCCGTGGCGGGCGTGGTCCATGCCTATCATCGAGACCATGGCACAAGGAAAGCTTGACCCCAAATCAATTCCCAACGATGGACTGACCACCAGGCAGCGTCGCATGATTCCGATTACTGCGGTGCATACGGGCCCAGGTAAGGGCAAGTCCACCGCGGCATTCGGTATGGCGATGCGCGCGTGGAATCAGGGGATGAATATCGGTGTCTTCCAGTTTGTAAAGTCGGCAAAGTGGAAGGTTGGCGAGGAAGCTGTCATGCGCCGGTTGGGCGAGCTTCACGACGACACGGGGGAAGGCGGCCCGGTCGAATGGCACAAGATGGGCGAAGGTTGGTCTTGGTCGCGTAAGCAGGGCACTGAGGAGGACCATGCGGCAGCTGCTGCCGAGGGATGGCAGGAGATTAAACGGCGCCTGGAAAATGAGGTGCACGACTTCTACGTCCTCGACGAGTTCACCTACCCAATCAAGTGGGGTTGGATTGATGTCGACGATGTGGTGGAGACATTGAGGAACCGTCCCGGCCGCCAGCATGTGGTGATGACTGGCCGCGATGCGGATCCGAAGCTCGTGGAGGTCGCGGATCTGGTGACGGAGATGACCAAGATTAAGCACCCGATGGATGTCGGACGTAAGGGACAAAAGGGCATCGAGTGGTAGCGCCTGGAATTGTCATCGCGGCGACAGCTTCAGGCACGGGAAAGACGACAATCTCCACGGGGCTGATGCGTGCACTGTCGCGTCGTCACGCGGTGGCACCTTTCAAAGTCGGACCCGATTATATTGATCCTGGCTATCACGGGGTAGCCGCTGGTCGTCCCGGGCGCAATCTGGATTCCTTTATGTGCGCGCCTGAGATGATTGGGCCGCTCTACGCACATGGAGCTGCCGACAGCGATATTGCGGTGGTCGAAGGGGTTATGGGGCTTTTCGACGGCCGCATTGGTGACGACCCGCTATCGGTGGAGGGCTCGACGGCTGAGATTGCCTCACTGTTGGGCCTTCCGGTGGTGTTGGTGATTGATGCCCGGCATATGTCGCAGTCGGCGGCGGCTGTTGTCCACGGTTTCTCCACGCTTCGCACTGACGTCCGTGTCAGTGGCGTGATTATTAATCAGGTGGGCAGCCCGCGGCATGCGGACATCATTACCCGTTCTGTGGAGGCCATGGGGGTCGAGGTGCTCGGCGCTATTCCGCGAGTGACTGATATTGAGGTGCCCAGCAGGCATTTGGGGCTGGTCACTGCAGTCGAGCAGGGTGAGCAGCTAGAAGCGGTCATTGAATCGATGGCTAACTTGGTGGAAACCTACATCGACATCGACCGGATTATCCAGCTTGCCCGGCAGCCCTATCCAGCTGAACCATGGGCCCCTGCACAGTTCGTTGCACCGCTGGCTCTTAATCGCCGCGTGCGCGTGGCGGTCGCGGCGGGTCCTGCGTTCTCGTTTACCTATGCAGAGCACCGTGAGCTATTGCAGGCCGCTGGAGCCGAGGTCGTGGATTTTGACCCATTGGTTGACGAACTGCCGGAAGCCGAAGGCTACATCGTGCCCGGTGGATTCCCGGAAGAGCATGCCGACGCGCTATCTATTCGTGATGACATTCGCCGCGATCTACGTCAGGCTGCCGATGATGGTGCGCTGATTCACGGCGAATGCGCGGGGCTGCTCTGGCTGCTTGAAGATCTCGGTGGGCGCCGTATGTGTGGCATCATCCCGGGGCGAGCGCACATGGCACGGTTGAAGCTGGGGTACCGGGAGGCTGTGGCGCTGACTGATTCTGCGCTGTGCCCGGTAGGAACGCGCGTGCGCGGTCACGAGTTCCACAAGACAGCCCTCACCGATGACACCGCAAGTGTCGCTGCTGCGGCCGGGTGGCAACCAGCCTGGGGTTGGCGTGGATATCAAGGCGAAACAGTTCGCGACGGCTTCGTTTCCGAGTCTGGGCGGATTCATGCCGGTTACCTGCATGTTCATCCGGCGGGTGCGCCGGGGAACGTCAGTCGCTTTGTCGCTTCGTGCGCCGGGTAAAGTGTTAGCTATGAGTTTGCTTCTCAAAGACTACGGTGTGTTGGTGATTGGCGGTTCCACGGCTGCAGAGCGCGTGATTCCTCGGCTGTTGGACTCTGGCGCTGATGTCACTGTGTGTGAAGGTGGGGAAGTAACAACTGCGATTGAGGCCTGGGCTGCAGACGGCCGTATTACTTTGACCCGCACCGGTTTTACCGAGGCGATGAGCTGGGGCAAGGCTCTCATGGTCTGCTGTGACGAGGCGTTGTTGCGTGAGGTGACTCTAGAGGGACACCGCCGAGGTATTCTCGTCGACGATGAAACCGGGGCTTCCAGCCCGCTTACTCCTGTGGCGCTGACCGGCCGTCGCGCGTCGCGCGCTGGGGACCTCGCTGGTCAGGTCGCACTCGTAGGCGGTGGCCCGGGCGACCCCGGTCTGATTACCGTTGAGGGGCGTCGCTTGCTCCGGCTTGCCGACGTTGTCGTTGCAGACCACCTCGGTCCACTGTCGCTGCTCGGTGACTTGGAGCCGGATGTCGAGATTATTGATGCCGGCAAGCTTCCTTACGGCCGCGCCATGGCTCAGGAGCGCATCAATGAACTGCTAGTTCATCGTGCCCGTGAGGGCTACTTTGTGGTCCGGCTCAAGGGTGGCGATCCGTACATCTTCGGCCGCGGTTTTGAAGAGCTTCAGGAGCTGCAGAAGGCTGGGGTACCGGTTCGCGTTGTGCCGGGTATTACTTCAGCACTGGCGGTACCGGGGACGATTGGCATCCCAGTTACTATGCGTGGCGTCAACCATGAATTCACTGTTGTGTCCGGTCACGTCCCACCGGGGCACAGGAAATCGCTGGTCAATTGGGATGCGCTGGGCCGGATGCACGGCACTATTGCCATCATTATGGGAGTTAAGAACGGGCCAAAGATTGCCGAGGCTCTGATGAAGGCCGGCCGCAGCCCGAAGACTCCGGCTGCGGTCATCCAGGACGGCACGCTGCCGAATCAGAGGTCGCTACGCTGCACACTCGGCGAGCTTGGCGAGAAAATGGTCGAAGAGGCAATCAAGCCGCCCGCGGTTATCGTCATCGGTGAAGTCGCCGGTCTGGATGAGGGCGATGAGTAAGAACAACAAGTTGAGCAACAACAAGTCGAGGAAGCGTGAGCCAGAGCAGCAAAAGGCAGGGCTTGTTACCCGACTGCTTGCCGACGATCAGCTGCGTAGCGCCATCTGGATGGGCGCTGCGACCTTCCTGGTGTTCTACCTCGGAACCATGATCATCTTCCGACTCCTTCTCCTCGGCGGAGAAGGATCGCGATACGACAGCATTTTCATCGCTATTATCGCTCTGATTGCCGCCATTGTGGCAGGCCGAAAGCGCTACAACGACGACATTTAGTTTTCCGGGACGCGGAAGATGAGGGTGTCGTCGTCAAGCGAGACGTCGTATCCTGCGGCGCGTGCGATGTCGACGGCCTCTGTGGGGGAGGTCGGTGTCGTGTCGGAAAGGGCGATGGCGCGGGCAAATAGGCCCTTGTAGTGCTTGTTGAAGTGGCTGACGATTTTGCCCTCGGCGGTGAGCACGGTCATCGTTGTCGCGCTCTTGACTTTGCCCAAATTGGCGTAGGTGCCGGAACGAAGGTCGATGAGGAAGTCGACATCATTGAGAGCCTCGGTGATGGCGGTACCCCAACGGCGCTTCATTGTGGGAGCCGCGTCGGCAGGCTGATCCGCGAAGGGGAGCTTGACCGTACCAGAGAGACGGTAGTGGGGGATGAGGTCGTCCCCGCCAATGACACCGAAGAGCGCTGACCCGATGGCGAGTCGAGCACGGCCGGTTTCCGGCAAATCGCTGGGGGAGAGTGCGTCGTAGAGCACCCCGGTATAACGCTCGAGAGCCGGCATGGTCGGCGACTCTAGGAGCGCGGCATTAGCTGTGACTTCGTCAGCAAGCCGTGGCCCCAGCTTCAGTGTTTCCATCGCGGCTTCCCTGTTCGCACTTAGCGCCACGAGATCGGCTGCAATGCGCTCGCGGATGGGGTTGAGGGAGCCGAAGCTCAGCGAGGAAAAGTCTACTGCGGGATGGCTGCCACCAGTGGCTTTGGTTTCAGAGGGGGGTAGGACTACGAGCATGGGCACCATAGTAATGCCCCGCATGTTGCGAAGAATGATCGACGGGTAAAATCAGCATTCATGATTACGCGAATGTCCCAGCTGTTCCTGCGCACACTGCGCGAGGATCCAGCTGACGCCGAGGTCCCTAGCCACAAGCTGCTCGTCCGTGCCGGCTACATCCGGCGAACTGCCCCTGGTGTGTACTCCTGGCTGCCACTGGGCTTGAAGGTTCTGCGCAACGTAGAGAAGGTTGTGCGCGAGGAGATGGAAGGCATTGGCGCACAGGAGCTGGCATTCCCTGCACTGCTCCCGCGTGAACCGTACGAGGCGACGAATCGGTGGACCGAATACGGCCCCGAGCTGTTCCGTCTGAAGGATCGCAAGGGCGCGGACTACCTGCTGGGGCCGACGCACGAAGAGATGTTCGCGCTGGCTGTCAAGGATCTTTTCAGCTCCTACAAGGATTTCCCGACGACGCTGTTTCAGATTCAGACCAAGTACCGCGACGAGGCTCGCCCGCGCGCTGGTATTCTGCGTGGCCGCGAGTTCGTGATGAAGGACTCTTATTCCTTCGACATGGACGACGAGGGGCTGGAGAATTCTTATCAGCAGCACCGCGGTGCCTACCAGCGAATTTTTGACCGGCTGGGCATTAAGTACGAAATCTGCCACGCCACCTCCGGCGCTATGGGCGGTTCGGCCTCCGAGGAGTTCCTGGCTGTTAGCGAAAGTGGCGAAGACTCCTTCGTAGTCTCCACCGACGGTGAGTACGCCGCCAATGTGGAAGCCGTGAAGATTCCGGCAGTTGAACCGCAGCCGATTGAGGGACAACCGGAGGCGAAGGTTTACGAGTCTCCGAACTGCACCACAATCGCAGCACTTGTTGATTGGGCCAATGGTGCGGACCTCGGACGCGAGGTCACTGCTGCCGATACTTTGAAGTGCGTTCTCGTCGCCGTCGACCCGAAGAAGGTCGATAAGGAGGGCAACGCCCTGCCGGAACAGCTCACCGCAATCCTGGTTCCCGGTGACCGTGAGGTCGATGAAAAGCGTCTTGAAGTCGCATTTGAACCGGGTGAGGCGCGCTTGCTGGAGGACAAGGACTTCGCAGCCAATGACTTCCTGATCAAGGGCTACGTCGGCCCGCAGGGGCTCGCCGATCGCGGTGTGAAGGTCCTAGCTGACCCCCGCGTGGCGGAGGGCACAAATTGGATTACAGGAGCCAACGAGGAAGGCAAGCACATCGTCGATGTGGTCGCTGGTCGCGACTTCCAGATTGATGGTATTTGCGATGTCGCAGAGGTGCGTGACGGCGACCCGGCTCCGGAGGGGCATGGCACGCTAAAGATCGAGCGCGGAATCGAGATCGGTCACATTTTCCAGTTGGGCCGCAAGTACACCAACGCCTTTGAAATCGACATCCTCGATGTCAACGGTAAGCGTGCTCGTCCGACGATGGGGTCCTACGGCATTGGCGTGTCCCGCCTGGTCGCTGTCCTCGCGGAACAGCAGTTGGATGAAAAGGGCCTCAAGTGGCCAGTTGCCGCGGCACCGTACAAGGTTCACATCGCTGTGGCCGGCAAGAACGCCGAAGCAGCTGAGGCCGCTGAACAGCTGGCGGAAGACCTCAGCCAGCAGGGCATTGAGGTGCTTTTCGACGACCGTCCGAAGGTCAGCCCCGGTGTGAAGTTCAAGGACGCCGAGCTGCTGGGTATGCCGTTTGTGGTCATCTTTGGCCGTGGCTACGCGGACGGCAAGGTGGAGCTGCGTAACCGCCTGACCAACGAGACCGACGAGGTCGCCGCTGACGGCATTGCAGCTCACGTCGCGGAGCTGGTTCGCAAGGCTTAGAGCCCGGGCAACGGCTCCAAGTTGTTGCCACCTAGCGCTGCCGCTCCGGCGGCAGCCACGCCAGCTGCCTGCAGCGCGAACATACGCATCCGAGGGTTATTAGCAGCGAGCAATACGTCTTCCCACGCCTGGGCACAATAGCGCTCCAATGCAATCATGTAATCGACGGGTGCCGTATCTGGCGAAGGAGCGCCTTCCGGCATATAGCCAGGTGCGCTCTCCGGCACCTCAACGTCGGAATCCTCCAAAATTAGTCGGGCACGATCGCGCAAAATTCGGTGGCGCTCGCCACGGGCCAAAAGTGCAGTAGTGGTATC
Organism: Corynebacterium sp. LK10; assembly: GCF_008042455.1. Classification (NCBI taxonomy): domain Bacteria; kingdom Bacillati; phylum Actinomycetota; class Actinomycetes; order Mycobacteriales; family Corynebacteriaceae; genus Corynebacterium; species Corynebacterium sp. LK10. The sequence goes on from NZ_NOVT01000021.1 coordinate 88,502, forward strand.
GCCTCCGACACGTGGTGCGGCTACGCCGACACCGTAAATCATCATGTATTCGGCTTGCAGTGCCTTAGTCATCTGTTCTTCGGCACCCGAGATTTCATCCCTGTCACTGGGAATCAATGGGACAAGCTCCTCCCACTCAGCGCCCGCAACACGCAGAGCGAGGACGATACCGCCATCGACAGCCGTGGCGAGGCGCGCAGTGTGCTCCTCCCGCAATGCAGTGCGTGAATCCAGGGCATTCGTCAGTACGGGATTGTTTCGCGAGTCCGTGAGCAGTAGCTTCGCGTCGGAACCGGTAACCAGGGATCCTGGGACTGCTACGTCCGAGCCACATTCATCGACAGGTTTACCGTCCTTGTGGGTGCCGCAGGCGCGTGTGATTTCCTTATCCAGTTCGGTAACCTGCGCGGAGCGCACCGCTGCGAGGTCAGGATTGGCGTCGCTAAGCGACTGTGCATCGCGCGCCGCCAGCGCATGGAGAACCTCAATGGCGTAATCGGGGCGCGGTGCCACCAGATGCGAGCACGCGGAAAGCGCAGGAAGTGATCCCACGGCGAGGGCAGCAGCGAGGAAGCCACGGCGCGAGAGAGTACGAGTGCGATGCGATGCGGAAGCAAAACTGGGGGAGGGAGGTTCAACAATCACCTCACTATGGTGCCACGGCGGGCGGCACTTTGTGTCAATGCGGTATGTGGAAAGCGCCCAGGTGCGCAATTCCTAGTACTTGACCTGTAGACTCTACGACTATGGCGATACCCGCACCCGAGAAAATTGAACAGTTTGTGAGCCCGGCGCTCGCACAAATCGGCCTGGATGTGGAAGATGTCAAGGTCGTTCGCGCCGGCGCAAAGTCACAGGTCATTGTGTTAGTTGACGCAGATGAGCGTCCTGACCTCGATGTTCTGGAACAGGCCACGTATGAAGTATCTTCGGCTCTGGATGCCGCGGAGGCACGTGGTGAAGCGGACTTCGGCGCTCAGGGCTACACCTTGGAAGTTTCCACTCCTGGTATTGACGCACCGCTGACCCAGCCTCGGCACTGGCGTCGTAACCGTGGTCGTATTGCGGAGATTTCGCTTGCCGACGGTTCCGCGATTGCAGCCCGCATTGGTGCGCTGTCGCCGGATGAAGAATCCATCATTCTCGTTACCTCTAAGGGGCCAAAGGGACGTTTGAAGGCTGTTGGCCAGCGTGTCCAATTAACCAATGTGGCCCGTGCAGTGGTACAAGTTGAATTCTCTAATCCGCCCGCAGCCGAGAAGGATTTTGCGGGACTAGACTATGACGATGCCTTGACCAGGCTGGAGGATAACAAGTGAAGATTGAACTAGCTGCCCTGCGAACCTTGGAAAAGGAAAAGGGTATTCCTGTCGACGAAATGCTGGGACTGGTCGCCCGAGCATTGCGTGAAAGCTACCGTAACACCACCGCACCGGCACAGTATGCGCGCGTCGAAATCGACCGTGAGACCGGTGACGTCATAGTCTTTGCCCAGGAGCGAGACGACGAGGGCAATCTCATCTCCGAATGGGACGACACTCCGGAGGACTTCGAGCGTACCGCTGCATTCGCTGTTCGTCAGACCATCCTTTCGCGTCTGCGGGATGCGGAGAGCGATAAGGTTCTCGACGAATACGCAGACCTGTCTAATCAGGTCATTTCCGGCGTGGTCCAGCGCGATGTCTATGCCAATGAAAAGGGCATTGTCGTCGTCCACATCGGTTCGGAGGCCAACGGCCGAGACGGTATTCTGATGCCGGCTGAGCAGCTGCCAGGTGAGGAACTCAAGCACGGTGACCGCATCAAGTGCTACGTCGTCGGTGTGAACAAGACACCGCGCGGTGTTGCGATTCACCTGTCACGCACGCATCCGGAGCTCATTCGTAAGCTCTTCGAACTTGAAGTTCCGGAAGTTGCCGATGGGGCAGTGGAATTGATTTCCATTGCGCGCGAGGCCGGTCACCGCACCAAGGTTGCTGTACGCCCCACGGTCAAGGGCCTCAACGCTAAGGGCGCCTGCATTGGGCCCCGCGGTCAGCGTGTGAACTCGATTATGAATGAGCTCAAGGGCGAGAAGATTGACATCATCGACTACGACGAGGATCCGGCGAAGTTCGTTGCTAACTCGCTGGCGCCCGCCAAGGTAGTTAGTGTCAAGATTCTGGACATGGACGAGCGCCGTGCACACGTTGTGGTGCCCGACTACCAGCTCTCTCTTGCTATCGGCAAGGAGGGACAGAATGCCCGTCTGGCGGCTCGTCTGACCGGCTGGCGAATCGATATCCACTCCGACGCGGAGTAGACACAACGTCAGCGTCCCAGCGGTTGCGAAAGTGGCGGGAAAGTGCCTAGGGGGTTGGCACTTTTCCGCCTTTTCGGGTTATGCTGGGAGGTGGCCAAACGACAAGGCGTGATTTTCCTATGCGAATTTTCGCGCTGAATTTCTTAGCAGGAAGGTGGGTGCGTCAGGAGTATGACGACTTCGCGGGTGCTAAACCCGAATTCGACAACTCATACGCCTGCACCCACACGTACCTGTATTGCAACTAAGCAGCGCCACAATTGCTCGGAGCTGCTACGCATTGTCGCCACCACCCGTTCAGATGGCTCAGTAGCCGTCGTTGCTGATCCGCATCGTCGGATGCAGGGGCGAGGTGCCTGGATCACCCCAACACTAAAGGCTTGGGAGATCGCCGACAAGCGCCGTGCATTTGGCCGCGCACTGAAGGTATCTACGCAGGTAGATGCGTTTCCGGTTAAACAGTTTATCGCCACGCACTACGAAGCGGCGGAGGGTTTCGCCCCCGCTGACGATGTGCGTGTCGCTAAGCAGGGAGGCAGGAAAAATGACAACAGAAAGACCTGAACACTGATGAGCACACGATGAAGCATCAGCGATGAACGGCAATAGATAAGAGGGAGCCCTGCAGGCGCTCTCGGTGCGCGGACAAATCCGCCATCGGGCGCTGCTCGGCCCCCACTAGTGAGGAGAGCAGTGTCCGGAAAGCTACGTGTCCATGAGCTCGCTAAGCAGCTCGGGGTCACCAGCAAAGAACTACTCGCCGAGCTGAAGGCTCAGGGCGAGTTTGTTAAGACCGCTTCTTCGACGGTGGAACCACCCGTCGTCAGGAAGATGAAGAAGGTCTACGAAGAGAAGAATGCTGGCGCAGGTGCTGACGCGTCTGCCCAGGCCCCAACTACCAAGGCTGCTGCTAAGTCTGCTGCTAAGTCGGGTGCCAAGCCAGCAGCTAAGCCAGGCGCTAAGCCTGCTGCACCAGCGGCGGCAAAGCCGGGTGCCAAGCCAGCAGCTAAGCCAGGCGCTAAGCCTGCTGCACCAGCTGCAGCAAAGCCGGGTGCCAAGCCAGCAGCTAAGCCAGGCGCTAAGCCTGCTGCACCAGCTGCAGCAAAGCCGGGTGCCAAGCCAGCAGCTAAGCCAGGCGCTAAGCCTGCTGCACCAGCGGCGGCAAAGCCGGGTGCCAAGCCAGCTGCACCGTCCCGTTCGCCGAAGCCGGGACAGGAAATGCCACGCCCGCCGAAGCCTGCTGGCCCGAAGCCGGGGCCGAAGCCAGGCGCACGCGCACCGCGTGTGGCGAACAACCCATTCTCGACCGGCGGATCCTCCCGCCCGGCACCGCGGCCGTCCAACATGCCGCGTCCGCAGGGCGGAAACGGCCGTCCGGGCCCGAAGCCGGGAGCACGTCAGGGTGGCCCTCGCCCGCAGGGCGGAAACGGCCGTCCGGGCCCGAAGCCGGGAGCACGCCAGGGTGGCCCTCGCCCGCAGGGTGGACAGGGCCGCGGTAATAAGCCGAGCGGCAATCGTCCGACTCCGGCAATGATGCCTTCGCACCCGAACCCGGGGCAGATGCCTGCAAAGGCAAGCCGCGGTGGCGGTGGCGGTGGCTTCGGCGGCCGTGGTCGCGGCCCGGGTGGCCCGGGTGGCGGACCGCGCGGTGGCCGCGGCGGACGTCGCGGTGGAACTGCAGGTGCATTCGGGCGACCAGGAGGCGCCCCGCGTCGCGGACGTAAGTCGAAGCGTCAGAAGCGCAACGAGTACGAGGCAATGCAGGCACCATCCGTGGTGGGCGGCGTTAAGCTGCCTAACGGTAAGGGCACGACCATTCGCCTCGCACGTGGTGCATCCCTGTCTGACTTCGCTGAGAAGATTAACGCCGATGCAGCATCGCTGGTCCAGGCGTTGTTCAACCTCGGCGAAATGGTGACGGCAACTGCATCGGTCTCCGACGAGACCCTGCAGCTGCTCGGCGACGAGATGGATTACAAGGTCCAGGTCGTCTCGCCTGAGGATGAGGACCGCGAGCTCCTCGAGTCCTTCGACCTCCAGTTCGGTGAGGACGAGGGCGACGATGAGGACCTGGAGCAGCGCCCGCCAGTGGTAACTGTGATGGGTCACGTCGACCACGGTAAGACGCGCCTGTTGGACACGATTCGTAAGGCCAACGTCGGTGGCCACGAGTCCGGTGGTATTACCCAGCACATCGGTGCCTACCAGGTGCCGGTGGAGCTCGACGGTGAGAAGCGCAAGGTTACCTTCTTGGATACCCCGGGTCACGAGGCGTTTACCGCCATGCGTGCTCGTGGTGCCAAGTCGACCGATATCGCGATTCTGGTTGTTGCAGCTGATGACGGCGTCATGCCGCAGACGGTTGAGGCTATTAACCACGCCAAGGCCGCTGATGTGCCGATTGTCGTTGCAGTCAACAAGATTGATAAGGAAACTGCAGATCCGCAGAAGATTCGTGGTCAGCTGACTGAATACGGTCTCACTGACGAAGAGTGGGGCGGCGACACTATGTTCGTCGATATCTCCGCTAAGCAAGGTCTCAACATCGATCAGCTTCTCGAAGCAGTGCTGTTGACTGCCGATGCTTCGCTGGATCTGCGCGCCAATCCGGATATGGACGCTCAGGGTGTCGCCATTGAGGCTCACCTTGACCGTGGCCGTGGTCCGGTGGCAACCGTTATCGTTCAGCGCGGTACGTTGCGCGTCGGTGATTCCATCGTTGTCGGTGACGCATATGGTCGTGTTCGCCGCATGGTCGATGAGTACGGCAACGACGTCGATGAGGCCGGTCCTTCCCGTCCGGTTCAGGTGCTCGGCCTGACCTCCGTACCGGGTGCTGGTGACAACCTCCTGGTTGTTGACGAGGATCGTACGGCCCGCCAGATTGCAGACCGCCGCGACGCACGTCGTCGTAATGCGCTGCAAGCACGTCGTCGCAAGCGCGTCTCCCTGGAGAACCTGGACGAGATTCTGAAGGAGACCAACACCCTCAACCTGATCCTGAAGGGCGACAACGCCGGTACCGTCGAGGCACTGGAAGAAGCCCTGCTCAAGATCGAGGTCGACGACGAGGTCGCTCTGAACATCATCGACCGTGGTGTCGGTGCTGTCACGCAGACCAACGTCACGCTGGCTGCTGCGTCTGACGCCGTCATCATCGGCTTCAACGTTCGCTCCGAGGGCAAGGCCACCGAGGTTGCCAATGCTGAGGGCGTTGACATCCGCTACTACACGGTGATCTACCGTGCTATCGAGGATGTCGAGGCTGCTCTGAAGGGCATGCTCAAGCCGGTCTATGAGGAGAAGGAGATTGGTCGTGCAGAGATTCGCGCCATCTTCAAGTCCTCCGCAGTTGGCCTCATTGCCGGCTGTATGGTCGAGTCCGGAAAGGTCCGCCGCAACGCGAAGGCTCGCCTGGTTCGTGACGGCAACGTCATTACGGATTCGGCGACTATCGAGTCGCTGAAGCGAGAGAAGGACGATGCCACCGAGGTCGCAGCCGGTTACGAGTGCGGTATGGTGCTGTCCTACCCGGACATCCAGGTGGACGACGTTATCGAGGTCTACGAGATGGTCGAGGTTCCGCGCACGTAGCGACGTAAGCTAAACACTGCGTGAACTTTGATAAGGCGCTCCCTTCGGGGAGCGCCTTTTTGCGTATCGTGTTCGTTATGGGCTTCAAAACTAATCTCTTTGCACTCTCAGATGAACTGCCGCGAACGAATATTTTGAATTATCCTCCTGCGAGCGCAGAGGAGACTCTTGCGCAATTGGACAAGATTTGGCCAGGGAAATTCGCCTTTGATTCCGAAGAAACCATTGAGGATGGTCATAATTGGTACTTCCACGCGGTAGCGTTTGGGCCAACGCTGCTTTTCGGGACCGACGACGTATACGACCTTATTGAGGACCCAGCGTTGGCGAACGATCCTCGCGAAAGTTGGTCACTGTGCATCAATAGTGTTGTCGATTTCTGCCACTATAAGACTCCTACCAGGGAATTAGAAGCAAGCTGCGAAGACTATGATTTTGACATGCAGCGGTTTTTCAGCTCTGGACGACTGTTGGATTTCGAGGTACCGTTCGCTAACGGTGAACACGTCGAGGTACTACATCCGACGGATGTGGCTGAATGGGAACAAACCCATGGCAGTGTGGCGCCCAAGGATAAAAATGGTGAGGTAAGTTACCTTTTCCATCCGCTGGAGCTAGGTAATGCTGCGGTTAAATGGATTTTCGGCATCGAGGGAGAAACACCATTGCAGGACAGTGTGATGGATTCACTGCCTGACTGCTCCCATGTTAATGGGTTACCGATGTACAACTTCGTGGAGCGCCGTTAAGAGCGTACGGGTAGGCTGCGTTTCAGCTGCGCAATTCCGTAGTAGCGACTCCCCATGCCGTCGATGACATCGATGGTGGTGGCAGTGTTGTCGTGATGATTAATGGGTTAATAACAAAGGGCGAGCGTGCGGCGAAGCAATTGACTGCACGCGGTAAACGGGTGCGGGCGAAGTCGCGAAACATGCGGTTCGAAGTTGAGTAGTGTTTTGCGTGTTAGTATTAGCAGTCCTTTGTATTGAACCGTTTTGCCGGATCCCAGATGGGTCTTTGTCAGCGAAGGGGCACTTCAGGCCCCACGCTAAATGGGGTCTAGCTACGAATCGTTACGCACAGGTAGAGATAGATAGGGAGTAGCCAAAAATGGCAGATCCAGCACGCGCGCGCAGGCTGTCCAAGCGTATTCAGGAGATTGTCGCCAGCGCAATTGAGCGTGAGATTAAGGACCGGCGGCTGGAGTTTGTGACTATCACCGACTGCCGCGTCACCGGCGATTTGCACGACGCCACAGTTTTCTACACTGTGCGCGGACGTACGCTCGACGAGGAACCGGACTACGAGTCGGCAGCAGCAGCGCTGGAAAAGGCGAAGGGGCAGCTGCGTTCCCTGGTCGGTCGTGGCACCGGTGTGCGCTACACACCGACGCTGGCTTTTGAGGTTGACACGGTGCCGGAGATTTCCGCGCACCTTGAGGAGCTGCTCGATAAGACTCGCGCGCGCGACGCGGAATTGGCTGAGCAGGCTAGAAACGCAAAGCCCGCAGGCGATGCCAACCCATACCGCGACGAGGAGTAAAACTCTCCACCGGCCACATCTATCGATGAAAGGGGCACCCACGTGACCACTTCTCCGCAGGCTCAGGAGCAGGCAGCTCACCAGCTTTCCCAGGCGATTAATCGCCGCATGTCCAAGCCGATTCAGCAGATGCAGGATATGCTTGCCGACGCCAAGAAGGTCGGCGTCATTGCCCATGTTCACCCCGATGCGGATGCGATTGGTGCTGCATCTGCGATGGTCATGGCACTTGTACAGCGTGGCATTTCGGCTGTAGCCAGCTACGGTGAGAGCGATTTGCCAGCCAAGTCGCTGCTGACCATCCCCGGATGGGAGCGATTTGTCGAGTACACGGACTTGGATGAAGACATTGACACGTGGGTGACTGTCGACTGCGCAAGCCCGGGGCGCCTCGGTGCGCTGGAAGATCGCGTGATGGCCTCCGACCGCGTTATCAATGTTGACCATCACGCGACCAACACTCGCTTTGGGTCCGTCAACATGGTTGACGAACGCGCAGAGTCCTCGACCATGGTGCTCCTGGACTTCTTTGGTGTCTGGGGTATCAAGCTGACCACGCCGATGGCTCATGCTCTCTATGCAGGGCTGTTGACGGACACCGCATCGTTCCAGTTCGGCCATTCCCGCATGCACACTGCAGCGGCGCGCCTGCTGGATAAGGGGCTCAATCCGCGCACGATTGGTGCACAGCTGCTGGAAGAACATCCGTTTGCCTACCTTCCATTCCTGGGCAAGGTGCTTTCCACCGCGACATTGGTGCCCGAGTGGGGCGACGGCGCTGGCCTAATCCACGTCGTCATTGAGCACGACCAGACCGCCGAAGTTGGCCACGATGAGATTGAATCGGTCGTGGACATTGTTCGTACGACTAATGCGGCCGACGTCTGTGCTGTACTTAAGGAGTATGAGCCAGGCCAGTGGGCAGTCTCGCTGCGTTCTCGCGAGCTTGTCGATGTCTCCCAGGTCGCCCTGGAAATTGGCGGCGGTGGCCACGAGCGTGCCGCCGGTCTGACTCGGGAGTGCAGCAAGGATGAGCTGCTGCAGGCCATCCTGGACACCAGCGATGTCGCAGTCCAGGCACGCCGAGGCACGAGCGAGGCCTAGGGGATTGTCGGACTCGCGAGAAACTCAGGAGCACACTGAGATTGAGCACACTGACATAGAGCGAACCGGGCACAGTGCGAAGTCAGATGTCAGCCTTCGCGCAATCGTTTCGCTTGCGCTGCCAGCGTTGGGTGTTCTTGCCGCGCCCGCACTCTATGTGCTGCTGGATACGGCTGTCATCGGTCGGCTTGGAGCTGTTCAGCTTGCGGCGCTTGCCGCTGGTTCGACGGTTTTTTCTGTGGTAACTACGCAGCTTACTTTCTTGGCTTACGGCACGACCGCCCGATCAGCGCGAGCCTTTGGCAGGGGCAACGTGGACGAGGCGGTTGAAGAGGGACTGCAAGCGACGTGGGTCGCCATCTTTGTGGGCCTTAGCCTCTTTGCCATCATCGTGGGGTTGGCACCAGTATTTACCGGTTGGTTAGCTCCTCATCCGGAGGTCGCTCATGATGCCGGGCAGTGGTTGCGAGTTGCTGCCTTCGCCATTCCGCTGACGTTGATTGCGCAGGCTGGAAATGGTTGGTTGCGCGGTATCCAAAACACCCGCGCGCCGCTGCTATTTGTGCTCTCAGGCCTTGTTCCGGCCGCCATTGTGATTGTGCCGCTGGTCCGCGCCTTCGGTCTCGAGGGCTCTGCGCTGGCCGTTCTCTTCGGCGAATTGATTACCGGCGGACTGTTCCTCCGCAGTCTTTTCAAAGAGTGCTCTAGCCGCAAGCTTTCCATGCGCCCGAATGGCGCCATTATCAAAAGCCAGCTGGTCCTCGGCCGCGATCTCATCGTTCGCTCCTTGTCCTTCCAGGTAGCGTTCCTCTCCGCCGCAGCGGTTGCTGGCCGCGTTGGGCCGACCACGCTCGGTGGGCACCAGGTCATGCTGCAACTGTGGAATCTGATTTCGTTGGTGCTCGACTCGCTAGCGATTGCTGCACAGACGCTCGTCGGTGCAGCGTTGGGCGGTAGCTCCACGGCCGTTGCCCGCTGGACTGGCAAGCGCGTGACGGTCTGGTCAAGCGTCATTGCCCTCGGCCTAGCGGCTGTTTTCGCAGTAGGTAATGCCAGCATCGTCCGCATTTTTACCGACGCAACAGGCGTGATTGACGCAGTCACCGCCGGACCATGGTGGATTCTTGTCGCAATGATTCCTATCGGCGGTGTCGTCTTCGCGCTCGATGGCGTGTTGCTCGGCGCCGGCGACGCAGCCTTCCTCCGTAACGCCACCGTTAGCGCGGTCCTGTGCGGATTCCTCCCACCGGTCTGGCTGGCGCAGGCATTTGGCTGGGGGCTGACCGGCGTGTGGTGCGGTCTCTTGGCCTTCATGATTCTGCGACTAATCTTTGTCGCTACCCGTTTCCGTGGAGAGAAATGGTACGGCATCAGCGCATGAGTGTGCTTGCCGACGTCCAGGAGTATCTGGCCAGGCATTTGCCCGCCGGTAGCCGGCTAGTTATTGACTCCAATGCCGAGCGTCCGTTTAGTGATGCGGAATTGCAGCAGCTCCGTAGCGCTGAGTTGAGGCTGTCTGATAGTGCAGCACCTGTTCGAATCCGTGATTTCACCCGAGGGCGCCTCGCTGCGCATGAGGCGGTGCAACGGCTAGGAGAGCCTGCCCCACATGGGATTGGCATGTCGACCACCGGAGCGCCGCTGTGGCCGCGAGGAGTCGTGGGGTCAATTAGCCATTGCGACGGGGCCGTGGCAGCCGTGTCCGCGAGCGCTGAACAGCTGCAGGGGATTGGCATCGATGTCGAGGTCGAGCAGACTCTAGAGTTAGGAATCATCGAGGCAGTCTTGCGCACTGACGAAGCACGCCTTGACCCGCTGGTGCAATTTAGCGCCAAGGAATCAATGTACAAACTCTGGGAGCCGATAGTCGGGCAGTGGCTAGACTTCGACGAAGTCTCCGTCCAACTGCGAAAGAAACGGATAGCAGCGCGAGGTTTTTCCCGAGGACTCACAGGCGGACCTTTACAGCTAACGTTTCACCGTGAGATTCCCGACGCCTTCTGCGGAGTAAAAGGCTTCTGGGCTCGCGGTGCAGGCATCGTTGCAACCGCGGTGTGGCTCGAGCAGTCTTAAAATCCTTGAGAGGTAGTCACAGCGTGGCCGGGCGCACCACGAAGACCGTCTTAGCCCGTTTGCCAGATTCTGTGAGCAGCGCCGGAACCTTTCCCGTTGGTGACACCGCCGCATAGACTCCAGGTTTTCCGATCGGCTCCAGCCACTTGCCCTGAGCCAAATCAGCCGCCTGCTGTTCAGTAATTTCGCGGGTATCAAAGCAACGCAGGCAGGCCTCGTCCAGACTCATCGGCAGCAAGGAAGCGGCGCGCTCCGGGACTGGGCGTCGCATCTCCGCAATTTCTGGATGGGCGGTGTCGAACTGCTCGGCCTTCGCCGTGAGCTCGTCGATAGTCAACGCCTCATCAATAGTGAAAACGCCGGCGGCAGTACGCCGCAGAGCAGTGAGATGACCACCGACTCTCAGTGCATCCCCCAAGTCACGAGCTAGGGCGCGGATGAAAGTGCCGGCAGAGCAGTCGACCTCCACGTCGATATCGATGCACTCCCCGGGGCGCGAAGGATCGGAGTCGTGGCGGATGTCCAGAACCTCATAGCGGGTGATCGTCACTGGGCGCGCAGGGATATCGACCTTCTCACCACGGCGGATGCGCTCGTAGGCGCGGACACCGTCAATCTTCACCGCTGATACCGCCGCGGGTTTTTGCATGATTGTGCCGGTGAACTTCGCAATTTCCGCTCGAACCATTTCATCAGTCACCGATGCCGCCGAGGATTCGGAGAGCAACTCGCCTTCGGCGTCGTCGGTAAGCGTGGCAGCGCCGAGTCGAATGGTGGCTTGGTAGGACTTCGTGTCGGCGTGGACATGTGGCAGGAAACGGGTGCCGCGGCCGATGCCGAGGACGAGCACACCGGTGGCCATTGGGTCGAGGGTACCGGAGTGGCCGACCTTCTTGGTGCGGAAGATGCGACGGAGTTTGCCCACTACATCGTGGCTTGTCCAGCCTTGGGGCTTGTCGACGATAACAATGCCGGAGTCTGCAATCGGATCGAAGTCGGTCATAGACGCAATCCTATGTTGCGCTATATGCGGTGTGTTAAACGGTGACCAGTTACACTGGCTCTTTGTGGAGATTTGGTATGGCTTGGACAATGCACCCGAAGACCTGGGGGACACGGTCGTAACCATCGGAGTGTTCGATGGTATTCATCTTGGGCATAAGCGCCTGATAGCTGCTGCGGTCAGTGACGCTCGCGCTCGTGGCGTGAAGTCGCTGTTGATGACTTTCGATCCCAATCCCGTAGCGCTGTTTGCCCCGGATAAGGTGCCGCCGGCACTGTCCACCGTGTCCCGTCGCGCCGAGCTGGCAGAAGCGGAGGGAATCGATGCCATGCTTGTCGTGCCTTTCGACAAGAACTTCTCCAGCATCCCCGCAGAAGACTTTGTACGCACCGTTGTCCGCGACAAGCTGAATGCACAGGCCGTCTTCGTTGGCCAGAACTTCACCTATGGGCAGAAGGCCGCAGGTACCGCCGAGACTATGCCGGAGCACGGCTGTAAGTGTGGGGTCGACGTCACCATCGTCGACCTTCTCGACGTCACTGCCGCGGACTCGACCGAACGTGTTTCGTCGACACGTATTCGCGGTTTGCTTGCCGACGGTGCGGTGTCCGCAGCCGCCTCGTGTCTCGGGTACTTCTACCGTGTCGATGGTGATGTTCTTCCAGGTCAGGGGCGTGGAGGAGCGCAGCTGGGCTTTCCGACCGCCAATATTGACTTCGCTGAGGGCCTGGCAATCCCGGCTGATGGTGTCTACGCGGCATGGTTCACGGTTCAGCCGACGGCAGCCCGCCCGGAGCCGGACCCGAAGGGCGATATCGAGTTTGGGGTGCGCTACCCAGCGGCCGTGTCGGTGGGCACTAATGTGACCTTTGGAGACACTGATCGAACGGTCGAGGCCTACGTGATTGACCGTCATGCGGACCTCTACGGCACCGCTGGGCAGGTTGAGTTTGTCGACCGGATTCGCGGCATGGAGAAGTTCGACTCGGTCGAGGAGCTCATTGACCGGATGAACCAGGACGTGGCAGACACCGAAGCCATTTTGGCTAAGACCGATTAGCTGTTAAAGTAAAACGTCGGCTGTGACTGCGGTCCACAAGCAGTTGCGAGGAACCAGTTGCCAGACGCTGTTTGGTTCCGGGAAAGCCGAGAATGTGGACTGAAAAAACGACCATAATTTGATTCAAGGAGTTAGATTTACATGGCTTTGAACACTGCAGAAAAGGCTGAGATTCTCAAGGAGTTCGGCCTGCACGAGACCGACACCGGTTCCCCGGAGGCTCAGGTTGCACTGCTGACCGCACGTATTCGTCAGCTGACCGAGCACCTGAAGTTCCACAAGCACGATCACCACTCCCGTCGTGGTCTGCTGCTGCTGGTCGGTCGCCGCAAGGGCCTGCTGCAGTACCTGCAGGACAACGACGTTGAGCGCTACCGTAAGCTGATCGAGCGCCTGGGTCTGCGTCGCTAAGGTTCTCCTTAAGGTCCTGTTTGTCAGAGCTTCATTGGGGTAAGTTGCTCTGTTAATTCAAGGCTTTTAAGCTTTTTAGACTCGCCGTTTGGGTTTCCATTGGATGGAAGCTCACGGCGGGTCTTTTTTTTTTGATCACTTGTCGTTGTGGTATTCACTCATCGATGCGCTGTAGCGTGGCCACAAGTGAATACCTCATCGACAGGTGGAGGGGCTGATCGAAAGCGTGCGCATAAGTGCCGGGGCACCATCGATAAGACACGGTAATTCGTCGATAAGACACGGTAAACCATCGATGAGTCAAGAAAAGTCATCGATAAGTGCCCCCCGCCCCGCAAACTCCTAGAACCCCGCGTAGGTGCAAGAACCCAGATGCAGTGAGAGATCTCCGATCCGTCCAATACGAGAACTTTCCGCGTTAGCTGGTAGAATGCGTGACGCAAACGAAGTTCATACGATCTTTTACAGGCGACATCGATGATCGCCGCTATTTCTAGGAGTAAGAAACCTATGGCCAACAGCAAGGCTGTTGAATTTTTCTTTGATGAGGATTTCGGTATTACCGAGGCCGTTGCCACCATCGACAATGGTGATTTCGGCACCCGCACCATTCGCTTTGAAACGGGCCAGCTGGCTCGTCAGGCCGATGGTTCGGTGACCACCTACTTGGACGAGGAGACCATGCTCCTGTCCACCGTCACCGCTTCCAACCAGCCCCGCGAGGGCTTTGATTTCTTCCCGCTGACCGTCGACGTTGAAGAGCGTATGTACGCTGCGGGCAAGATTCCGGGTTCGTTCTTCCGCCGTGAGGGCCGCCCGTCTACCGATGCCATCCTGGCATGTCGTCTGATTGACCGTCCGCTGCGTCCGACCTTCGTCAAGGGCCTGCGCAACGAGGTACAGGTTGTTGTCACCGTCATGTCCTGGGATCCGAAGGACCGTTACGACGTTGTCGCAATCAACGGCGCGTCAGCTGCAACTCAGCTTTCCGGGCTGCCGGTTTCCGGCGCTGTCGGTGGCGTCCGCATCGCGCTCGTTGCTGATGACAAGCACCCAGAGGGTGCATGGGTCGCTTTCCCGACCGAGGAGCAGCACGAGCAGGCTCTGTTCGAGATGGTCGTCGCTGGCCGTATCGTCACCCGCAAGCGTCGCGGCAAGAACGTCGAAGATGTCGCCATCATGATGGTGGAGGCCGGAGCAGGGGAGACCGTCGTCAAGCGTATTGCTGACGGTGCACCGGCGCCGACCGAGGACATCGTCGCCGCTGGCCTCGAGGCAGCAAAGCCGCACATCAAGGTTCTGTGTGAGGCACAGAAGGGTCTGGCTGAGCGCGCAGCGAAGGAAACGCAGGAGTTCCCGCTGTTCCCGGCATACAGCGATGAGATTTTTAACGCAGTCGAGAAGAAGTCCGCTAAGAAGCTGGCCAAGCTGCTCACCATTCCGGGTAAGCAGGAACGAGATGACGCCACCAATGAGTACATGGAGGACGTCGAGGGGCAGCTGCTGGAGCGCTTCGTATCCGATGATGTCGACGAGCAAGCTGCATCTAAGCAGATTCGCGCTGCATACAACGCAGTGATGAAGCAGATTGTCCGTGAGAAGATTCTGGCTGAGGGCTTCCGCATCGATGGTCGCGGTGTCACCGACATTCGTGACCTGGGCGTTGAGGTCGGTCTGATTCCGCGTGCCCACGGCTCTTCGCTGTTTGAGCGCGGCGAGACCCAGATTCTGGGTGTCACCACTTTGGATATGCTGAAGATGGAGCAGCAGATTGACTCGCTGACTCCTGTTACCTCCAAGCGCTACATCCACCACTACAACTTCCCGCCGTACTCCACCGGCGAGACCGGTCGTGTTGGCTCTCCGAAGCGCCGCGAGATTGGTCACGGGGCACTGGCTGAGCGCGCTCTGCTGCCGGTCGTGCCGTCCCGCGAGGAATTCCCGTACACCATTCGCCAGGTCTCCGAGGCTCTTGGATCCAATGGTTCGACCTCCATGGGCTCGGTCTGTGCTTCGACTCTGTCGCTGTACAACGCCGGTGTGCCGCTGAAGGCTCCGGTTGCCGGTATCGCCATGGGCCTGGTTTCCGGCGAGGTTGACGGTGAGAACCGCTTCGTCGCACTGACCGATATTCTCGGTGCCGAAGACGCATTCGGTGACATGGACTTCAAGGTCGCTGGTACTGCGGACTTCATTACCGCACTGCAGCTGGACACCAAGCTCGACGGTATTCCGTCGAAGGTTCTGGCCGATGCTCTGTCCCAGGCTCGTGATGCACGTCTGGCCATCCTGTCCACCATGGCTGAGGTCATCGAGTCTCCGGACGAGATGAGTGGTCTCGCTCCGAAGATCACCACCGTTAAGGTTCCGGCTTCGAAGATCGGTGAGCTCATCGGTCCGAAGGGCAAGACCATCAACGGCATCACCGAGGAAACCGGTGCTGATATCTCTATCGAGGACGACGGCACCGTATTTGTCTCGGCAACTTCCGGTAAGGCCGCGGACGCTGCAATCGAGCAGATTAATGCCATTGCTAACCCGCAGCTGCCGAAGGTCGGCGAACGCTACCTGGGCACTGTCGTGAAGACTGTCGCTTTCGGTGCTTTTGTCTCCCTGACTCCGGGCCGTGACGGTCTGATCCACATCTCCAAGCTCGGTGGCGACAAGCGCATCGAGAAGGTCGAGGATGTCATCAATGTCGGCGACAAGATTCAGGTCGAAATCGCTGATATCGACAACCGCGGCAAGATCTCGCTGGTTCCGGTCGAAGACGATTAATGCTTGGCGACGGAGGATGTGCTTTAGGTAGCCTCCAACAACGCGTGTAGCGATGGCGCGGTTAGGTCACAAATTGACCTAACCGCGCTTTTGTTTTGGGTTAATCTCGGGTTTCGAAGGGATTAATTTTCGAACCCACGTGGAAGGTAATTTGCGCATGCAACTTGTCGCGCACGATCATGAATTCATCGACATTGCGGCCGGTGGCTATGTCGCAAGTATTTCCCAGTTCGGTGGTGGACCGAGATCACTGGAGTACTGTGGCCTGCCACTGCTGACTGACTATCCCAAAGGGTTCAATCCACCGTTGTCCGCAGGTACGCTCCTGGCTCCGTGGCCGAACAGGGTCGCTGACGGAGTATTCATCTTTGATGGGGAAGTCCATCGACTAGATATTTCGGAGCCGTCCCGGGCGAATGCTATTCACGGATTTGTTGCAGATCGCGTTTGGTCTGTGGTCGATTCTGATGACAGCAGCGTCACCTTGGGCGTGGAAGTTGAGCCGCAACCGGGCTGGCCTTGGGAACTCGGTATGACCGTGCGCTGGCAAGTCACGTCTGCAGATGGCCTATCGGCGGAGTTCACAGTGCATAATCGCAGCGATAGGGAGTGCCCGTTTGGTCTGGGCTGGCATCCCTATTTAAGCGCGTTGGGCGCTGACTTCGGCAGTTGCACACTACGGTTGCCCGTTGATAACAACCTGCCACTGGAGCCAATTCGAAACTTGCCCGCCGGCCCAGCGGTGCCAGCGGAGACAGTGGTTCCCAGCCTTCGAGAGGGGGTATCCCTGGATGGACTGTGGCTGGATCACTGCTTCTTTGCTGCCGCGGAGGCAGCGGGGAGTCACTCACCGTGCCGTCGTGAAGCACATTTGGTTGGACCAAATGGCAAGGGTGCTGTGCTCTGGGCCGATGATGAATTCCGCTTCTTCCAGGTCTATGTTGCCGACGCTGGACGACGAGAAGGATTTCCTGGGCACGGGAATGCGATTGCGGTGGAGCCAATGACATGTCCGCCGGATGCGCTACGCTCCGGTACCGGTTTGCTGCGAGTTCAGGCTGGAGAGACAACAACTCTTGCCATGGGACTGCGCGCGGAAACGGGCGGAAAATAGTTTTCCCAGCGCAGAAGAGTGCAGCCCCCTCAATCGGGTTAAAACCTTCTTAATTAATTCACCTGGAATTAAGAATGGAAAATACACTTGGGGACGAATGTAAAAGAATAGGTCTTCCTTTTGTTCCGGATAGTGGCTATCTGGCCCCACACTTCGGGGTAGGTCGAGCCACTTTCACGGCCTTGATGGGCGTGCACCAGCCAGGTGCCGAGAAAAAGAAATCCCAATTCGTGCATTTCCTGAATACGTTTTGACTCCCTAATTGTGAGGAGGCCGTCGTGATAGTGGCGCAATCAGCCCTACGGCTCGAGGCATCATGGGTGGATTACTCCATTGTTGCCCTATACTTCCTATTCGTCCTAGGCATTGGCTGGGCTGCACGAGCCAAAGTGTCCAGCTCCATTGACTTCTTCCTCTCTGGGCGCTCACTGCCGGCTTGGGTGACAGGGTTGGCGTTCGTCTCAGCCAACCTAGGCGCAGTGGAAATCGTCGGTATGTCCGCAAATGGTGTGGAATACGGTTTCCAGACCATGCACTACTTCTGGATTGGTGCGGTTCCCGCCATGGTGTTCCTGGGCATTGTCATGATGCCCTTTTACTATGGCTCCAAGGTTCGCTCAGTACCAGAATTCATGCTGCGTCGTTTTGGTCCCGGAGCGCACCTTGTCAACGCGATTTCATTCGCCGTCGCGCAGCTGCTCATCGCGGGTATCAACCTTTTGCTGCTGGCCAAAGTGGTCAATGCGCTACTCGGCTGGCCACTGTGGCTGACATTGGTCGTCGCTGCAGTCATTGTGCTGTCCTACATCACGTTGGGCGGACTGTCCGCAGCGATTTACAACGAGGTACTTCAGTTCTTCGTGATTGTCGCAGCTCTAATGCCACTGACTCTAATCGGTCTGCACAGCGTCGGCGGCTGGTCGGGGCTTAAGGAAAAAGTTGCCACTGAATCGCACTTCCACACCTGGCCGGGCACGGATATTTCTGGTTTTGACAACCCGGTAGTTTCAGTCATCGGATTGGTATTCGGTTTGGGATTCGTGCTGTCCTTTGGCTATTGGACAACGAACTTCGTGGAGGTTCAGCGATCCATGGCAGCCGATTCGCTGTCGGCCGCACGCAAGACTCCAATTATCGGCGCGTTTCCAAAGATGTTCATTCCGTTCATCGTGGTGCTGCCGGGCATGATCGCCGGCGCGACTGTCGCACCCATCATGGATCAGACTGCCAAGCCTAACGACGCAATTCTGTACCTAATGAGAGATTTGCTTCCCAACGGCCTGCTGGGCATCGCTATTGCAGGGCTACTAGCAGCCTTTATGGCAGGTATGGCGGCGAATATCTCCGCGTTCAACACAGTCTTTAGCTACGACATTTGGCAGACCTACGTCGTCAAAAATCGAGCAGATGATTACTACCTCAAGGTTGGTCGTATCGCTACCATTGGCGCGACCGGCATCGCAGTGTTCACCGCATTGATTGCCGATAATTTCGGCAACGTCATGGACTACCTGCAGACGCTATTCGGCTTCTTCAACGCACCGTTGTTCGCTACCTTCCTTATCGGTATGTTCTGGAAGCGCATGACGCCGACAGCAGGTTGGACGTCTCTGCTCGCAGGAACGGGTGCTGCGATTTTGTACTGGTACATCTCCGAGTTCACGTCGGCAAGCGCAACCATCTTTGAGCTGCCGGGGCAAGGCACTGCGTTCGCTGCCGCCTCCGTGGCATTCGTCGTCGATATTGTGGTGGCTGTGGTCGTTTCGCTCATGACAACGCCGAAACCCGATGAGGAGCTGGTGGGCTTCGTCAAGTCCGTCACGCCGAAGGCTCACTTCACAGACGCTGCTGAGGCAGAGCTGCCATTGTTACAGCGAACTGTTCCGCTGGGTATTTTGTGCCTGGTGATGGCCGTAGTTCTTAACATCGTTTTCGCATAGGAGCTAGTGAGAAATCATGTCACGGACACACAACAATTCAACTGTAGAAGCGACTATCAGCACCGGTAATAAGAAAGCAGGTGCCTTTGACATTCGCA
This sequence comes from Corynebacterium sp. LK10, assembly GCF_008042455.1. Taxonomy (NCBI): domain Bacteria; kingdom Bacillati; phylum Actinomycetota; class Actinomycetes; order Mycobacteriales; family Corynebacteriaceae; genus Corynebacterium; species Corynebacterium sp. LK10. Next base: position 107,521 of record NZ_NOVT01000021.1, read on the forward strand.
ATGTCATTGGGGCGCTGCTTGGTCTTTACGGCATCATTTTGCTGCTGTCGTGGCTGTTCCTCGATCCTGGAGTTAACCCGGAGACCAGTGTTGCCAAAGAGCCGATGTATAACCTGTACAGCGGCATAGCCCTGCTTCTCTTTGCAATCGTTTTCTATGCCTGGGCAAAACTGCGCCCAACGGTTGTCGAAGAATCATAAGGAGTAAAAATGACAACCGATGACCAGCCTTCTCACGCTTTTTCGGTAACGCGCACTACGCTTGCCGACGGTCGCGAGCTAATCTACTTCGACGATGAACCGGACTATGTCTCGGGCAAAAAGACTCGAAAGTTAACCGACGAACGTGATTTGCCACAGGCGATTACGGAGTCGGAGCTGCGCCAAGATCCGCTGACAGGTGATTGGTACTGCTACGCGGCGCACCGCATGAACCGCACCTTTATGCCTCCTGCTGGTGAGAACCCACTAGCTCCGACGCTGCCGGAACAACTTCCCACAGAGGTGCCTGCCAGTGACTACGACGTGGTGGTTTTTGAAAACCGCTTCCCTTCGCTTTCCATGCACATGGAAGTTCCGGATGACTTTGCCCAAACTGTCGACGGCGCCGAGATTTTCCCGCGGAAGCCGGCCTTGGCTCGGTGTGAGGTTGTCTGCTTTACCCCGAATGTTTCGGACTCCTTCCGGGATCTGACCTTTACTCGTGCTCGCACCGTTATTGAAGCGTGGGCGCACCGCACTGCGGAACTCAGCAAGCTCGAAGGTGTGAGGTTGGTGTTCCCCTTTGAAAACAGGGGCAAGGAAATTGGGGTAACGCTGCAGCATCCTCATGGGCAGATTTACTCGTACCCGTATCTGCCCCCACGTGCGGCAGCCATTGTTTCACGCGCGAAAGCCCACTTCGAAACCACCGGTCGTGACCTCTTTGAGGATGTCCTGGAGGCCGAAAAGGCTTCAGGTCGACGGATCATCGCAGAAGGGGAGTACTTCACCGCATTCGTCCCAGCTGCAGCTAAGTGGCCAGTCGAAGTCATGATTATGGCTAACCGCGCTGTCGGTGGTTTTCAGGAGCTGACCGATGCGGAGAAGGACGAACTGACAGCAATGTATCTTGACCTGCTGCGACGTATTGACCGATTCTTCCCCGGCATCGACAAAACGCCGTACATCGCAGCATGGAACCAAGCTCCGGTAGGCGAGGATCACCAGTTTGGCCGCCTCCACCTGCAGCTCTATTCCATGATGCGCTCTGCAGGACGCATGAAGTTCCTCGCGGGTTCAGAGTCCGGGCAAGGAGCCTGGATTTCGGACACGACCCCGGAGGCAATCGCTGACCGCTTCCGGGAAGTTGGCCAGACTCGCTGGCTTCCCACTCGCTCCCATAAACAGGCGGTATCTGACGTAACTGAGCAATTCCGCCGCAGTTTCGGTTCGGAACCACAGGGCGTCTTCCGCGCCCCAGGCAGAGTCAACCTGATTGGCGAGCATGTCGATTATGCCGGTGGTATCTGTCTGCCATTCGCGTTGGCACAGAGTACTTTCGCAGCGGTGGGTGCCCAGGCTGCTGGTGACTCGTGGACAGTGCGAGTTGTTTCGGACTTGATGGACAAGGACGACGTCGCAGACGGTGACAAGCCGGTTGCTATCGCAATGTCCGATGTCGGTCCGAACTCTCCTGCAAATTGGACGGGATACGCAGTTGGCACTATCTGGGCTATGCGTGAGGCAGGGCTGTTGCCCGCGGATTGTCCAAGCCTTGACATTGCGATTTCCTCCGATGTTCCGATCGGTTCCGGGCTCTCCAGCTCCGCCGCTCTGGAGTGTTCTGTCGGCGTTGCAGCCTTTGAGCTCGTCCACGGGCGCGCACCAAACGATGAAGAGCAGCAGGGAATTGTTGAGGCGGCTATCCGCGCAGAAAATGAGGTCATTGGTGCCTCTACCGGCGGTCTGGATCAGCGTATTTCCATCAAGGGCAAGGAAAACCACGCACTGGTGATTGATTTTGCGAAGAGTTCTGACCAGCTTGTAAAGGCTGCTTTCGCAGACGAGGACCTAGAGGTTTTGGTAATCAACACCAACGTTCGGCATAGTCTCTCGGATGGTCAGTATGCGACGCGTCGCGGAATCATCGATGCCGTGACAAATGGTCTTGGGGTATCTGATTTCCGCGGTCTGGATGATGCAGTTGGTGCTGCTATCAATTGGGCGAAGGAGAACGTCCCAGCTGAGGCAGATAGGGATCAATGGGTTGATACCGTGGCGCGCCGAGTACGTCACGTTGTTACCGAAATTGACCGGACGGCACAGGCGATTGAAAAGCTTTCCGAGGGGGACTTCGAGGCCTTTGGCACGTTGATGGTGGCAAGCCATCTTTCGCTGAGGAATGACTACGAAGTTTCCTGTCCAGAGCTGGATCTTGCTGTGAACGTAGCGCTTGAGCAGGGGGCGCTTGGTGCCCGAATGACTGGCGGTGGCTTTGGCGGCAGTGCCATTGCGCTGCTGCCACACGACCGTGTCAGTGCTGCAGCGAATGCAGTTGCGTCGGCCTTCCGTGACAGAGGAATGCCGGAACCGGAGTTTTTCGTTGGAAATCCCGGGCCGGGAGCAAGCCGCCTAGTTTAGGCGGTATTCCCCCCCCGGTCTTGGGGGGGGCTACTGTAATGCAATCTTCTTCCGCTGCGGCTTGAGCAGCGTGGTGAGGAAGATTAGCACCACGGCAAATCCCGCGGCGGTAAACATCGCAATGCTATAGCCACGAATCAAGTCGTCGGCGGCAGGAGCTGCTGCACCAGTGCCGGACAGGCCAGTGGCAATAACAGCTGACAGCGCCACAAACAGTGCGGTACCGACAGCGCCGGCAACCTGCTGTAGCGTGTTCATGATTGCTGAGCCATCCGGGTAGAGGCGCTTCGGAAGATCACCAAGACCGAATGTGAACAGCGGAGTAAACAGCAGCCCCAGGCCAATCTCAAGGACGATGTGGCAGGCGACAATCCACCATAGCGGAGTCGATGCTGAGATGAAGCCGAGCCCGAAAAGACCGAGGGCAAGGACAATGGAGCCGGGAATTGCCAGTGGGCGCGGACCATAGCTGTCAAAGAGCCGGCCGACAGCCGGTCCCATCAGACCCATAACCAGTGGACCAGGCATCACAATCAAACCAATAGTCTTGACGTCGACACCTCGCAGATTGAGGTAGAGCGGCAAAATGATGATCACACCGAACATCAGCATGAAACCAATGGTCAGAATGATTGTGGACAGCCTAAAGCTCTTTGTGCGGAAGGTTCGAAGATCCAGCAGAGCTCGGTTGTGCGGTGCCAAACGGCGCTGGCGCATGATGAAGAACACCAACAGCACGATGCCGACTGCGCACAGGATTCCGTCGATAAGCGAAAACTCTGCGCCCACGCGGCTCAGCGCGTACACCAGCGGACCGAATGCGCCGGCACTGAGGAACACCGAGAGGATATCGATGGACTTCGCGGAGTTTTCCTCAATATTGGGAACGAGAATGACACCCACTACCAGCACAATTAGGCCGAGCGGCAACATCGTGTCGAAAAGCGCATGCCAATTGTTATTGGCAATCTCCAGAATGAGACCGGAGATGGTCGGTCCGATAGCAGGCGCGACAGCGATGACCACGCTCATTCGTCCCATCATGCGCCCGCGCTCATGCTCCGGTACTACGTTGAGCACCGTGGTCATCAGCAGCGGCAGCAGCACTGCGGTACCGGACGCTTGGACAATGCGTGCGAGCAGAACGATCGCGAAGTTTGGCGCGAAAGCACCGATGAGAGTGCCCACGACGAATAGTCCTTGACTGACCGCGAAAAGAATGCGGAACGGCACTGCCGAAATGAGAAATCCAGTGACCGGAATGACAACTGCCATGGTCAGTAGGAACGATGTTGTCAGCCAGCCTGCGGTAGCTGCGCTGATTCCGAGGTCCGCCTTGACGACGGGAATTGCGACGCTCATGACCGTCTCGTTCAAGATAGCCATGAATGCCGCAGCTAGTAGCACGTAAATGGCCATATAAGCACTTTTGGGCGCATCGGCCTGTGGTGCCTCCGAACTTGGGCTGAGTTCGGAATCTTCAGATTCAGAAACCAATTGAAGTCTCTTTCTATATATCGGTACAGAAATAGGTAATTGTCGAAGATATGGAATCTTAGCGCAACAAAAACCCCGTCGTAAGTCGACAAAAAGGCAAAGCGGACGGGGGCATTGGCACACAAGTTGGCCAACACATTCTAAGGTAAGGGAGAAAGATAAACCCGTTGGGAAAGGACAATAGCTGTGAGCAATATCAAGGTCGGCGTACTTGGCGCCAAGGGCAAGGTAGGGTCCACCATCTGCGAGGCAGTCGAAGCCGCCGACGATTTGGAGCTGGCAGCGGGTCTCGACTCTGGCGATGACCTGAATGAACTTGTCACCGCTGGTGTGCAGACCATTGTTGACTTTACTCAGCCCGACGCTGTGATGGGCAATCTTGAGTTCTGCATTAAGAATGGCATCAACGCCGTCGTGGGTACTACGGGTTTTACCAAGGAGCGCCTCGATCAGGTGCAGCGCTGGCTTGACGACGCCGCCGGTGAGGCCAATGTTCTTATTGCACCGAACTTCGCAATCTCCGCGGTACTGACGATGAAGATGGCGGAGCTAGCCGCTCCGTACTTCGATTCCGCTGAAGTTATCGAAATGCACCACCCTTTTAAGAAGGATGCCCCCTCGGGCACCGCTATCCACACTGCTGAGGCTATTGCTCGTGCTCGCAAGGAAGCCGGCATGGGGGAGCAGCCGGACGCCACTGAGCAAACTCTCGATGGTGCTCGCGGTGCTGAGGTCGAGGGCATTCCGGTGCACGCAGTCCGTATGACCGGTTCGGTGGCTCACGAGACCGTTATCTTTGGTGCAGAAGGGCAGTCGCTCACCATCAAGCAGGACTCCTACTCGCGCACCAGCTTCGTACCAGGCGTTCTGCTGGGTGTGCGCAAGATTGAGGATTTTCCGGGCCTGACTGTGGGACTGGAGCCGTTCCTGGGACTTTAATGGCCGGGAGTTAACTGAAAATGTCTGAAAATGTCACTCTCAAGGCGCAGCTAATCGCCGCGACCAACTTCTTCCCGCCGGAGGACATCGACTTTGATACCGATGCCGATGGTGGGGAAGCATTGATTGAGTTCTCCGGCAGGGCTTGTTATGAAACGTGGGACAAGCCCAATCCACGAACGGCGACGAATAGGGGATATCTGCGACATGTGCTTGAGGTAGGCCACACCTCACTTTTTGAACACGCAAGTGCAAGCATCTATGTTCGTGGGCTGTCGCGCTCGTGTGCACATGAACTCACACGGCACCGCCACTTTTCCTTTTCGCAGTTGTCGCAGCGGTTTGTGCCGGCCAGTTCCAACAATGTTGTGGTTCCTCCCGCAATTGCGGAGGACCCGGATCTGTTGCGAGTTTTCGAAAGCGCGGTTGATCAGTCCCGTTTCGCCTATGGTGAGTTATTAGACGCACTGGAAGAGAAGTGGGCCGACGAGCCCAACGCTATCTTGCGGCGAAAGCAGGCACGCCAGGCAGCCCGGGCGGTTTTGCCCAATGCCACCGAAACTCGAATCGTGGTTACTGGTAATTTCCGGTCTTGGCGCCACTTCATTTCGATGCGTGCGACTGAGCATGCCGATGCTGAAATTCGGGAGTTGGCAGTGGCTTGCCTGCGGGAGCTGCAGCGCTGTGCTCCTGTTGCTTTTGGGGATTTTGAGATTAACACTCTGAAGGATGGGTCGGTCGTCGCGTCGAGTCCTTACGCCTTCGAGGGGTAATCGCACGTACAGTGTGAAGATATAGTCGATTGAGATTTTTAAGAAAAGGTAGTCAACAATGAGCACAGGAATTGCGTCAACTCGCGGTGCTGACATTTTCGGCACCGTCGCCGTAGCTATGGTGACCCCTTTTGATAAGGACGGAAACCTCGATGTCAAGGCGGGTGTGCAGCTCGCTGGTCATCTTGTAGACGGTGGCTGCGATGCACTCATTCTGGCCGGTACTACCGGCGAGTCGCCTACTACGACGGTTGAGGAAAAGCTTGAGCTTCTCCGAGCTGTCCGTGCAGAGATGGGTGACGAGGTTAAGCTCGTGGCCGGTGCCGGCACCAATGACACGGCCGGGTCCATCGAGCTGGCAAAGGCTTCTGTGGAGGCGGGCGCGGATGCGCTGCTCGTCGTCACGCCGTATTACTCCAAGCCGTCCCAGGAGGGGCTGTACCGTCACTTTACGGCAGTGGCTGACGCAACCGAGGCGCCGGTGTGTCTGTATGACATTCCACCGCGTTCGGTTATTCCGATTGAAGTTGATACCATTTACCGGTTGGCGGAGCACCCGAGAATCCAGGCTGTTAAGGACGCCAAGGGGGATTTGGGAGCTGCCGCCGGCATTATCGCTAATACTGATTTGGCGTGGTACTCCGGTGACGATGTGCTGAACCTTCCGTGGCTGTCTATTGGCGCCACCGGGTTTATTTCCGTTATTGGACATGCAGCCCCGCAGCTGCTGGCTGAGGTGCGCTCTTGCTTTGACAAGGGAGACCTTGCTGGTGCGCAGGCTGCCCACGCGAAGATGACTCCGCTGTTTGCCGCTCAGGCTGCACTTGGCGGTGTAAGTTTTGCTAAATCCGCTCTGCGTCTGCAGGGCATTGAGATAGGAGATCCACGCTTGCCGCAAATTGCAGCAAATGACCAGCAGCTTGAGGTGCTTGAAGAAGCTATGCGGAAGGCAGGTGTTCTGTAGTGGCTGAAGGACGCAATCGCGCCCGCAAGGTAACTCGTAAGGCTGGTCCGCCTTCCGAGTCCGACGTGGCTGCAGCAGAGCAGTCCAATAACTCTGCATCCAAGGGTTCCGACAAGGGTGGAGCTAAATCCAACGGCTCGAAGTCCTCGCAGCGTTCCGGTGAGCGTAAGAACTCCGGTAACGCTAAGAAGTCCCAAGGTTCCTCGAATTCTTCCAACCGCGGTTCCCGCGGTGGTCGCGGTGGCCGTGGAGGTAATCGCGGAAATAGTTCGAGGGGTGGCCGTGGCGGACGCGGTGGCAACCGTCGTAACGTAGTCCAGTCGATGCAGGGTGCGGACTTGACCCAGCGTCTTCCTGCACCGCCGAAGGCCCCCAAGGACGGCCTGCGCGTGGTTGCACTGGGCGGTATTTCCGAAATCGGTCGCAATATGACCGTGTTGGAGTACAAGAACCGCCTGATCATCGTCGACTGCGGCGTGCTGTTCCCGAGCTCGGATGAGCCGGGTGTTGACCTGATCCTGCCTGACTTCTCCTACATGGAAGACAAGTGGGATCGCGTGGAAGCTCTCGTGGTCACCCACGGTCACGAGGACCACATCGGTGCTATCCCTTGGTTGCTCAAGCAGCGCGCGGACATCCCGATTATTGCTTCTCGCTTTACCCTGGCACTGATTCAGGCCAAGACACAGGAACACCGTCAGCGCCCGAAGGTCATCGAGGTCAACGACACCAGCCACATTCAGCGTGGCCCGTTCGATCTGCGTTTCTTCAATGTCAACCACTCGATTCCGGAGTGCCTTGGCATCGTCATTAAGACCGGAGCCGGCATGGTCGTCCACACCGGTGACGTGAAGATGGATCAGACCCCGCCGGACGGAAAGCCGACTGACCTGCCGGCGCTGAGCCGCTACGGTGATGAGGGAATCGACCTCTTCTTGTGTGAGTCCACCAACGCTACGATTCCGGGCTTCTCGGGATCCGAGGCGGAGCTGGCTCCAACTCTGCGCCGTCTGATTATGGATGCCAAGCAGCGCGTTATCGTCGCGGCCTTCGCATCGAATGTTTACCGCGTGCAGGCGGTCATCGACGCAGCTGTTAAGGCTGGCCGCAAGGTTGCCTTCAACGGTCGCTCTATGATTCGCAACATGCGCATCGCGCAGGAATTGGGGCTGCTGACCGCTCCGGAAAATACCATTGTGGAAATGAACGAGGCCGCTCGCATGGCGCCCCACAAGGTCGTGCTGGTGACTACCGGTACGCAGGGTGAGCCAATGGCTGCGCTGTCTCGCATGGCCCGCCGTGAGCACCGTCAGATCACCGTCCGTGATGGCGACCTGATTATCCTCAGTTCTTCGCTGGTACCCGGTAACGAAGAGGCAGTCTTCGGCGTTATCAACATGCTGGCCCAAATTGGTGCCACGGTTATCACCGGTAAGGATGCGAAGGTTCACACCTCCGGTCACGGCTTTGCCGGCGAGCTGCTGTTCCTCTACAACGCAGCTCGTCCGTCGAACGTCATGCCGATTCACGGTGAGTGGCGCCACCTCCGTGCCAACAAGGAGCTGGCTGTGTCCACTGGCGTGAAGCCAGAGAACGTTGTCCTGGCTCAGAACGGTGTGGTAGTCGACCTCGTTGATGGCCGCGCTCGTGTAGTTGGCCAGGTTCCGGTCGGTAACCTCTACGTCGATGGCGTCACCATGGGTGACGTCGACGCTGACGTGCTGGCAGACCGTGCTGAAATGCGTGAAGGTGGTGTTATCACCGTCACAGCCGTCATTGATAACCGCACTGGCCGCCCGTTGGAGAAGCCACGGGCTCAGGCTCGCGGTTACTCGGACGACGCCAAGGAAGTGCTCGAAACCGTCGAGCAGGTCGTTGACGATACTCTCTTTGACCTGGCTGGCAGTGGCGAGAACAACCCGTACCGTATGGCTCAGGAAGTTCGTCGCCGCACCGAGCGTGTCATTAACCAGAAGTGGCGTCGCAGCCCGATGGTTGTTCCGACAATCGTGCCGATGTCCTCTGAGGCAGCCGAAGAGGTTACCGATGAGGAAATCCAGGAGTCGCGCGAAAGTATCTAAATTTCTAGAGCGTCTTTTAGCGTAAGAGCCCGCATCCACCTACAACCGTGTGGATGCGGGCTTCTCCGTGCCTGGTCTAGGCTGGAGCTATGACTTTTGCTGAACGGGAACGTGAAGACCTAGCTAATCTACTGCTCAGCGTCGGCCCCGACGCCCCGACCTTGTGCGAGGGGTGGACGACCCGGGATCTTGCCAACCACCTGTACATTCGTGAAAACCGTCTGGATGCCGCGGGCGGGATGTTCGTCAAGGCGCTTTCGGACCGCCTCGATGCTGTTACCGCTGAGGTCAATCGAATGCCCTACGTCGAAGTGGTGGGGAAGTGGGGTAGTGGTGCTCCGCGATGGAATCCAATGAACTGGGCAGACCGCTACGTCAACGCTGCGGAGAACTTCGTCCATCACGAGGATGTCCGTCGTGCCCAGGAAGGCTGGACCGTTCGTCAGCTGCCGCCCTCCGGAGTGTCGGACCTGTGGCGTCTGGTCACTACTGCCGGCCGTATGATGTTGCGCGGTTCGACCTCGACCGTGGTGCTAATGCGTGACGACGGAGTTGCGGTGACCCTAATCGACAACAGTGCTAAAGGTGCTCCAGTTGTGACTGTCCGCGGAAGCGTCGGGGAACTGGTGCTGTGGCTCTATGGCCGTGACGAGGTACGCGTCACCATCGACGGTGACGAATCGGGCATCAAGCGCAACAGTCTTTAAAATCACGTTCTCAGTTCTGGACGGTCGCGACAGCACGCCTGTTAAACAATGACACGCGTGTGACTAATGTGAAAACGATCCGGTGTTAGCTGTAAGGTAATGGTCATGTCTGCGACCAGCCGAACCAGAACTGACAATCGTCGTGGATCTTCCCGCTCTGCGGAGACAGATGCCACGCGGCGATACCCCGTGCACAGCGCCACGGAGGAATTCGAGCGCACTCCTAGCGCCATGTCGTTCGTGGCCAATAGCTTGGCCAGCGCCTGGACTGAAACTGCCCGCGGCGTGGCCGGTCTTGCCCGGCGGGTCAGCGGTCGCAAAAATAAGCGAAACGAAGAGGAGAATATGTCGCGGCGCGAAAGAGACGCCGATTTTTCGACGAAGCCCCGTAGGAAGCGTCGTAAAGCAGCTAGCGGCTATGACGATGTAATTGAACCGCCGGCACCGGCCTCCGTGCCAGCTGACGAGTTCGACGCAGACTTCGATGAGGGTGGCGAACCGGGATCGAAGGATGGCCTCGCACTACTCGTGCTGGCGTTGGCGATTGTGCTCGCTGGCTCGACATGGTTCCACCTGGCAGGGCCAGTGGGGGAGTTCATTGAAACGGCAGTGCGCACGCTCATTGGTATCGGCGCTTTTGTACTTCCGGTGCTGCTCGGTGTTGTTTCCGTATTAATGATGCTGGATGCTATGCCGCGCCGTGAACGTCTGACACCTACCATCACTGGAGCTTCGCTGATCGTGGTGGGGCTGCTCGCAATTGTGCATATCGGCTCGGGTCGTCCTGCGGACTGGCAGGGGCGACGTGCAGCTGGTGGCGCAATTGGTGGTTATATCGGTTCGCCGCTAGCAGCCGGGTTTACCTCGTGGGTCGCCGTGGTTTTGTTGCTGGGTATCGTTTTTTACGGCGCTCTGGTGCTCTCTGGCGCGACGGTGCGCCAGCTTATCGATGCCACTAAGGAATACTTCAACTTTTCCGAGTGGTCTTCGCGTCGTGCCGGCGACGAGCCGGAATCGGACGATCCCTACGGCAATGTCGATGACATGCTGGAACGTCGTGCGAGCTGGGATTCCGATACCGCATATGCCGATGAGGACTTTGACCAGCCGACGCAGCTAATTGAGCGTCGCCCAAGCCACAGCAGCCGCACGCAACATTCCTCGTCTCGTTCGACCGGTCGCCCTGCTTACCGAGCGTCCCGCCGTGGCGCGGATAGCCGTATATCCGCACCCGAACCCGTGCCTTACGACGAACCGGATACTGACGGTAACCTCTACGATCTTTTGGACGAAGAGCCGCAGAGGAACCGACAGGCTCCGCGACGTGCCCGTCAGGTTGAGGATGTCGACTACGATTCGGCAAAGACCACAGTGTTCGATGTCCGGAATGGGGCACCGCACTCCAATCGAGTTTCCCCAGTGGAGCCGGCGTTTCCGGCAGCTGAGTACGTGGAGGAAGCTCAGTCGGATGCAGTACATCGCGACACCGCTGAGACAGAATCGACTATTCCAGCTGTCGGGGGCACGAACTACCACGCTGTCGACGAGGATTATGACGAGTACTCCGAGTACCCGACGCAGGAGGCTGCTGCAGCTAATAACAGCGAACGGAATTGTGTTTCCGATTCCCGAGCTCCGAAACAGCCCGCTGTTCAACCTGAGGCCGTAGAGCCGGCGAGCGCGCCGCAGGGCGAGTCGTCTGTCGATGATTCGCGGGATGCAGTGTCTGAGGCTACCCGCCGCACAATGGATGCCATTGCCGCTCGTTCTGGTATCGATGCCTCTAAGATTCCGGCCACAACTCCGAAGTCTGAATTGGAAAAGGATGCCGAGGGTACTTCCGGTTCGTCGGCACGCACGCCGGAATCTGACTACCACCTGCCATCGACTAATTTGTTGATTCCAGGTGAGCGTCCCAAGACACGTACGGCGACGAACGACCGCATGATTGAGGCGATTACTGAAGTATTCGCAGAATTCAAGGTCGATGCTGCGGTGACTGGTTTCTCTCGCGGTCCGACGGTGACTCGCTACGAGGTCGAGCTTGGCCCGGGCGTGAAGGTCTCGAAGATCACGAACCTGCAGTCCAACATTGCCTACGCGGTAGCGACCGACAATGTCCGCTTACTGACTCCGATTCCGGGAAAGTCGGCCGTTGGTATCGAGGTGCCGAACAACGACCGTGAGATGGTTCGGCTTGCCGACGTACTCAACGCGCCCAAGACCGTTGCGAACGATGACCCGATGCTGATCGGTCTCGGTAAGGATATTGAGGGCGAGTTTATCTCGCACTCCATCCAGAAAATGCCGCACCTTCTCGTTGCCGGTTCGACCGGTTCGGGTAAGTCCGCGTTCGTAAATTCGATGTTGGTTTCGCTGCTGACTCGTGCGACCCCGGAGGATGTCCGCCTGATTCTGGTGGACCCGAAGATGGTCGAGCTGACTCCATATGAGGGGATTCCTCACCTGATTACGCCAATCATCACTCAGCCGAAGAAGGCCGCGGCGGCTCTGCAGTGGCTGGTTGAAGAGATGGAACAGCGCTACATGGACATGAAGGCCGCCCGCGTCCGTCACATCAAGGACTTCAACCGTAAGGTCAAGTCCGGTGAGATTACGACCCCACTTGGCTCGGAGCGCGAGTACCGTCCGTACCCGTACATTGTCTGTGTCGTTGACGAGTTGGCAGACCTGATGATGACCGCACCCCGCGATATCGAAGATGCGATTGTGCGCATCACGCAAAAGGCCCGTGCTGCCGGTATCCACTTGGTGCTGGCTACGCAGCGTCCGTCTGTGGATGTGGTCACCGGCTTGATTAAGACGAACGTGCCATCGAGACTGGCATTCGCTACCTCGTCGCTCACGGACTCCCGCGTCATTCTTGACCAGGGCGGTGCTGAAAAGCTCATTGGTATGGGCGATGGCCTGTTCATCCCACAGGGTGCAGGCAAGCCGCGACGTCTTCAGGGGGCCTTCGTCACAGACGAAGAGATTCAGGCAGTAGTCGATGCAGCTAAGGCGCAGGCCGAGCCGGATTACACCGAGGGTGTCACGGAGGATAAGAGTGCTGAGGCTGAGCGCAACATTGACCCCGATATCGGAGATGACCTGGAAGATTTGCTTCAGGCAGTCGAGCTGGTGGTCACCGCACAGCACGGATCGACCTCGATGTTGCAGCGCAAGATGCGAGTCGGTTTCGCCAAGGCCGGTCGACTGATGGATCTGATGGAAACTCGCGGAGTGGTTGGACCGTCAGAGGGATCTAAGGCACGTGAGGTGCTGGTCAAACCAGAGGAGCTCGAAACCATTAAGTGGATGATCAAGGGCGCAAACCCGGAGGATGCTCCTAAGGAAGAAGTAAACGTAGTCGACGCTGATCCGAATCAGTCTATGGCGTAGGACGACCCAGCCTTACCGCCGTTTCTGATTGCGTGTATAGTCGGCACACGTGGAGGGGAGTATCCCCGGTAAAAGTGGATGTTTTCCGCTAGCCCGTGACGGTTATCGTCAGCACGGATTGGACGCACAGACTCGTCTTGCGCACATCGAATCCCGGTGCCGTCACTTTTGCCACTATGGCAGAAGCAGGAGAGACCTCCGGTTCATGTTCGCACGACCGGAGGTCTTTTTTTAATATGCATGTCCCCGCATTGGTATGGATTATCACCATTGTGGTCGTCATGGGTTTTATCGCCTTTGACTTCTATGCACACGTTCGCACGCCGCATAACCCAACTATGAAGGAAGCCGGCATCTGGACCGCTTTCTACGTAGTCTTGGCATTAATTTTCGGCGGAATGGTGTGGTTGTTATGGGATCACCACCGAGGCATTGAGTTTCTATCGGGCTATATCACCGAAAAGGCGCTCAGCGTAGACAATCTATTTGTCTTTGCACTCATCATCGGCGCATTCAAGATTCCGCGCCAGTACCAACAAAAGGTTTTGCTGTTCGGTATTGCGATGGCGCTGGTATTCAGAGGCCTGTTCATTTGGGCTGGTGCGGCAGTTATTGCCAAGTGGTCTGACGTTTTCTACCTGTTTGCAATCTTCCTGATTTACACGGCTATCAAGACGGTGTACGACGAAGCCGTCGATAAGCCGGAACCCGATCCGTCGGATATGAAGCTGATTCAATGGCTGCGTCGAATCGTCCCAATTTCGGACCATTACAACAAGGACAAGCTGACCGTTAAGGAAAACGGCAAGCGTTACTTGACTCCACTTGCCATCGCGCTGGTGTCCATCGGTTTTATCGATGTGATGTTTGCGTTTGACTCTATCCCGGCTATCTACGGCCTGACGGATGAGGCATATATCGTCTTTACTGCAAATGCCCTTGCTCTCATGGGGTTGCGACAGATGTACTTCCTGCTCGACGGTCTGCTGGATCGCTTGGTGTACCTGGCTTATGGCCTGGGTGTCATCCTGGCCTTTATTGGTGTGAAGTTGCTGTTGCACGCACTGCATGAAAACAACCTGCCGTTTATCAACAGCGGTGAGAACGTGTCGGTGCCTGAAGTATCGACCTGGGCGTCGCTGGCGGTCATCGTCATCGTTCTGGTGGTGACTGTCCTGGCATCGTGGCTCAAGAGCAAGCGTGATGAAAACATGGGTGCGATTGCCCTTCCGCGTGTTCACCACGATGATGATGGAAGCCGCGATGGCCTCGGCTCTCACGCCTCCTCTACTTCTGTCAGTGAGGGGTCAACGTCGGCCGGAAGCGAAACTAACGGTTCACACACCGGTAAGAACGAGCCTGGGCGTTAATCGAACACGATTGTGAGATAAGGTAACAACTGTGACTGCTCCAAGTGCTGATACAAGCCGTGTTTCCAACTGGAACTTGCCCAATTTCCTGACCGTGCTTCGCATCCTCGGAGTACCGGTGTTCCTGTGGGTACTTCTTCAGGAGGGCGGCGAAGCCACCAATTGGCGCTGGTGGTCGTTTGTCGTATTCGCGCTTCTGATGGCGACTGACAAGTTGGACGGGCACCTCGCACGTAGCCGTAACCTCATTACCGACTTTGGCAAGATTGCCGATCCGATTGCCGATAAGGCTCTAATGCTGGCTGCGCTGATTGGTATGAACATCATCGACATTCTGCCGTGGTGGGTGACTGTCATCATCGTGATTCGCGAAGGTGGCATCACCATCTGGCGTATGTTCGCCCTGCGTCAGGGGCGTGTTGTTCCGGCTTCTCGGGGCGGCAAGATAAAGACGGTCCTGCAGTCTGTAGCAGTGGGGCTCTTCCTGATGCCAGTGGACTGGTTGTTCTGGCCGTCCTGGATTGTGATGGTTGCCGCCATTGTCGTCACCGTCGGTACTGGTATCCAGTACATTGTGGATGCGCGAAAGGTCTCGTAGAGAAATTAAGTGGAGGGTAAAGCTGTGAACACAGTCGAACGCCTCGCCCAGAGCGACGAAAACGCTGACGGTGTCGATGGCGTTTCGCTTCAACTCGTCCAAACGCTTACGGCTCGTGGCGAGACTTTTGCAGCCGCAGAATCACTTACCGCAGGTCTTCTCTGCGCTACAGTTGCCTCCGTACCGGGAGCCTCCGCCGTTCTCCGCGGTGGCGTGGTCACTTACGCCACTGACACGAAGGCGTTGCTTGCCGACGTGCCAAAGGATGCTTTGGCCGCATATGGCCCCGTGTCCGAGTTGACGGCCCGGTATATGGCACTTGGAGTGGCAAATAAAGCAGTGGCGGACTGGGGGATTTCGCTAACTGGCGTTGCTGGTCCAGCGATGCAGGATGGGCACCCAGTAGGTGAAGTCTGGTGTGGTCTGAAACCGCCGGGAGTTTCGTACCTTGATGGGGTAACTGCTGTTAGGTTGCCGGTGAATAAAGAGGGGTCGCGCGCGGAGATTCGTCGTCAAGCAGTGGTATTGGCGTTAGAACTGTTGTTGCAGAATCTCGACGGTGAGTAGAATTTTTGAAAATTGGGAACAGGTCGGCCTTCTAAAGCGTTAGAGAAAGTGATGACCAACAATACTGCACTTATGACCATTCGCTACCCAGAGGTAGATAGCGCTGCCGCTTTCGAAGTTTCCATGGATGCCACAGCACCGTCGGCGCGGGTGGCTGTAGGGGAGCAGCCTGGATCGGTTGCAAAGTTAACGGCACAGGATTTGGCGGAACGGGGAGAATCCCGTGAGCCACTCCTGCGAGAGGCACTGGGGGAGACGCTGCGTGATATCCGTTCGCGCAGTGGACAGACGCTGCGTGAGCTTTCTGAAAATGCGGCTATTAGCCCTGGTTATTTGTCTGAGCTTGAGCGTGGACGGAAAGAAGTCTCATCTGAGCTGCTGGCGTCGGTATGCGCGGCGCTTGGTGTGACGGTGTCGGATTTGATGATGGAAGCAGCCACAGCGATGGCCCTGCATTCGGCGAGCCCAGAATTGGCAGCGATGTAGAAATTGGTTGCGGCGATGGAATTTCATTCCATTGCTCCGGTACTTAGCACCCGAAGACGCTCGGCTTTAGTTAAGATTGGGTGCGCGATAAGCACAGACCTGCTTTGAGGTAGTTGCAATAAGAAAGGTGTATGGGACGCTATGGCTAATCCATTTGTAAAGCTGTGGAATTACTTGATGGCCGCTTTTGATTCCAAGATTGAGGAAAACGCTGATCCGAAGGTGCAGATTCAGCAGGCTATCGAGGATGCCCAGCGGCAGCACCAGGAACTATCGCAGCAGGCAGCGGCGGTGATTGGTAATCAGCGCCAGCTGGAAATGCGCCTTAACCGTCAGCTCGCTGAGATTGAGAAGCTGCAGGGGAACACTCGTCAGGCATTGCAGCTCGCTGACAAGGCTCGTGCTGAGGGGGATACTGCCAAGGCTACGGAGTATGAGAACGCAGCTGAGGCTTTCGCAGCTCAGTTGGTTACTGCTGAGCAGTCGGTAGAAGATTTGAAGGCTCTGCACGATCAGTCGCTGCAGCAGGCGGCTCAGGCTAAGAAGGCCGTCGAGCGTAATTCCATGCAGCTGCAGCAGAAGGTCGCGGAGCGCGCAAAGCTCCTCAGCCAGCTGGAGCAAGCAAAGATGCAGGAGAAAGTCTCTGAGTCCCTGCAGTCGATGAATCAGATTTCTTCGGGGGCTACACCTAATCTGGATCAGGTTCGTGACAAGATTGAGCGTCGTTACGCTAACGCTCTTGGTCAGGCCGAGCTAGCTCAGAACTCGGTTCAGGGGCGTATGGCTGAGGTAGAGGCCGCAGGCGTTCAGCTTGCTGGGCACTCTCGCCTGGAGCAAATCCGCGCAGAAATGAACGGTGGCAACGAGCTCTCTGGTGGCGAGGCTCAGAAGTCCATCGAGGGAAGCGCTGCCTCCAACGTTGACCCTGCTGTTGCTGAGCGCATGCGCCAGCTGCGTGAGGGCAATTAATTCTCCTACTCACCTTCACCACGTGCGATTAGCGAATCACCCATTGCCTTCGAGCGATTAATGGTTCGGATGACCACAGGTACGCCGAAGGCAATGATTGAGCCGGCAGCCCCTCGTGCTTTTCGAGCCTCCAGTACCTCGGCAGCGGCCATAACCTGAAGCGGAATCATACGCAGCGTCAGCGATAGTGCGAGCGCGATGGTGTCGACTGGTAGGCCGAAACGGGCGAACGGCTGCATCGCAGTGGTCAAAGTATCCATGATGTCGCTGACGCGGGTCGTCAGCGTTAGCAATATTGCCGCTGCGATTGCGGCGAGAAGCGCGAGGAAGGTCGTCAGCGCTTGCTCACCCCCGGCGCGCCACCACAGGAGAAGCGAAAGCAGCGCCAAAATGACTACGGCTCCACGGAGCTGTCGGAAAGCAACCATTGGTGGCACCTTGGCCACCGCATAAGCGAGGGTGACAATTGCCAGGGCAATCGCCCCGCCTAGCCAGGTATCCACGAGAATCCCGGTGAGCAATAAAAATGCGATGACAATGATGAGTTTGGGGGCCGTCGGGAGCCTGTGCACAGGCGACTTATGGTTTAGGTAAAGCCCTAACGGGACATCGGCTGGATGAATCATGAGCGGCCTTCTTCCGCACGAGTCATATCGCTGACGTATCGGTCAATAACTTCCTTCGGCGCACCGTCGTCGACGATTTCTCCTGCGCTTACGCGGATAACCCGGTCGAAGTCCATAAGAAAATCCAGATCATGAGTGACCACGATAATTTGCTGCTCAAGCTGGGCGAAAATACTCCGAATGTGGAGACGATTGCGCAAGTCGAGGAGCGTAGTGGGCTCATCGGCAATAATGGTCGTGGGATTAAGAATTAACACTGCCGCCAGCGCCAGTAGCTGTTTTTGTCCACCCGAGAGCAAGTGTGGCGAGGCGTCAGCATGATTGGCGAGCCCAAATCGCTCAAGAGCTTCCTGCACCAGCTGGTTGCGCTCATCCTTTGGCAGTTTTCGCTTGCGTAGTGAAAAGGCAATGTCCTCTGCGACTGTCGGCATCACAATTTGGTTATCCGCATCAGAAAAGATGAAGCCGACATTCTTGCGAATTGCCTTTGCCTGCTTTGCGACATTCATGCCCTCATACGTGACCGTGCCACCAGTGACCGGGCCCAGGCCGTTAATGAGTCGCACCAGCGTGGACTTACCGCCACCGTTTTCGCCGATAATGCCAATGCGGTTCTCTGTGAGAGTTAGCGTGGTCGGCTTCAGTATCTGGCGTCCCGAATAGGTTGCGGACGCGCGGTCAAAAGCGATGGTGGGCATAGTGCGACTCGAGACCCTTTCTAATTCTGTGGGGTTAATTGCCCGAGGTGGCTGCTTCCTTAACCAAACGACTTTGCTTACGGTTGGCAGCGTCGGGAAGCAAATCAGGGAAAGCCTGCAGTACGGCAGTAGCAATAAGCGCGGCTACGACAACCTTTGCCACGTCGCCTGGGATAAACGGGACGTTGGTAATCAGTGCGTCGGTGAAGCTAAGTCCCATACGCCAAGTCAATCCGACAGATCCGAAGAAGTACTGTAGTAGAACTCCGACGAGGCCTGCGCCGATGAAGACGCTGATTCGTGAAACCTTCGCCCGTGGTGCTTGCTGGGCAATCGCGCCGATTGCGAAACCGGCAATTAAATAGCCGACAATGTAACCCACGGTAGGGCCGGGGAGTGCGGCGAGAAGTGGTTTCCAGCCCGCCATGTTTGGGACACCCACGAGACCAACAGCCAGGAACAGGGTAGTGGCGAGGCCGCCACGTTTGAATCCGAGAATCATCCCGGCCAGTGCGATGCCCATGTTCTGTAGCACGATTGGCACGCCGAGGCCGCCAACGGGAATGGCAATGCCGCCGAGCACGATGATTAGTGCTGCGAAAGCAGCGATAATAGTGAGGTCATACACCTTGGAATTATTCACAGCTCTCATCTTAAACCCCTGAGTTGAGCACTGTTCAGGCAGGGGACCGGGGATTCGTCTATGCAAAAAGGCGCCCAGGTAGGTATCAGTGACAGGTATCTTGTACGTTGGTCTCATGCGATTGGCCGATTTTCACAACTTCGTCAACCACGAATTTGGGCCTCAGCACGGCCCGTGGCTGTTGCATTCCCACGTACTGATGGAATATGGAAAAACTCCCGCGGAACTGCTCGAGGACGGGGTCGAACCTCGGGATATCTGGTGGGCGCTGTGTAGGGAACACGATATTCCTGAAGACCGCTGGTACGGTCCTGACGAATAGGTTCCGGCGTAGACGACGGTGAATGCTTGCCGACGGCTCTTGCGTGTCGTTGCCATTCGAACAGGGTTTCGCATATTATCGAAAGTGCTGATGAAGTCAATCCGTCTGATTCGGTATAACTTCCGGGTGTAACCGGCAGTAGAGGTGTCGCGGACCAATTTGGAACCGGAACGGCTAGTTTCGCGCCTAATTAAGTGTGAGCGAAGTTTCTGTTTTGGATGAAAATCGGGAGACACATTCTCTGAGTACGGCTCCAGAACCCGATACCGTACGCGACAATGACCGCGACAATGACAATGAGGAAGAACAACGAACTATGGCTCGTAAGAAGGCTACGGCTTCGAACCAGGGCAATGATCGCCTGAAGGCGCTCGATGTAGCTCTGGCGAACATTGAGAAGGACTTTGGTAAGGGTGCAGTTATGCGCCTGGGGGACGACAATCGTCCTCCAATTCAGGTTATTCCCTCCGGCAATATCGCTATCGACGTGGCCTTGGGCCTGGGCGGGTTCCCGCGTGGTCGTATCGTAGAAATCTATGGTCCAGAATCCTCAGGTAAGACCACAGTCGCACTGCATGCTATTGCAGAGGCGCAGCGGCAGGGCGGTATTGCCGCATTTATTGATGCGGAGCATGCGCTGGATCCGGTTTATGCGCGCAAGCTTGGAGTAGATACGGACAACCTTCTGGTATCCCAACCAGATACCGGTGAGCAGGCACTTGAGATTACAGATATGTTGGTGCGTTCCGGTGCTATTGACATCATCGTGGTTGACTCGGTGGCCGCGTTGACTCCGAAGGCTGAAATCGACGGTGAAATGGGCGATTCCCACGTTGGCCTGCAGGCGCGGTTGATGAGTCAGGCGCTGCGCAAGATGACTGGTGCGCTGTCCCACACCGGCACCACTGCCATCTTCATTAACCAGCTGCGTGAAAAGATTGGCGTCATGTTCGGCTCTCCTGAGACCACCACGGGTGGTAAAGCACTGAAGTTCTACGCTTCCGTTCGCTGTGACGTACGCCGAATTCAGACGTTGAAGGACGGCCAGGATGCGGTGGGTAACCGCACGCGCTTGAAGGTAGTCAAGAACAAGGTGTCGCCGCCGTTCAAGCAGGCAGAGTTTGACATCATCTACGGCGAGGGCATTTCGCGTGAGGGCTCGTTGATTGACATGGGCGTTGATAACGGCATTGTCAAGAAGTCCGGTTCGTGGTTTACCTACGAGGGCGATCAGTTGGGTCAGGGCAAGGAAAAGGCTCGTATGCACCTGCGCGAGAATCCAGAAATTGCCCAGGAAATCGAAGTCAAGATTAAGAAGAAGCTCGGTGTCGGGGAATTCGCGGAGGTCGAGGATGAGACCGATATCGATGCCCCTGTCGATGTCGTGCCGGACATCGACTTCGATGATTTGGAAGACTAGCTAGCTCACGGCGTAGTGCCGCGACACACGAAAAGAGAGGACCGTGGAGGATCGTAACGGCCGCGATGTGCGGGAGACTATCGAAAAGCTTGCTCAGCAGATTGCGGAAGCTGACGGTGGTTCGCTCTACGATGCGGGTCGTGAGGAATCCAAGGCCCCGATTCGTGCTAAGGCACTGCGCTTGCTCGATCAGCGAATGCGTTCCCGCAAGGAACTCGTAGAAAGGCTCGAGGCAGTCGAGGAGTTTCCAACCTCGATGATTGAAGAAGTCGTTGATGACCTGACCCGAAGTGGATTGGTTAATGACGAGCTTTTCGCATCCGAATGGGTGCGGCAGCGCTTTGCCAGTCGCGGCAAGTCGAAGATGGTTTTGAACCGGGAGCTGCAGGAAAAGGGCATTGATGCTTCGCTTCGTGCAGATGCGTTGGAGCAGATTACGCACAACGCGGAAGAAGAAGTCGCCCGGAAGCTAGCGGCGAAGAAAGCGGCCACTATTAAAACAGTGGCACCTGACTTCAACACCAAGCAAAAGGATTTACGCAAAGTCGTCGGTGTGCTGGCGCGGCGCGGTTTCCCCTCTGAATTGTCCATGAGCATTGCTCGGGATCAGTTAGAAGAGCGATACCGGGAACTCGAAGAGGACACAGATTAGCGCCGGTGCCACCGCACGCCGGATTAGCACGCCGGCTGCGGACCCGTCAGGTTTAAAGGGGTCGCTGATTGGGGAAATGGGCCATAAACAGCTAACCTAAACTGCCGTGACTACCCCTTCTTTGAACTCTCAGCAGCAGTCTTCGCCTCGCACATATGAGGTACGTACGTTCGGTTGTCAGATGAACGTCCATGACTCGGAACGACTGTCTGGCTTGCTGGAAGAAAACGGTTATGTAGCGGCTGCAGAAGGCGATAATCCTGATCTGGTCGTTTTCAACACCTGTGCCGTTCGAGAGAATGCGGACAATCGCCTCTATGGCACATTGGGACAGCTCAAACCGGTCAAGGATGCTCACCCAGGCATGCAGATTGCCGTCGGTGGCTGCTTGGCCCAGAAGGATAAGGACGTCGTCGTAAAGAAGGCCCCATGGGTGGACGTAGTCTTCGGCACGCATAACTTGGGTTCGTTGCCAGCTTTGTTGGAACGCGCCGCTCATAATGACCGGGCTGAAGTCGAGATTAAGGACGCGCTGGAAGAATTTCCCTCGGTGCTGCCGGCCAAGCGTGAATCCACTTATGCAGGTTGGGTGAGTATTTCCGTAGGCTGCAATAACACGTGCACCTTCTGCATCGTCCCCAGTTTGCGTGGTAAGGAACGCGATCGTCGTCCGGGCGAGATTCTCGCTGAGGTACAGGCACTCGTGGAGCAGGGCGTTACTGACGTCACCCTCCTCGGACAGAATGTCAACGCCTATGGTGTTAACTTCGCCGACCCTGACATGGAACGCGACCGCTCGGCTTTTTCCAAGTTGTTGCGCGCCTGCGGCCAGATTGAGGGGTTGGAGCGCGTGCGCTTTACGTCTCCGCACCCAGCTGAGTTCACCGATGATGTCATCGACGCTATGGCGGAGACACCGAATGTGGTTCATCAGCTACACATGCCACTACAGTCCGGTTCCGACCGAGTGCTGAAAGACATGCGCCGTTCCTACCGCACCAAGAAATTCCTGGGAATTCTGGAGAAGGTTAGGGAAAAAATGCCGGACGCGGCCATTACCACTGACATCATTGTCGGTTTCCCAGGCGAGACTGAAGAGGACTTCCAGCAAACTCTCGACGTGGTGGAAAAGGCTCGTTTTAGCTCGGCGTTCACCTTCCAATACTCGCCCCGCCCGGGAACTCCGGCGGCAACCATGGCGGATCAGGTTCCACCACAGGTTGTGAAGGAACGCTATGGTCGGCTGCTAGCGCTTCAGGAGCGTATTTCCGAGGAAGAAAACGCTAAGCTAGTCGGCCGGGAAGTCGAGCTGCTGGTCAGCCAGTCCGATGGCCGTAAGAATGCGGAGACTCATCGCATGTCAGGTCGGAGTCGGGATGGCCGCCTGGTGCACTTCAGCCCGTCGGAAAGCGAACCAGGCGTCGTCGACCGCAAGATTCGCCCAGGTGATTACGTGACAGTACGCGTGACCGACTTCGCACCGCACTTCCTCATTGCCGACTCCGGAGTGCTCACACACCGCCGCACTAAGGCGGGGGATAATGTAGAGGTCGGTCAGACTCCGACGACCGCTCCGATTGGAGTTGGTCTGGGCTTGCCAAAGATTGGGCGCCCGGAGAAAACGAGTGTAAGTGAGGGATGCGGCTGTGAGTAGTGACAAGGCTTCGCCGGAAAGTGATATGGAATCCACTAGCGAGCAGTCGGTGGAATCCGCGCAGGCGTTGCGGGTTCAGGAGCGCAAGGTCGCTGGCGAGCTGGATCTCGGCCGTGCAGTGATTCCGATGATGGTTGCCGTCATCGGCCTCATTACGAGTTTCTTCCTTCCGCACTCGGGCGTTGTTTTGGGCTTTGATGTGTTGCTGGATACGGATGTTGCGCATCAGTACTTCACGACTCGACCGGAGCGAATTTACTCCATTCTCGTGGTGGTAGGTGTCTTGCTAGCTATTGCCACGCTGATTACGCGGACGACGATTCTCGCATTCGTCACCTGGTTTTTTGCCTGTATTCAGATGGTCTACTCAGTCTTCGCTGGTTGGATGCGTCAGTCTCGTCCACAGGAACTGGCCGGCGAGGGTATTTCCTTCGGCCTGATGCTCGGTATTTTCTGCAGTTTTCTACTGGCCATCTCCGTGACTTTCATCGCTTTCCGACGTAGTAAGGAGCAGCTCGCAATCGCGACGAAACGTCGCAAGCACGCTGACACCGATCCGGTACTGCGCGCGCAGCAGGTTTACCTGCGGGCGGGCCTGACCCCGAATACGACTACGGATGTTGAGGTCGTCGACGACCGCCGTGAACGCGCTCGCCGACGCAATCGTGTCCAGCAGGGCAGTAGCGCGGATAATGTCTCTCAGCAGACCGGCGAAAAGGACGAACAGGTCAGCGACGAGTAGTGAGACTTTTTAACTAGCGCAGTAAGTATGGGGCTCTCTTCCATTCCGGAAGAGAGCCCCTTACTTTTAACCATCGACGCGTTGCCAGCGCGTAGCTGAGCCAGGATTCTGTTGCGGACGCCGGAGAGCGAGAACCTGCTTCCCCGACACACAACTAGCTTCTGTTAGAGCTCCTTGAGAGTCTCCGCGGCCTGCTCTGCCCACTGTCGCCACTGTTCGGCCTGCTCCCGAGCCTTGGCGGCCTGAGAAGCCTTGCCCTTCGCCTCGAGTTCGGCGGCCTTCTGCTCAAACTCCGCTGCGCGGTTGGCGAACTGCTGGACGCGAGCCTGTGCTTCGGGGTCGGTACGGCGCCACTGCGAATCGGCAGCATCGGAGACGCGCTTTTCCAGTGCGCCAATGCGGTTTTCATACTCACGCACACGACCACGCGGCACAAAGCCGATGGCCTCCCATTTCTCCTGCAACTGACGCAGTTCGTTGCGAGCGTGATCGAGGCCCTTGGACGGATCAATGCGGTCTTCGTATTCAGCCAGCAGTGCGTCCTTGGCCGCAGCGTTTTCCTCGAACTCCTTGTCTCGAGCTTCGTTGACCGCGTTGCGAGCACCAAAGAACTCATCCTGGGCGGCCTTGAACTGCGCCCACAGCTTGTCATCGACCTCGCGTGGGGCTCGACCAGCGGCCTTCCACTCAGCCATCAGGTCACGGAAGGCAGCAGCGGTGCCACCCCAATCAGTGGAGGTCTTCAGGGCCTCAGCTCGCTCAATGATGTCCTCCTTAACGCGGCGAGCAGCCGCACGGTTGCGGTCCAGTTCCGCAAAATGGGCACCGCGGCGGCGGTTGAAAGAATCACGCGCGCGAGAGTAACGGCGCCAGAGTTGATCATCAGTTTTGCGGTCGATGCCGCGAATCTGCTTCCACTCCGTGAGAATCTCGCGGATACGGTCGCCGGCGACCTTCCACTCGGTGGAGTTCTCTGCGAGCTCCTCGGCCTCTGCGGCGAGCTCTTCCTTACGTGCGATGGCGTTCTTACGGCGCTCTGCCTTGTCGTGAGCGACTTTCTCCTCTGCGACGTGGGAGGTGGCAATGACCTCTGCAAGGCGCTTATCCAGCGCATCGATATCGCCGAGAACCGTGGCGGTGGCAAGGCTCTCACGCAGTTCAACTGCGTTGTGAGAAATGGTCTTTGCCTCCTGCGGGTGGGAGACTACACGAGATTCCAGTAGCTCGACCTCGGTGGCCAGATCCTCGTAGCGCTTGCCGTAGTGGGCATAACCCTCTTCTACGGTGCCGGCCTGCCAGGAACCAATATTGCGCTCGCCGGCGCTGGTGACCAGCCAAACAGTGCCGTCTTGATCAATGCGGCCAAACTTCTTTGGATCATTGTGGACGGCATGTGCCACAGCGGCCGACCCCGCAGGCGCTGGAGTAGCTCCAGGGGCCTTACGATGAGCCGGCATTGCGCCTGGTCGAGGTCCCGGACGTGGACCCGGGCGTGGACCTGGCTTAGGGGAATTGCTGGTACCGGTCATAGTGGGTAAACCTCTTCCAATCTTCATGCAGAACTGCCGCGCGACACGGCTGCCATCAAACACTTACGGTATGTGCTCGAGTATCCCAAAAATTTTGGCACAGCGCGCGTAACACCGCCGGAATAAGGCATCGACTAGCCCCTCACGGTAGCGTTGAGGACGTGAATTCGCGTTTGCCTCGGCTTGTTATCGTTCCGCGTGCGCTTCTCATCGTCGAGGAGCTGGGTGGTTTTGCGCCCACCGCCACGGAATTGCGCCGTCATGCCCGTGAAACGGTCGCGACGCTGTGGAGACATGACGAACCCGGGGAGCCCGGCGCGGTCGCTATTATCACTGGCAGGATGCAAGCGAAGTCCCCGCACCAGACCAGCGCACCCGGCAGTTTTTCTCCGTATGGGGTTGATGTCACGGTGTCAGGCGGAACCGAATTACCTGAGCTGCTGGGACGCTGGCTTATCGAAGACTACGCGCGACGGAATTCTGAAGGACCCACTGGCCGCGTCATTCAGGCAACGTGCTTCGACTCTATCGCTGAGGCAATCGCTGCCGGTCACACGCGCCTGCTTGTGCTTGTCGACGGCGCATTCGGCCTTGCGGACGATTCCCCGGTCGGCGTAATTGAAGGTGCAGCGGAGGTTGATGCGCTGTGCAGTCTGATTGCTGGTCAGGACTGCTCAAGCATTAACGTGGAAAATATTGTGTTTCCAGCTCCCGGCGCGTACGCGGCCGAGTTATGGCAGCAGCTGAGTAAAGCTGCTGAAAGCTGGACGGGGTCTGGAATGACCGTCGTAAAGCGTTCTTACTATGACGGGGCGCCTTACGGCATCGGTTACCACGTGGCCAGCTGGCAGTGTGTTGCGAAGTAGGAGCTCGCGTTTTTAGTTTTTGTGCAGGAGTGTGAACTGGGTAGTGACGGCTTTCGAGAGTGAGAGCTTGCCGGTGCCGATTGCGGTGGTAGGGCCGACGGCGTCGGGAAAGTCGGATTTGGGGCTGGTGCTTGCGGAGCAGCTTGGCGGTGAGGTCGTCAATGTTGATTCGATGCAGCTTTATCGAGGAATGGATATCGGAACAGCGAAGCTGTCGGTGGACCAGCGGCGGGGGATTCCGCACCACCAACTCGATGTGCTGAACGTGACGCAGCCGGCGAGTGTAGCGACATATCAGCGTGAGGCGGTCGCGGATGTTGAGGCCATTCGCGCGCGGGGGAAAGTCCCCATCCTTGTCGGCGGGTCGATGATGTACGTACAGGCGTTGGTGGACGACTGGCAGTTCCCACCTACGGACCCTGAGGTACGTGCGAAGTGGGAGGCAGTGCAAGACGAGATTGGTCCGGCGGCGTTGCACGATCGGTTGGCAGAGATTGATCCGGATGCGGCGGCAATTATTGAAACCAACGACCCGCGGCGCACTGTCCGGGCTTTGGAGGTCATCGAGCTGACAGGTAAACCTTTTGCAGCGTCGAAGCCGTCGATTGATAAGCCACCGCGGTGGAACACTCGCATATTGGGGTTGCGCACGCAGGCGGAATGGCTAAATCCGCGGATAGAACAGCGTACGCGGGGCATGTTTGCCGCTGGCCTGGTGGAAGAAACTGAGAGTTTGATTGCGCAAGGGTTGCGCGAAGGTGTGACCGCTAGTCGCGCGATCGGCTATGCACAGGTGCTGGACTACTTCGATGGGGTTTACGACCTGGATACGGCTTGTGAACGCACGATTACTGGTACGCGCAGGTATGTGCGACGTCAGCGCTCCTGGTTCAACCGTGATCATCGAATCATGTGGCTAGACGCTGCCGGTGACGTGCCGGGACAGGCGTTTTCCGCACTTGGTCTGTAAGAGATTCGGACCTCCCGCTAGCATCAAGGGCATGGTTTCATTTGCCAAAGGCCACGGTACGCAAAACGATTTCTTGATTTTTCCAGATGATTTGGTGTCCATCGAATTGACCGAATCACTGGTCGCAGCAGTGTGCGATAGACAGCGGGGTCTTGGCGCTGACGGCGTCCTGCGGGTTGCCCGAGCGGGGAAACTCGTCGATGCCGGTGTTTTGGCGGCATTGCCGGAGGGCGTTAAAGCCGACGATTGGTTTATGGACTACCGCAATAGTGACGGTTCTATTGCCGAGATGTGCGGGAATGGTGTCCGCGTCTTTGCACACTATATTGCCGCGATTCACAGCCCGGACAGTGTCGTCGACGGAGCTTTGCGGGTGGGCACTCGAGCAGGGCTGCGCGCTGTTTCGATTGATGAGCACAGCCGCAGGCACGCGGTCGTTGGGGTGGATATGGGCCAGCCGGAAGTCCTCGGCCTCGCTACTGCGTTCATTGGTTCGGGCAACAATGCCCAGAAATTCGCCGGGATTGGTGTCGACGTGGGAAATCCGCATTTGGCCTGCGTCATGCCTGGCCTAAATGCCGCCGCTCTGGCGGAGCTGGAATTGGAAGCGGCGGGTAGTGTCGCGAAGCCAGTGCGTGCCGACGAAGCCATGTTCCCGAACGGCCTCAATGTGGAAATTGTCACCCCGCTGGATGCCTGTGATTCGGTGTCCATGCGAGTAATTGAACGTGGAGTTGGTGAGACCCGCTCGTGTGGCACCGGTACGGTTGCGGCAGCTATTGCCGCGCTGGCCGATGCCGGCCGGACTGAGGGGGTTGTGACAGTCAAGGTGCCCGGCGGTGTGGTGACTGTGGATGTCCACAAGGCCAGCAATGCGGATGGGGACTTCTCGGCGACCTTGACCGGGCCGAGCGTGATTCACACGCTCGGCGATATTGAGCTGGAAGCCCTGTGACTGGTAGCTATTGCTGCAGGAGCACTAGCGGGGTAGTGGAAGCGGTGGGGAATCAGCGGACTAGTGTCCGCCGCAGCCACCGTCGCCACAACCACAGCCGCCATCGCCACAGCCGCCTCCGCAACCTTGAGGCGGAATGATCTCACCGGTCAGTGAGAAAGTACCGGAAACGACCATGCCTGGCTGGGGAGCTTCGTCGCCGCCGGGGACAAGTACGTCCATAGGAGTCGGCAGAGCAAGGTTGAGCACCCAGAACTTCTTGCCGGTTAGCTCATTGACATGCTTGCGGGAGTTATTGATAACACCAGCCAGTTTCACGGTTGCGCTAGGCGATGCCTTCCCGACCTGATCTCCGACAATTGCCTTAGCACCTTCGAAGTCCAATGTTGTCGGGGTTGCCCCGGTGCGCTTCTCGTACTCTTCGATGGATGCGTCGAGGGTGAAATCAGTTGCTAGAGCTGATAGCGCGACATGCTCAAAAGTCTGAGTTCCGGCATCAACAATCATTGGCCCCTGTGACAGCAGGCAGGTAGCGACCTCGATGACCTTGTCAAAGTTATCCGAGGAGGGATCATCCTCGACGATTTCCACGAGCGCCAAGACATCGTCCACGCTGGATACATGGGCAGTGACGGTCGGGCTGCCCGCGAAGCCGGCGTAGGTAGAAAATGGTTCAACACCCAGGATGTGCAGACGCGCACCAGAGGAATCTTCGAAACGGACCAGCTGGCCACCGCGGACCTCGCCGATGACCGACAGATTGTCACTGGCAATCGCGGCTTCCATCGCGTCTCGCCAGCTGGGGTAGTCCATGCCAATGCTTCGCAAGTCAGTAGTCATACTTTTCGATGATACTTCCCATATCTTCATCTGCGAACTAACGAATCGCACGTGAGCGCATTGTGCTCTGGGGTACCTAGAACCATTCCTTCACGCCGCGGCAACTATTCGGATGGGGCTAACAATTCTGCCACACTAAATAGGTAAAGGTTAAGTGTGGCATAAATAACTTTCCTTAGGTGTGCCGGGTTTATTCCATTTAGGCATGCCTAAGAGTAAGCTCATCTCCGTAAACACCATTTGCTTAGCTTAATTCTTATCTATATAAGCGAGGTTTCTCATGCTCGGATTGCGGTCTCGAAAACAGTCGGATGACATTCAGTCGCTTGCCGACGTCCCGGTGGGGGTAACCGTCACTCTGGGAACGTCGCATGTGGATGAGCGCCTGTGCCGCAGGCTTTCGCAACTGGGGCTTCGCCCTGGAATGAGTGTCACTGTGGGACGGAGTACCAGCGGCGGTGGGCGAATCGTCCATGCTGGCGCAACGCGCTACGCCATCGATGCCAGCACGCTGCACAAGATGTCCGTCGTGGGTTAGGTCCCCTACATCTCTTTTCTCACCTCCCTCCTGAAAGTAAACAATGACAACACCTACGGATTCCTCAACGCGAAAATTCGCATCCACGCCCAGCTGCCACGCATGCAGCGGCGGAGCACCAGCAAAGGATGGTGCACCTGTTGTCGCAGTAGTCGGCGCACCGAACTCCGGTAAGTCAACACTGTTCAATAGTTTGACTGGTGCGAAAGCGCAGATGGGCAATTGGCCTGGTACGACCGTGGAGGTCAGCCGTGGCGCGTGGAAGACCGATGCCGCTGAGTACGATGTCATCGATTTCCCGGGTGCCTACTCGCTGGATGCCATGAGTCCGGACGAAGAGCTCACTCGCGAGATGCTCATCGAGAAACCAGAAGAAGAACGCCCGGATCTCGTCGTTGTCGTTGTCGACGCCACGGCACTGGGCCGTGGCCTCTACATGGCCGCGGAATTGGCGGAACAGCCCCAGCGCATCGTTCTGGCTCTGACCAAACTAGATGTTGCCAAGGCCAAGGGCATCGATGTGAATCCGGACGCATTGCAGTCAGCTATGGGGATGCCGGTGGTGGCGCTGGATCCCCGTCGTAAAGCGGGAATGGCGCGGTTGGCCGACGCGGTAGCAGCGGCTCTGGACGGATGTAGTTCGGTGTCGTCACCGATTCGCCAGGCCGATGGTGAATCGATTGAACGCCTGGACGACGCACGCTTTGCCGCGATTGATGCGGCGGTTGCGGCATCTACGGGCGGGGTGGAAGATCGCCAGACTTTCTCCGACCGCATTGATAACGTGGTCCTCCATCCGGTGCTCGGACCGATTGTGTTCCTGGCAGTTATGTGGGCAGTCTTCCAAATCACGACGACGGTAGCAGCACCGTTGCAGGACGGTTTGGAAACCCTTATTACCGGTAATTTCGCAGATTTGGTTACCCGTGGATTAGAAGCGGTGGGATGGGATCATCCGATTGTCACCGGGCTGCTTGTAAACGGCATCATCGGTGGTGTCGGCATGGTGCTGACCTTCGTTCCGCTAATGGCACTCATGTTCCTGTGCCTCGCAGTACTCGAGGATTCAGGGTATATGGCGCGTGCAGCCGTGGTGGCGGACCGTGTCATGCGTGCAATTGGTCTTCCGGGTAAGGCATTTATTCCGCTCATCGTCGGCTTTGGCTGTAATGTGCCAGCAATCTCGGCAACACGTGTGCTGAGTAATCCGCGCCACCGCATTTTGACGGCTCTACTGGTTCCGTTTACCTCCTGCTCGGCGCGCCTGACCGTGTATGTCATGTTGGGTGCGGTGTTCTTTCCGGAACACGCGGGCACAGTCGTCTTCGCTATGTACGTGATCTCGATTCTGCTGATCGTTCTGACCGGCCTTGCACTGCGTAAGACCCTGTGGCGCACCATGCCGTCGGAACCGCTGGTCATTGACCTGCCAACCTACCAGCTTCCGACCGCACGGCTGGCACTATCTGTGATGTGGATGCGTCTGAAGGGATTCCTGCAGACCGCTAGTGGAATCATCGTCAGCACCGTCATCGTCGTATGGCTACTGATGTCTATTCCGGTTGTCTCCGGGCACTCCTTTGCCGATGAAAATCTAGCACCGCAGGACTCCGCATACGGTGCAGTCAGCGAAACTATTGCTCCTGTGTTTAACCCGGCAGGTTTCGGTACATGGTCTCTGACAGGTCCGTTGGTGACGGGCTTTGTGGCCAAGGAAGCCGTCATTTCTACCTGGGCACAGACCTATGCAGTGGAGGACGTCACCGACTCCGATTCGAGCGAACAGGCCTCCAGCCCGCTCGCGGAGAATATTCGACGTGACTTTGACAATGCATCCGATGGACACGGATTGGCAGCAGTCTGGGCCTATATGATCTTCCTGCTGGCTTACACACCGTGCGTGGCTACGCTCGCGGCACAACGTCGAGAGATCGGCTTGAAGTGGACGGGCTTCGGTTTGCTAGCGCAGCTGGTCGTTGCATGGGCACTGGCCGTGATTGTTTTCCAAGGGTTAAAGCTGTTCCTGTAAAGCCTCGTTGATTCCTAGTAGCTTCGGCAAAGCTACTAGGGCACACTTGCGAACTAGAAATCAGATCCAACAAGAATCGCGATACGGAAAGGAGCTATCGCCGTGGGACTCTTTAGAGCCAGGAAGAATACGACGGTTACTCGTCGGCCTTCAGAAGCCGTTCAGGATGCAATCGCGCAGGGCATTAGCTCCCGACGCAAAATTTGCGAAATCACCGGCCTGCAGCGAGCAACGGTAGACCTCATCCTTGACCGCATGGAACACACCGGCCAATTGCGACGGGAATCCCTCGGTGGCATGTGCCCAGGCGGAGGTTGTTCCAACTGTGGAATGTCCGACAGCGGTACGTGTGCTGGCGGTAGTTCTAATAGTGGTCCGGTCGCACTGGTTCTGACACGCAGGCCACCTTCTGCAGCCTAAGTCTTGAGCTTCGGCTCGGTATTCTCCGCACACAATGCGGAGAATTTGGCTTGTCATGTGACAATAGCAGCTAGTATGACGAATTTTTCCAACAACTTTGATGAGGTCAGCGACGAAACGTCGCAGCAAGCTCGCACCTCGCACGAGATGGACGATTTTTTCATCGACGCTAATGCCGCTGGCGAGAACGCCGATAGTGCCTCCGGGGATGCGTTCGCAACGAACGTCGGCACGCAAAGGGAACCTACCGTCGGTGATTTGGATTTGGAGGCGCGTTCCTCTCTGCGCCGGCTGACCAGGTCAGTAGCACATACTGAGTCTGAAGAAGTGATGGTCGAGTACCGTCAGCTCCGACTGGAACGCGTGGTGCTGCTCGGTGTCTGGACATCCGGGACCCTTCAGGAAGCTGAAGTGGCGATGGAGGAGCTCGCCGCACTGGCAGAGACTGCAGGTTCGGAAGTTTTAGAGATGGTGCTGCAGCGCCGCGATAAGCCGGACCCTGGTACTTACGTGGGATCTGGCAAGCTCAACGAGCTTCGCGATATTGTCGCCTCTACCGGCGCAGATACAGTTATTTGCGACGGTGAACTGTCTCCCGGTCAATTGGTGGCGCTGGAGGATCGCCTTGACGCCAAGGTTATTGACCGCACCATGCTGATTCTGGATATCTTTGCTCAGCACGCGAAGTCCAAGGAGGGCAAGGCGCAGGTCTCGCTGGCACAAATGCAGTACCTGTACACGCGTCTGCGCGGCTGGGGCGGCAACCTATCGCGTCAGGCTGGTGGTCGCGCGGGCTCCAACGGCGGCGTGGGTCTGCGTGGTCCGGGTGAAACTAAGATCGAAACCGATCGTCAGCGCCTACGCCAAGATATGGCGCGAATCCGCAAGGAATTAGCTGGCATGAAGACTGCGCGTGAGATTAAACGCGCACGTCGTAAGGCTGGACACCTGCCGCGCGTGGCAATTGTCGGCTACACCAACGCGGGTAAATCTTCGTTGCTCAACGCACTGACAGGCGCTGGTGTGCTGGTGGAAGACGCGCTGTTTGCGACGCTGGATCCGACGACTCGTCGCACCAAGCTTCGCGACGGTCGCACGGTGATTATGACCGATACGGTCGGATTTGTTCGCCACTTGCCGACGCAGCTCATTGAAGCTTTTCGCTCGACCTTGGAAGAGGTGCTCGAAGCCGACGTCATCATGCACGTCGTAGACTCCTCTGACCCATTCCCGCTGGAGCAGATTAAGGCTGTCAACAAAGTCATCAACGAAATCGCGGAGGAAGAAAAGGCCGAGATTCCGCCCGAGCTGTTGGTAGTCAACAAGGTGGACAAGGCCGATGGCATCACTCTGGCGCAACTGCGCCACCAGCTCGATGATGCGGTCTTTGTCTCTGCGCGAACGGGTGAGGGGATCGGTGAACTGGAGACCCGACTCGAGCTTGCACTCAATGAGCTGGAGTCTCACGTCCACATGTTGATCCCCTATGACAAGGGCAATATTGTCTCCATGCTCCACGAAGATGCGACCGTGCTGTCGGAGACATGGACAGAGCAAGGCACCCAGATGGATGTGCGTTTGCCCACTAGCCTCGCGGATGAACTGTCGGCATACCGCATCGAACCTGCAGCGGATCCTCACTTCACGGCGGATGCGAATGAGGATAGTAGCAACGACGCCTAGTCGGAAAAGGGAGAGCGGAGTTGGAATAGGGAGAGCGACAAAGAGCTCCGGCAGTCCTGGGTTTAATGCGGTATCCGTGGCGTGATCTGCGGTGGGCATCCACTAGCATTACAACCATGAATTCTACTTCTGACGCGGAGACCCAACAGGGAACCTCCGCAAATCCGCCTGCTGAAAACGCCGAACGTGGCCGTCTTTTCGGTTGGGATATTCACGGTGACGGTCGAAAGATTGCACCGGGAGCCGTGGTGGCTCCCAACGAACGCCTCGATTGGCCTCGTACAATTGGCATTGGCGCACAGCACGTCATTGCCATGTTTGGTGCAACTCTTCTGGTGCCGCTGTTGACTGGTTTCCCAGTCAATACCACACTGCTGTTCTCGGGTATCGGCACGATTGTCTTCCTGCTAATCACCCGAAACCGCTTGCCCTCTTACCTGGGCTCGTCGTTTGCCTTCATCGCACCACTGACCGCGACACAGGCGCAGGGTATTGGTGTTCAGCTCGGTGTCGTGCTCTGCGCCGGCATCGCGCTCATGCTCGTTGGCTGCGTTGTAAAGTTCGCCGGCAAGCGTGTCCTCGATGCAGTGATGCCACCTGCAGTAACCGGTGCCATCGTCGCTCTCATCGGACTTAACCTGGCGCCTGCCGCCACGGAGAACTTCGCCACTCAGCCGTTGGTCGCATTTGTCACGATGGCATCCATTGTCTTCGCAACCGTCG
This sequence comes from Corynebacterium sp. LK10, assembly GCF_008042455.1. Lineage (NCBI taxonomy): Bacteria > Bacillati > Actinomycetota > Actinomycetes > Mycobacteriales > Corynebacteriaceae > Corynebacterium > Corynebacterium sp. LK10. Next base: position 141,805 of record NZ_NOVT01000021.1, read on the forward strand.
CTGGCCGCGGTATGGTCAGCCGTCTGGGTGTCCTTATCGGCGTACTAATCGGCTGGGTCTTCGCCGCTGCCACTGGAAATCTCTCGCCCGAGGCTACAGAAACTGTCGGCAATGCCGCCTGGATTGGTCTGCCCGCATTCCACGCGCCGGAGTTCCACTTCAATGCGATGCTGATTGGTCTGCCCGTCATCGTAGTACTCATCGCAGAGAATGTCGGTCACGTCAAGGCTGTTGCTGCCATGACCGGCCGAAACCTCGATGACATCGCTGGCGATGCTCTTATTGCAGACGGTCTAGCCACCACCATCGCCGGTTCAGCTGGTGGTTCTGGTACCACTACCTACGCTGAAAATATCGGTGTTATGGCCGCTACCCGTGTCTATTCGACCGCAGCTTACTGGGTGGCAGCTTTCACCGCCATTGCACTGGCTTTCATTCCAAAGTTCGGCGCACTCATCTTGACCATTCCTACCGGCGTGCTCGGTGGGGCAACGATGGTGCTCTACGGCCTGATCGGTTTGCTCGGTGTGCGCATCTGGATGGACGAAAAGGTCGACTTCAACAACCCGGTTAATCTCACCGCTGCCGCCACCGCGCTGATTGCGGGTATCGGCAACCTCACCCTCGACATTGGTTCGCTGACGCTGGAGGGCATTGCTTGGGGTTCGGTCGGCATTATTATCGGCTATCCAATTTTGAACTGGCTCTACAACCGCATCGGTGAGAACCGCTCGTAGGCTACCCGTCCAGGGCAGAATCTCGCACGAATGCTTAACGACGGAACCACGTGACCGTTGCCACGATGTTTCGTCGTTAAGCTGATTGCTTTTAATCGCTCAGATCTTGGGCGATGAGTTCGGCGATTTTCTCTACCGCAACCGCGTTGCTACTGGTCACAGTGACTTCATCGCCGAATTCGGCACCGAGTGCCATGAGCATCAACGAGGATGAAGCATCGGCCGGTTCGTTGTCGGGCTCGTCTGAGTCAAGGAGCTCGACCAGTATTTCTTCCTGAAAACGGGAGGCACGCTCAGCGATGACCGTTGCAGGGCGGGCATGAATACCCACCTTGGAGCCGACGTGGACATGTTGAGTAACCATGCGAGCGGCATCCTGCCTTTCTGCTTCTCGATTTCCTCGATGCCATTTCTGAGCTTAATAGGTTGCCCGGATGGGTTGGGGAATGTTTGCTGAAAATCGTAGAAATGCTCGTTGGGATGAACCAGCCGGTGCGGTAAAAACTACGCTTCCGCTGAAATGTTTGCTTCTAGGTTTTGATTATCGGTGCTGACTTGCCGCGGCCACAGGCTTTTAGCTGCCACAACGAGAATTGCTGCCACTATGCTGCCCAAGACGATTGCAGCAAGCCATGCGACAGGGTTGTCGATTGCAAACAGCACAAAAATACCTCCGTGCGGAACACGTGTGGCCGCAGCCAAAGCCATTGAGGTGCCACCGGTGACGGCACCGCCAATCACAATCGACGGAATCACACGTAGCGGATCTGCGGCGGCGAAGGGAATCACTCCCTCTGAAATGAAGGCCGCACCGAGCACCCAGCCCGCTTTGCCGTTTTGACGCTCCGCCGAACTGAACAGCTTTGGTCGGAGCACAACTGCCAGAGATGTAGCCAATGGAGGTACCATGCCCGCCGCCATCACAGCGGCCATGACCTTCCATGATGCGGGATCTGCTGAGGCGATGTTTGCGACGGCAAAAAGATAAGCAGCCTTGTTGATCATTCCGCCCATATCCACGCACATCATTGCGCCGAGAAGACCACCGAACAGGAACGCCGCCGTCGTATCCAGTGATTGCAGCCACTGCTGCAGAGCCGTCATCAGCCACGCCAGCGGCATCCCGAGCAGCAGGTACATGGTGAGCCCAACGGCCATAGCTCCGAGCATAGGAATCACGACAACCGGCATCAGCGGTCGCAGCCAGTCCGGGACTTTCATCCTCAACAGTAGGGCTACAACTAGTCCCGCCAGGATGCCTGTCACCAGGCCCCCAAGGAAGCCGGCGCCAACCGTGACCGCGATGGCACCGCCAATAAAGCCTGGTGCAATGCCGGCTCTGCCAGCCATGCCAAAGGCGATATAAGCACTCATTACAGCCACAATGACCTGCATGCCGTGGTTGCCAATGGCAAAAAGCGCCGAGCCGAGATACAGCCACAGCCCACTACGATCAATTAGCACGGTGCCGAGATCTTTTGTCGGCACAGCAATCGGGGCATCGAGTCCGATAATCTCCGGCAGCCGCAAATCCCTAGTCACGGCGTCAGCTACTACACCAACCTGATGACCGCCGACGAGGAATCCCAGCGCAATCAACAACCCCGATGCGGCCACGAACGGCACCATATAGCTGACACCGGTCATAATGGCATCACGAACCCAGTGTCCGAAGGCTTTGTCACCGCCTAAGGATGATTTATGTGCCCCCACCTTCGTAGTTGCTTGTACCCTCTCAGATGAAGGGTCTGCGCCTGTAGTACCGGTTTGCGAACCGGCCTCCTTGTCGTGGTCATCCTTAGGTTGCGGCGCCTTTCGGTCGTAGGCGCGAACCCGTGATTGTTCTGCTTTTGCCTTCGCTTGTTTAATAACTGCAGTAGGTTCATTGACTGCCTTACGAATTGGCACTTTGACCTGTGGTTTATCGCTGAAGCGCTTAAGCCCCGTAACCCCAATATCGGCTGCGATTACTAGCACGTCGGCCCGGACAATTGCCTCTGCGGGGGCTTCCTGGGTTCCTGCCGAGCCCTGCGTCTCTACAGTTAGTGTGACATCAGACATGCTTTCTGCCGCGCCAGTAAGCGCTTCGGCTGCCAAATAAGTGTGTGCGATGCCCGTGGGGCAGGCCGTGATGGCGACGATATTGGTCTTCGCCGGAGGTTTTTTCGCTTTCCGACGAGGCGCTTTGGTGACGTGCTCGCTAATGATCCGGGCAGTCTCTTCATCGCTATCAGCACCGCGAAGAGCTGCGCGAAACCCCTTATCGCGAAGTGCTTTTGCGAGTGCGGCCAGAATATCGACGTGGACATCGCTGTTACTAGATGGGACACCAATGAAAAAGAGCAGGTCCGCCGGCCCATCTGGTGTGGTGAATTCTGTAGCGCTGGTTAAGCGGGCAAACATCAGGGTCGGCTTCGACCAGTCCTCATGGCGGCAGTGGGGGATGGCTATCCCTCCCGACAGACCTGTCGGGGCCTTCTCTTCGCGTTCGAGGGCTGCTGCGACGATGCCGTTGCTGTCGGTGGCGCGGCCGGTCTCTACAGCTTTAGCGATGAGATAGTTAAGGATCTTCTCCTTTTGCGGACCGATATCTAGGTCAAGGAACACTGTCGACTCATCGGCTAGGTCTGATGCAATAGCGGAAAAATCTGCCGAAGAAGACATGGTTTTCTAATGCTCCTTATCTAGGCATCGAAAAGCTAAGTGTCGAGCTGCCATAACCGGCCGGCCTCGGGGTGAACCTGTTCTGGATAGGGGATGGTCGTACCGGGAAGACTGGTTGCCGCCGCCCCATAAGCTACGGCGGTGGTTAGTGCATCTTGGTAGCTATCACCGCGTTCGCGGGACATAACGTAGCCGGCCAAAGCACAGTCTCCAGCACCGACCGTCGACTGAGCGACTATCGAGGGGGAGGTAGCAGCGAAACAACCGCCTGACTTCACTGAAAGCACCGCCCCTGCTTCGCCGAGAGTGGCCAGGACTTCGGAAACGCCAAGCTCGTTCAGCGCACGAGCAGCCTGCGCTACGGGAAGATAGTTCCCTTCGGCTGCAGCGGCCTCAAGTTCTTCGCCGTCCTGATCAATGATTTGACCAAGTTCGTAGGCGTTCGGCTTCATCAAGAAAGGTCGCACCTTTGGAAATGCGCGAACGACCTCAGTCAGTGGGCCGTCGCTCGTATCCATAGCAACACGAATATTCGGGTTGACCGAATACACCGCCTCGGTGCATTGAACGTAAAAATCCCTGGGGACACCAGGGGGCAATGAACCTGCGAAAACTACCCACGTGGCGTGTTTAGCATGGTGGATAAGTTTCTCCAGGACACGCCTACGGTGCGCTTTCGTCAATGTCATGCCAGGGGAATTGAGCTTGGTGGTCGTCCCATCTGGCTCTGCGAGTGTGAGATTAACGCGGGCTTCGTTAGTCGTGTTGATGGCTTCATGAGGTATGCCAGAGACTTCCAACAGGCGCGTGAATTTTCCGGAGTCCGATGCCGGGTAGAGCGCGAGCGTCTTTTCTCCGGCGTAGTGCAACGCCTTGGACACATTAATTCCCTTGCCACCAGCCATGTCCTCAGCCATTGGTAGACGGAACACGCCACCTCGCTTGAGCTCCGTATCGAGTCGAGCAAGTCGATCGATTGACGGATTTACAGTCAAGGTCAGGATCATGAAGCAACCACAACCTCGACACCTTGCTCCCTGAGGTCATTGACGAACTGTTCCGGGGCAGAGGAATCTGTAATCACGACGTCGATATCTTCCAATGCTGCAAAGCTGACGAGGAAGTCGCGGCCAAGTTTCGTCGAGTCCGCCATAACGATGACCTTGCGCGCATTCGTAATCATCGCGCGCTTTACCGCCGCTTCCTGTGGATCAGCAGTAGAAAGACCGTGGTCAATTGTCAAGGCATTAGAACCAATGAAAGCGACATCGGCACGCATAACCGCGAGAGTGCGGAGTGCCGTATCGCCAGCAACCGCCTGAGTAATGACGCGAACTTGGCCGCCAAGGAGTTGAAGCTCAATGCGGTTCGATCCTGCGAGTGTGATGGCGTTGGGAAGAGAGTTTGTGACAACCGACCAACGGCGGTTATCAGGGGAGTGGACCATCAGCTCTGCAAGAGCCTCGGTGGTAGTTCCAGCATCGAGAAAAATTCCACCACCAGAGTCAGGCAGAAAATCCGCAGCACAGCGGGCAATAGAGAGCTTCGCGTCCTTTTGCGCGTTCTTTCGAGCGGCAACTGAAAACTCAACAGTCTGAAAAGAACGAGTAGCCACAGCGCCACCGTGTACGCGGTGAACTGCGCCCTCTGCATCCAACTGAGCTAGGTCACGGCGAATCGTCTCTGCTGTGACATCGAAAGCTTCCGCAAGATCAGCGACCGTCACGCGCCCTTCGACTGCTGTCAAAGACGCAATCTTCCGGCGGCGTTCCTCTGCGTACATTCCCCGCTCCTTAGCTGTTAAGAAATCTCAGCTTTACTATCTGTTCCCAGTATGCCCGTTTATGTCTGTTTCGGGCAACGAAAATGTGGGAAATTAGAGGCTGCGTAGGACGCTGACAATCTTGCCGAGGATCTTGGCGTGCTCCGCGGGGAGTGGGTCAAAGGCGCGATTATGGGGCATGAGCCACTTGCCAGCAGCGTCTTCGTGCCATTCCTTGACTGTTGCTTCATCTTCAAACAGGGCTGCAACGAAATCTCCCTGTTCGACCACGTCTTGGGAACGGACTACCACCCAGTCTCCGTCGAGAATGCCCGCGTCAACCATGGAATCACCCACGACCTTGAGTAGGTATAGCTGACCAGAGCCCGTAATCTCCATCGGAAGTGCCATGTGACTTTCCACATGCTGCTCCGCCAAAATAGGGTTGCCAGCCGCAATCTGTCCAACGATAGGAACGAAGATTGGCTCTGGCATGTCCTCTGGCATCTCGGGAGTTTGGGTGGTGCCAGTAGCCTTTGGCCCAGGCTTTACCGGAGTGAAAGTGCCAGCGGAGGACTTCGAATCCCTTACGTTTACCGCGCGGGGTTTGTGTGGGTCGCGGCGGAGAAAGCCCTTCTTCTCCAACTCCTTGAGTTGGTATGCCACCGACGAGGTGGAATTCAAGCCCACAGCATCCCCAATTTCTCGAATGCTCGGTGGGTATCCGCGAAGTACGACGGCATCCGAAATGACGTCAAGAATCCGACGCTGCCGATCGGTGAGTGTTTTAGGGTTCGCTTTCTTCTTTTGAGCCATGGAACATCCCTTCTCAAACTCTTTCGAATGAATCATAACTCAAAACTGTTCGAATCGTCGAGCATCGAACACTGTGCGCCCTTGAATTCTTTAGAAAACGTGTACATTATCCGTGCTCGGAGGCGGTGATGATGTCGAAAATCGAAAATAAATCCGGATAGCAGTAGACAATATTCGAACATGGTGTTATAAATCGAACATGACAAGTTACTCGAACAGTCGTTTGATGAAAGGGTCTAGACGGATTCTCCGCATCCGCCCTTGGACATAGTCTCCACAGCGTCGGGAAACGGTCGTACAACTCTTATTCTCTCCAGGCCGGCAACGGTGGGAGAGTCAACGTTGGAAAGGGAGAAAACATGATGTCTACGGTTTCAACCGCACTTGGTGTTAGCAGCACATCTGATATTGACTTTTCTCAAGTTTCCGAGCTCCCTGCTCGGACGACACGGAAAGCCCCGTTGGTGTGGGGTGAACGTAGTGCGTCTTGCACACAGCACATCGTTCGGCCCGGTCAGCGTGCACGTATTGCACAGCGCAATCGAAATGGGGCTTCATCGGCGCGAATGCGGAGGGACAGGTCGCGGCCCAGTCATGTCTCGGTCAACTACGGGCGTCCGTCTCTATCCGTTAGCAGGGCGCAGCAGTCCAATCGTAGTGATGTATCCGCAGGCACTAACCTGACTCGCCTGATGGCGGTATGGGCTCTAGGGCTTGGTGCTTTCTTCGGAGTTTTCGGCAGCATGGTCTTTGAACAGGGACAAAGTGAGGCGGTCGAAAGCACCTTTACGTCTACGTACGCTTCCTACTCCGCGCAATAATCATTCCAGTTTCCGGTGTTGGGGTGGGACGTAGACTGGAGACCGTGTATTGCCAGTTTTGTCATCATGATCAGACACGAGTCTTGGACTCACGGTTGATAGATAACGGTATGGGGATTCGTCGCCGAAGGGAATGCCTGAATTGCGGCAAACGTTTTTCTACGATTGAACGCTCGCAGCTGATGGTCGTTAAACGGGATGGAATCCCTGAGGAATTCAACCGCGAAAAGGTTATCCAGGGTGTTCGACGTGCGTGCCAGGGGCGCGAAGTATCAGAGTCTCAGCTGAAGAAACTTGCACAAAAAGTGGAGGAGAGCCTCCGCGAGAAAGGCACGCCCCGGGTGGACTCAAACGATATCGGCCTTGCCATCCTTGAGCCGCTCAAAGAACTGGACGAAGTTGGCTATCTCCGCTTCGCTTCGGTGTACAAGTCCTTTTCCTCCGCGGACGATTTCGCGCAAGAGATTGCCAGCATGCGCAAGGGGAAAGGACCGCAGGCTAATGGCAACGAGGTTAAAAAGAACTAACGCAGTTTATCCACACGTTTCTTTATTCGAGTCAGGGATACGCTCTGGGCGGTACCCAGCCGTTGTGCGAAAAGGCTGACGCGCAGCTCTTGAATGAGCCACTGAATATCCCGTACCTCCGCGGAATTCGAACGTGCCTTAGGCAGCTGCTGAAGCTTTGCCGCCAAGTATTCGCGGGCCTCAGTCACCTCATCTTCACGTTCGGCATCACGGTCCGGGTCACGGTTCATTTCCTCAAGCCGAATCTCCATCGCTTGGAGATAACGTGGCAAATGTCGTAGGTGCTGCCAACCGTGCCTTGCCACAGCGCCCTTAGGGAACATGAACTCCAGCTGGCGACGCATATCGTCAATAGCATCGCCTTCCCACTTGTTTAGCTGATTTACCACCGAGACATAACGAGGCATTGCCTGGGCAACGCCGACGACCAATTGGCGCACCTCTGAGGCGACTCCAGAACGAACGTGTTCGAGTAGTTTGTCGAATTCCTTCGGATCGCGGACCGGGCCGCCGGCAGCCATCATACGGTCGCGAATCACTGCGACACGGCAGTCCTCGACAAGCCCATCGGCGCCCCCATGTGGCCATGCGTCCACGCCAACACGTTGCTGGAGTGGAAGCCCCTTAGTCATTTGTGCACCATTTACTGGGCAATCCCGCAATAGCATTGTCAAGTTTGTGGTCGCCAACGTCGCCTCAGCCTGAGCCTTAGTTGGTTTGACCTCAATGGCCACGCCATCCTTGGTGGTCACCAGCGTCGGATACATCGTGACGGACTGACCGTCGACATTACTTTTGACCGTTAATGAGACGGCGCCCAAGTTCTCTGAAGTCCACTTTTTCACAGCTTCGCGTGCTGCAGACTTCGAACGTTTCGACACAGCAGTTGAGACCGTCGAGGCATGCTTGTCTCGAAGCGCAGCAAGATCTCGGCTCTGATCGACGATCTTTCCATGGCGGTCGACCACTGCGTAGTTAAAGCGCAAGTGTGCTGGCAGCTTCGAAGGGGCAAAGTCTGCACCATTGATGCCCGAGCCTCCGAGTCGTCGTAAAGCATCGGCAAAAACATCGACGAAGCGGCCTGAGTACGGAGTCATCGTCTCCAGCGCGCGGCGTGCGAAATCCGGGGCGGGGACAACGGACTTCCGCAGTGCCTTCGGCAGAGTGCGAATGTAGGCTTCCGCGAGCTCAGCGCGAAGACCTGGTACCTGCCAGTCGAAGCCATCTTCACGCAGACCTGCAAGAAGAGGCACGGGGACACGGAGAGTCACACCGTCATCAGGGGCGCCCGGTTCGAATTTATAGGACAGAGAGAAATCGACCGAGCCCTGCTGCCACATTTCGGGGAAGGCGTTGTCGTCGATGTCGCCGGCTTCGGGGTTGAGCAGCTTATTGGGATCAAAGTCCAGTAGATTTGGCTGCTTGGGCTTAGTTTTCTTCCACCAGCGGTCAAAATTGGTGGCCGTGGTGATAGAGGCGGGCAGCTTGGAGTCGTAGAACGCGTAGAGCACGTCGTCATCGACGACAATGCCGCGGGAACGCTGCTTTTCCTCGATCTTCTCGGCTTCGGCAAGTTTGTCTTGATTGTTCTTAAAGAACTCGTGATGTGTGTTCCATTCGCCGTCGACAAGCGCAGAGCGAATGAAGATCGAGCGGGCGGCGTCGGCATTGACTCGGTGATAAGGCATCAAACGGTCAACCACCACGGGCACGCCGTAGAGCGTCGACTTCTGGTAAGCCATCGCTGCACCGCGCTTAGTAGACCAGTGAGGCTTTGAGTACTGGTGCTTGAGCAGATGAGGGGCTACCTTCTCTAGCCACTGCGGCTGAATCGTGCCGACGTTGCGCGCAAAAGTGCGCGAGGTCTCGACGATTTCCGCAGCCATCACCCAGCGAGGCGGCTTCTTTGCCAACGCGGACGAGGGGTGAATGAGGAACTTAGTGTTGCGGGTGCCAGTAAATTCCTTGCCCTCGCCCTCGCGCGTACCAATCATCGATAACAGACCCGGTAACAGTGACTTTGCCACCTCGTCGGGATTGTCGACACCGTTGGTTGAGCTGCGGGCCGAAAGATGCCAGCCCAGCTCGGCCGTTGCCTGGTGGAGCTGACGCACCAAGTCCTGCCACTCGCGAACGCGCAGATAGTGGAGGTACTCGCGCTTGCACATCTTGCGGAATTGGTTACCGCTAAGCTCGCGACGCTTTTCCTCCAGGTACTCCCAGAGCTTCAGTAGGGAGTTGAAGTCGCTGGTGGTGTCCTTAAAACGGGCATGTAGCTGATCTGCCTGAGCTTGGAACTCCAGTGGACGTTCGCGAACATCCTGCAGAGACAAAGCGGCGACAATGACGGTTACCGCCCCAAGAGTGGTGTTCTCGTACCCTTCGACCAGCATGCGGGCAAGACGCGGGTCGACTGGGATACGGGCAATTTGTCGGCCGATGTCCGTCAGCTCGGGGGCATCAGACCCCGACGTGGTGGTAATAGCCTGAAGCTCTGTGAGCAGGTTAATGCCATCGCGGATTGCTTTGTGCTCTGGTGGCTGGACAAAGGGGAAGTCCTCAATCGCGCCAAGCCGCAGTGAAATCATTTGCAGTACAACCGAAGCGAGATTGGTGCGCAGAATCTCCGGATCCGTAAACTCGGGGCGCGAGAGAAAATCCTCTTCGCTGTAGAGACGAATCGCCACACCATCAGCTACACGGCCACAGCGTCCAGAGCGCTGATTCGCGGATGCCTGGCTGATGTCCTCAACTGGCAGGCGCTGCACCTTCGTGCGGGTGGAGTAGCGGGAAATGCGTGCGGTACCAGTATCGACGACATACTCGATACCAGGGACCGTCAGCGACGTTTCCGCAATGTTGGTCGCCAGCACAATGCGACGCCCGGAATGCGGAGTGAAGATCCGATGCTGCTCTGCATTAGATAGCCGACCGAATAGTGGAACGGCTTCTACACCTTTCCAGTGTTTGCCCTCGATGGCTTCGGCAGCTTCTCGGATCTCTCGCTCACCCGAAAAGAACACCAGGATATCGCCGTCGCCAAGCCGCATCAGCTCTTCACACGCAGCGATTACACCATCGATCTGCTCGATGGCGACTTCCTTTTCCTGCCCATTCTTCGCAACAACGGTCCGCACCAGCGGGCGATAGCGGATTTCCACCGGGTAGGTGCGCCCCGACACCTCGATGATGGGCGCAGGGTGCTCGTCGTCAGGCGCGAAATGACGAGCGAACCGTTCCGGATCAATCGTCGCGGAAGTGATAATGATTTTCAGATCTGGACGCTGCGGCAGAATATGCTTTAAATATCCCAGCAGGAAGTCGATGTTGAGGCTGCGCTCGTGCGCCTCATCGATGATGATGGTGTCGTACTCGCGTAGCAGTCGGTCGCGGCCAATTTCGGCCAGCAGGATACCGTCGGTCATCAGTTTGATGCAGGTATCCTTGCTCACGCGATCATCAAAACGCACTGCATAGCCGACGTGCTGTCCAATCTTTTCGCCCAGCTCATGAGCGATGCGCTCCGCGACGGAACGCGCCGCAATACGACGTGGCTGAGTGTGACCAATCTTGCCCCGCACGCCGCGTCCCAGTTCGAGGCATATCTTCGGGATCTGCGTAGTCTTACCAGAGCCAGTCTCACCAGCAATAATGACGACTTGATTGTTTTCAATTGCCTCTGCAATGTCGTCGCGGCGCGCGGACACCGGCAACTGGGCAGGGTAGGTGATGCGAGGAATCGCTTTACGACGATCTTCCAACCGCTCCAGCGCAAAGTCGAGGTCTGCAGAGATTGCAGACAGCGCCTTCGGCGCGGATGCTCGCTTTAGCCGGCGTCGGAAGGACTGAGCCTCCCGAATCGGCAATTGATCAGCGAGCTGGTAGAGCTCCTTTTTACGCGTGTCCTTAGCAGGTTTGCCAGAGCGCTGTGGCCTGGCGGAATTGCGGTGGCCGGAGTGGTGGTTTCCCGACTGGGCACGTGGAGCTGGTTTATCAGAACGGCTAGGAGTACTCATGGTTGCCTACTAGATTAGCCGCGTCTGGGGAGACAACCCACATCTGTGCTGATTAAGAGGTGCTCGAGATAGTCCGATGGCAGCAGGGAGCGTCCTACTTTGCCGCCGCTAGCTCTTCGGCAACTTCCTTGCAGTCCTCGCGCCCACAGTGCTGTGTCTCGGTGTGCTTCCAGCAATCATCGCAAATAAGCACCTGACGACGGCAGGTATCTTCGTTGATGCAGTTCTGGAAGGTGTTTGTGGGCTTGCCGCAGTGGACGCAGTGCCCGAGCTGTACGTAGTCCTCGTCTTCGATGCCATCGCCAAACTCCATATGCATGCGCTTGTCGAAGACATAGAGAGAGCCTTCCCACAGCCCCTTATTGCCAAACTTTTCGCCGTAGCGCACAATACCGCCGTCGATTTGGTAGACCTCTTCGAAACCGCGGTTCTTCATAAGTGCGGAGAGGATCTCGCAGCGGATGCCGCCGGTGCAGTAGGAGATAACCGGCTTGTCCTTCATCCAGTCGTACTTACCGGATTCCAGTTCGTCGATGAAGTCGTGCGTGGTCTTTACGTCCGGGACGACAGCGTTTTTAAACTTGCCAATCTCGGCTTCCATTGCGTTGCGGCCATCGAAGAAGATGACATCGTCGCCGCGTTCCTCGACCAGTTTATTGACCTCTTCCGGCTTCAAATGTGTGCCGCCGCCAATGACACCATCGACATCGACTTTCAGCTCACCCGGAGCACCGAAAGCGACGATTTCGTCGCGAACCCTGACGGAGAGTTTTGGAAAGTCATCAGCGCCGCCTTCGCTCCACTTGAACTGCATGGAGTGAAAAGCGGGGTACTGCTTGGTTTTCTTGATGTACTTCTTGCAGGCATCGAGATCACCGCCGACGGTGCCATTGATGCCGTGCTCGGACACCAGAATGCGGCCCTTGAGCCCTAACGACTCGCAAAGATCGCGCTGCCACAGCATGATGGCACGCGGATCGGACAGTGGGGCGAACTGGTAGTACAGAAGAATCTTGCTGATGCTCACGGGGACTATTCTAGTCTGCTCTCTCAGTTATCCTATTTTCGGCGTGAGCTGCTGGTATGGCTTAGTGCTTCTGATAGAGAGCCTTCTTCTGGTACTTAGGCTCCGAAGTCACTAGCACACCGAGGTTGCGGAAAATTGTTTCGTCCACGCTGCCCAGAATGGTAGTGGTGTGGACATCACAGTTTCGAAGGTTCTTCAGCTCGGCGAGGGCTGCGCGGGCATCGTCGCTGGTGGCCGCCGACACGGAAAGGGCGATAAGAACCTCGTCGGTATGCAAGCGGGGGTTGCGGCTGCCCAGGTGATGCGTCTTAAGCGTTTGAATTGGCTCAATGGCAGCAGGGGAGAGCAAGTGCAAGTCCGGGTCGATATTGGCGAGCTTCTTGAGAGCGTTGAGGAGCATTGCTGCTGAGCATCCGAGTAGTTCAGAAGTCTTGCCCGTGATGATCGTGCCATCGTGCAATTCGATTGCGCTGCCCGGCGCCCCGGTAGATTTCTCAACTTCAAGCGCTGGTGCGACGACTCGGCGGGCGGCTGTCGACACGTTGGCCTTGCTCATAATCATGGCAATGCGCTGCGAGACTTCGTCGTCTGCGCTGTTCTTGTGTTCGTCGACAAGAGCCTTGTAGTAACGGCGAACGATTTCCTGGTTGGATGCCTCTCGGCACACTTCGTCATCGTCAATACAGTAACCGGCCATATTGACGCCCATGTCGGTCGGTGACTTGTACGGCGACTCGCCTGCGAGCTTCTCCAACAGAGTGCGCAGCAGTGGGAAGACCTCGACATCGCGGTTATAGCTGGTGACCTTGGTGTCATAGGCGGCCAAATGAAAAGGGTCGATGAGATTGATGTCATCGAGATCAGCCGTTGCCGCCTCGTAGGCCAGATTTACCGGGTGTTCGAGCGCCAGGTTCCAGATAGGGAAGGTCTCAAATTTTGCGTAACCGGAACGAATTCCGTGTTTGTGATCGTGGTAAATCTGCGATAGACAGGTCGCCAGCTTTCCAGAGCCCGGGCCCGGCGCTGTAACAACGACCAAGTCCCGCGTCGTTTGCGCCCATTCATTCAGCCCGAAGCCGGCTTCACTGACAATTTTCTCCGTGTTTGTCGGGTAGCCCTCGATATTGCGATGGCGGATGACGCTCAATCCGAGTCGCTGTAGGCGCTCAATGAAGTTCTTTGCCAGGGTGTTGTCGTCGGAAAGCTGCGTGACGACGACGCTGTCGACTAGAAATCCGCGTTCCCGAAAGACATCGACGAGGCGCAGCACATCGTCTTCGTAAGTGATGTCGAGGTCAGCGCGGACCTTGTGGCGCTCCAGATCCTTGGCATTGATGCACACCATGATTTCCAGATCGTCTTTGAGGCGATCGAGCATAGCGATTTTATTGTCAGGCGTGAAGCCGGGGAGCACGCGCGAGGCATGCATGTCATCAAATAGCTTGCCGCCCATTTCGAGATAGAGCTTGCCGCCTTCACCTGCGATGTCTGCGCGCCGCTTCTTAATATGAACGGATTGCATTTCGATGTACTTTTCGCGGTTAAAACCGACAGCCTGAGCCATGGTGCCCTTTCTGAAGTTGTGTCTGCGGGGGAGCGCGCTAAAGCTTGCGAAATTCTACTGTGTCCATGGTAGTGATACCGCCTTACGAATGTCGTATCGGTTACTGCTGTCGCGGGGGGAATTTTGGAAACTTTGGCTTATTAGGCCACGCGTAGGGGATTGTCTGATTAAAGTCCAACATATTGATATTCAAAAAGAAATATGAAGAGGATGTGACATGCTCGATCCCCAGATGGCATCATCGTCGAATTCGGCAGAACCAACCGCACGCGCCCCGTACCAAGTGGGCAGGCGAGGCTTCCTCGTCGGAGCAACTGCCGTGTCAGCTGCGAGTATGATGCCTGCCGTAAATGGTGCATCAAAGGCAAACGCCGCTCCTGCAAACGGGGCTTCTGCCGCCGCGGGGAATTCGACCACCACTTTGAATGTCGGTCGAGGAATGGCTGACATGACAGGCGAGCCACTCGGCGCTGGCATGAACGGGTATGCGGTCATGGACCAGACCACCTCGGGTCTGCGTCTTCGCCAGATGGCGCGTGCATTCATCTTCGGTGATGACAACGACAACCGTGTCGTCCACGTCACCGCAGATATGGGGCTCATGTTCCAGTCCATCCAGATGGAAGTTCTGCGGCGACTGCGAGCTCTCTTCGGAGACCTCTACCACGAGGGCAACGTGCTTATCTGCGCATCTCATACGCATGTCGCGCCGGGTGGTACATCGGGCCATCTTATGGTCGACCTGACTACTCTCGGTTTCCGTCCCGTCACTTTCGAAGCTGTGGTCGTCGGTGTGGTCAAGGCTATTGAACGTGCACACGCTGATTACCAGCCGTCGACTATCCACCTGACCAAGGGGATTGCCAAGGATGCGGGTGTTAACCGCTCCCTGGAGGCATTCAGGCGTAACCCCGAGGAAGAACAGCGTCTTTTCCCCGACGGAGTCAACCCGGAAAGCCATACACTGCACGTGAGTCGCGGTGGTCGCGAAGTCGGATTCATTAACTGGTATGGAATTCATCCGACCACCTTCGGCCCCGAGCACACCATCATCGACGGCGACAACAAGGGCTATGCAGCATGGAAGGTTGAGGTCGACCGCGGGGTTACCCACCGTGAGCCGGCCGATGCCCCCTTTGTCGCCGCATTTACCATGTCGTGCCCGGGTGACATCAGCCCGAACATGGGGCTCGTGCCAAATTCGGGTCCCGGCAACGGAGACGAAGCAGAGTCCGCCCGCATTCTCGGTCAGCGTCAGATTGACGCTACCCAGGGTCAGACCATTGCACTGCCAGGAGGCGGAATCTCTACCGTCCACAAGTGGGTCAACCTCGGCGATGTCGACATTGACGGCCAATTCACGCCCGACGGCCAGCCGCACCGCACTGGACCTGCAATCCTCGGTGCGGCCTTCGCAGCCAGTAGCCAGGAGGACGGCGGCGGCGAACCAGCCCTAGGTTTCAACGAGGGCCAGCGTGGAGGCACACCGTGGGTACGTCAGCTCAATAACGTCGTACTCCCGAAAAATATCGGGGAGATTCAGGGCGAGAAAGAATGCCTGCTGCCAGTGGGCTACATCGATGGTCTTCTCCAGCAGACCCACATGTTCTCCATCACCCGCATCGGTGGCTTCACCTTGATTACCAACGGCCTTGAACCCACCACGATGTCGGGTTACCGCATGCGTCAGCACGTCGCCGATGTCCTCGGCGTTCCAATCGACACTGTCATCTGCCAGGGCTACACCAACAGCTATGGACACTACGTCGTTACCCCAGAGGAATACGATCAGCAGGACTACGAGGGCGGCGCAACGGCTTTCGGCAAGTACACGCTCAGTGCGATGATCTCCATCTATCACGATCTCGCCCACGCGCTTGCCGACGGCATGGCTGTCGACCCGGGCAGTGCTGCAGGTGATCTCACTGGCATCATCCCGCCGTCGCCAGCAGGAGGAAAGACTATCGATTCCGTACCAATGGGCAAGAATTTTGGTGACGTGCTCGAATCGACTGCAAGCGTCACGGTAGGGCAGCAGGCCGTTGCCCAATTCGTCGCGGCAAATCCGAATAACGACTTGCGACTGGAAGACGGCTACCTACTCATCAAGAATGACCGCGGTGAGATCGTTTCTGACGACTGGGACCAGGCAACTGTCATTGAATTTGCCAAGGACGGTAATTACACCACCGCCAAGGTCACTTGGGAGACCGGAGGAGTCGCGCCGGGCAAGTATGACATCATCGTGCGTGGTAGCGCGTTGGGTGCCGGTGATTCGCTGAACGAGTTCGAGGGAGTCGCCGCGGTGGAGCTCGTGTAAGAACGTCCAATTAAATACGTCCATGCGCACAATGTGACTTATACTTCGGCCTTTAAAAACTCATCAAGGGCTTGTCTCACGTATAGTCCGTTGTGCGCGTTATTTGTATGTATCCGTCAATTTGGCAGGAGCAATTTGCTTCATGAATACCTCAAACGATCCATATAGCAACAACGATTCTTACGGTGACGGCAGCCGGGACAATGAGTCCAATAACTATGACTCCCAGAGTCACGGTTTTCCCAACAATGGTTCGCAGGACTACAACCCTTACGGGTTCGATTCGGACGCACAACATGGCCCGCGTGGACCAGAGGATTCGCCACAGTGGAATCAGACTTACGGCCGTGAACAGGCTTATGGCGAAATTCCTTCTTATGGAACTGGCGAGTCGCGCGATAGTTACGGCGGGCAACCCTATGGTGCGGACTCGAGCTACTGGCAGCACCAGTCCAGCGGGGCTTCTGCAGCCGGTGCACTTGCTCCCGGAGTCAACATGCCAGGTGGCGATGAGCCGCCGGTGAAGCCTGTGGCACAGGGGCCGACGAAGGTCGACATTGGAAGTGCCTTTTCCGCGGCGTTTCGTAGTCTAAACAGCAATTTTGCTTCCTGGCTTGGCATCATGCTGACGTTCTTCGCCGTACTAGTCGCACTGATTGTTGGCGCAGCGGCAATTCTCTTTGCGACTGGTGACTTCGATCCGGACTTTGAGCCGAACTATCCAGGCGATGTTCCGTTTGAGGATCTAGGGTCAATGTTCGCGACTCTCGGCGCGATGGCACTCCTATTTGCCGTGGGCATGTTCGCGATGCAGGCATTTATGCTGCGCGGTGCATTCGAAGCTGTCGACGGCCGAGTGCCGAGCTACGGTACTTTCTTCCGTGTAAACCGGTGGGGATCTCTTATCGGTGCCTACATTGTCACGTTCCTGGTGGGGCTGCTCGCCATGCTTCCGGGGATGGTGCTCTTCATCGCTGGAGTATCCCTGTCTGCCAACGGCAGTGAAGCTGCAGCTGCGATGATTCCCATCGGCTACCTGTTGGTACTTGTGCTGTCCATCTTCATCATGCCAATCACAGCGACTATGCCGCTTCTTGTTTTTGATGGTCGAGCAACAGCACTTGAGGCTCCGGTCGTCGCATGGCGCTTGGTGAAGCCTCAGTATTGGACGATGCTCGTTGCATTCATTCTGACGTCAATTGTTTCTTCCGCAGGTGCAATGCTCTTCTATATCGGTATGTTGTACACAGTCCCGCTTGCTCTCCTCGTGCAAGTACATATCTACCGTCAGCTCATCGGTGGCCGTCGAGTAGTTAATGAAGCCCAGGAGAATCCGGGTTATTACCCGCCACAGCAGTAGCCAAAAACGTACAAGAAAAAGCGCCCAAGGAACCGATAAAAATTGGTTCCTCGGGCGCTATTTCGTCAGCAGGTAATCCTGCGGGGGAGCGTTCGGCTATCAAAAGCCGAACCTAAGCTCTGAATATTTAGCGGGTAGCCTCAGCGAAGACAGCCTGTGCAACACCAGAGACGGTGCCTGCAATCTTCACAGCTTCCCAGACCTGCTCCTTGGTCAGACCAGCATCGCGGACGACCTTTGCGTGAGAAGTCACGCAAGCTTCACAGCCGTTGATGGCAGAAACTGCCAGAGACCACAGCTCGAAGTCTTCCTTCTCGACACCCGGATTGGAGATGATGTTCATGCGCAGGCCGAACTTGACCTGTGCGTAGTCATCACCGAGCATGTGGCGAGTGCGGTAAGCAACGTTGTTCATGCCCATAACGGTGGCCGCACCAAGCGCAGACTCGAAAGCCTCGTCAGACAGGTGCTCCTTGGCTTCCTCAGCGATCTCGGAGAAAACGGTCTCGTTGCGGGTGGCAGCAGCGGATGCAAGCAGGGTACCCCACAGCTGCTGCTCGGAGAGTTCCGTAGAACGGGTGAGAGTGCCAAGGTTCAGCTTCATGTCCTTGGCGTACTCCGGTAGACCGGAACGAAGGTTATCGATGCTCATATGAGTTACTTCAGCTCCTGCTTCAGAACGTCCATCTTGTCGATGTTCTTGGTCGGGTCATTCTTCTGCCAGTTACATGCGCAGACCTCTTCAGACTGAAGAGCGTCGAGAACACGCAGAACCTCGTCAACGTTACGACCGACAGCGTCCGGGGTAACGGAAACGAACTGAATGATGCCGTCCGGGTCAATGATGAAGGTTGCGCGGTCTGCAACACCGTCAGCGTTCTCGACGCCGAGTGCACGCATCAGGTCATGGCGGATGTCGGAGAACATCGGGAACGGGATGTCCAGCAGTTCCTCGTGGGTTGCACGCCAGTTGAAGTGGGAGAACTCGTTGTCGCCAGAGCCACCGAGAATAACGGTGTCACGGTCCTCGAATTCCTCATTCAGCTTGCCGAATGCAGCAATCTCAGTCGGGCAGACAAAGGTGAAGTCCTTCGGGTAGAAGAAGACGACCTTCCACTTACCCTCGTAGGACTCATTGGTTACCTGCTCGAAGTAGTCATCCGGAGAAGAAGCGTTTGCATCACGCAGGTTGCCGCCCTTCAGAGCGGTCAGAGAAAACTCGGGGAACTTGTCGCCAACAGTCAAAATTGCCATGGAATCCTCCTGAATGTATTCCTTTTGGGGTCACACACCATTATGCCTATGGATTCCCGAACCGTCAAGAGGAAAAAGTTAATAAGCTCGTGTAGGCTTATAGGTATGCGTAATAGAGATTATCGGCCCACTTTGCCTCAGTTACGTGCCTTTGTCGCGATTGCCGATACCGGTCACTTCGGTCAAGCCGCTGCCCGCCTCGGCATTTCACAGCCCAGCCTGTCACAAGCGCTTTCCACCCTTGAGCAGGGACTGGGGGTGCAGCTTGTAGAGCGTTCGACTCGCCGAGTGCTGGTGACGCCACTCGGTCGCGGTCTGATTCCATATGCCCGCCAAGCATCTGAAATTGTTGACGAGATCGTTGCTCGCGCCTCTGGCCGTACAGATGATTTGTCCGGACCACTATCCATTGGTGTTATCCCTACGGTTGCTCCATACGTGCTGCCCAACTTCCTCCAGTTGGTTCGTGACGAGCTGCCAGATCTAAAGCCTAGGATCGTCGAAGAGCCGACCGAGCGCCTCATCGAATCACTTCGCTCCGGCACCATTGATGCAGCCATCATGGCACTGCCGTCCGATGTGCCTTCCTTTGAAGAGATCTACCTCTACGACGAAGAGTTCTACATCGTCGTGCCAGAGGATCATCCGCTGGCAGGTAAGGAAGAGGTAAAGCTTGAGGCAATCAGAGACTTGGACTTGCTTCTGCTTGACGACGGTCATTGCCTGCGCGACCAAGTGTTGGATATTTGTCGCAAGGTCGATGCTGTTCACGGCGAGACCTCCAGCTTGGAAACACGGGCGGCTTCTCTATCGACCGTCGTGCAGTGTGTTGCCGGTGGGTTGGGGCAGTCGCTTGTACCGGAATCGGCTGTCAAGATTGAGGCCGACCGTCCCGGCCTGGCTGTTGCGCGATTCGAAGGTCCGGCACGGCCGGGACGCACCATTGGGCTGGTTCACCGCGCATCATCGGTACGCGGCGGCGAGTTCAATCGAATTGCTGAACTGGTACGGCAGGCCTACATAGACGCTGTTGCCTAAAGCTCTCTTGGCGCATGCCGCAGTAGCGTATGAAATAAGCAAAACCGGGCTGGTAGTTCCAGCCCGGTTTTTCGCGTTTATCCCTGAATAATTCGCAGCGATGCCAACCTGACCTCGCCGTATTCATCAGATGCAGCCAAGTCAACGCCCGCTTCAAAGCGCCAGCCGTGGTCGCCCTCAGGGTCATCGAGTATCTGGATCACATGCCATAGGCCCTCACCAGCCTTGCGGTCAATCGAAATCATATCGCCGCCGCGAGCCTTTGCATCGATCCCTAGGTCATCGTATTCATCGAAGTAGTCATCCATCGCGGCAGGCCAATCTGGCGCATCGTCGAGGTAGTTGTCCAGGTCGGCCAGCTCCTCCTCCTTTTCAAAGGCAAAGAGCTGCACGTGGCGAAACATGAGATTGCGCACCATACGGGTAAATGCACGTTCGTTGCCTGTAAGGGGCCGCGACTCGTCGGTGCCAAAAGCCGCTTCCTTGAGAGTTTCCTCGTCCAATGGCTTGTCCGGATCGGCCATCTGCGCCCATTCATCCACCAGGGAGTTATCCACCTGCACAACGAGCTCGCCGAGCCATTCCACAATGTCCCGGAGTTCCTCGTTAGCGGCTTCCGGAGGGAGAGTGTGTCGCAAAGTGCGCCAGGCATCGGTGAGGTAGCGCAGGAAAATACCTTCAGAGCGGGCAATTCCATACTCAGATACCACGTCCGAGAAAGTCATGGCCTTTTCCACCATCTCGCGCACCACAGACTTGGGCGACAGCGAAAACTCACGCACCCACGGGTGACCTTGAGCATAGGTGTCGAATGCGCCCTCCAGCTCGTCGGCAAGCGGCATCGGCCATGTGATGTCTTCGACGATGTTCATACGTTCGGTGTAATCAACACCCTCGGCCTTGAGCGCGGCGATTTCTTCACCGCGTGCCTTTTTCTGCTGCGCGATGAGCAGTGGGCGAGGGTCTTCCAGAATTGACTCAAACACACTGATGACATCGAGTGCGTAGTTCGGGCTGTCCTTATCCAACAGTTCGAGCGCGGCGATGGCGAAAGGCGACAGCGGCTGATTGAGCGCGAAGTCACGCTGCAGCTCCATTGTCAGCTCGGGGCGGCAGTCATCGCCCTCGCCATGCATGACGACGATTCCCGCGTTGACCAAACCGCGGTAGAGCTCAATTGCGGTCAGAATAGCCTCATTTTGCTGGTGGCGGGTGTCGTGATTGGTGCGCAGCAGATGACGCATGTGTTCGTAGGTATCGCCACCACGTGCAATGACGTTGAGCAACATACCGTTGGTAACTGCAAAGCGGCTGGTCAGCGGCTCCGGTGGCTGAGAAACGATTTTGTCGAAGGTCTTCTCCGACCATGTCACTTCGCCCTTGGGAACGGACTTCAGCCGCAACTTCTTCAGTTTGGCCTCATCCTGGCCGGCACGGCGCCGCAGCTTGGCGTTTTCGATTTCGTGTTCAGGTGCTTCGACAACTACGGTGCCCTCGGTGTCGTAGCCAGCACGGCCGGCGCGTCCAGCGATCTGGTGGAACTCGCGTGACTTGAGAATACGGCTACGACGGCCATCGAACTTGGCCAAACCGGTAATCAGCACCGTGCGAATAGGCACGTTAATGCCGACGCCGAGGGTATCCGTGCCACAGATGACCTTCAGCAGACCAGTCTGAGAGAGACGCTCAACCAAACGACGGTACTTCGGCAGCATTCCCGCATGGTGGACGCCAATGCCCTGGCGCACCAACTTGGAAAGAACTCGACCAAAGGCCGTGGTAAACCGGAAATCGCCAATCTCTTCGCGAATCCGCTCCTTCTCCTCCTTCGTCAGCAGCTTCAGACCGGTCAGTGCCTGAGCCTGTTCAGCTGCTTGGCGCTGGGAGAAAAAGACGATGTAGATTGGGGCTTTGCCGGATTCCAGCAACTCCGCCAGCGTGTCATGAACTGGTGTGTAGACATAGTGGAAATCCAGCGGTACCGGGCGCGTCGTACCTGTAACGAGGTTGACGTCGAGTCCCGTGCGTTCCTTCAAATCCGTCTCAAACTTTTGAGTATCGCCGAGAGTGGCGGACATCAACAGGAATTGGCAACGGGAAAGCTCGAGCAAGGGCACTTGCCATGCCCACCCGCGATCGGGATCCGCATAGAAGTGGAATTCATCCATTACCACCTGGTCAATATCGGCGTCGGCCCCGTCGCGCAGGGCGATATTGGCGACAATTTCCGCAGTTGCGCAGATGATGGGTGCACCACCGTTGACGGTGGCATCGCCGGTCATCATACCGACGTTCTCAGCGCCAAAGACCTCGCAGAGGGCAAAGAACTTCTCGCTGACCAAGGCCTTAATAGGCGCTGTGTAAAAGCTGCGCTGGCCACGAGCGAGGGCGCAGAAGTGGGCAGCAATAGCCACCATGGACTTGCCCGAACCTGTCGGAGTGGCAAGGATGACGTGGTCGCCACCAGCGAGACCAATAGCGGCCTCCTCCTGGGCCGGGTAGAGCGTGATGCCCTGATCCCTGGTCCAGGCAATGAACGAGTCCATAATCGCATCGTCGAAAAGGGACTCTGGAACCTCAGCTAGGTCGGGAAGCATTTCAGATAGTGACACGCTTCCCACCCTAGCGGTAACCCCGGATTAGAAGCGGAACCAGGGCTTCCAGCCGCGCCGACGGCGAGGTTGTTCCGGTTCACCGGATTCTTCGCTTTCCGCCTGCTCTTCCCGAGGCTGTTCTGACTCAGGCTGTTCGGCAGTGCCGTCTGCAGAAAACTCCGCAGACCTATCATCCGCCGAGGCCGACTCGGATTCTTCCGAGTGTGCGTCAGTGTCCTCTGATGTAGTTGCCGAGGAATCCGAGCTGGCCGGGGTCTCCGCCTCGTCGTCAAGCGAGGAAGAATCCTCTACTGGGCGCAGCGGTTGAGAAGCGAGGAACCTTTCGAACTCAGCGCCAATCTCGTCGGCCGAAGGCATCTCGCCGTTAGGTCCAAGCAGGGGAGAAGTCTCCAGCTCTTGACGACGTTGAACTTCCTGGTCGTACTGTTCCTCGAGAAGATTGACCAGCTGAGAGACCTCGCCGGAATCATTCGTCTGCGTATTGAGCAGCTCCGCCACCCGCGCGGATTCCTTCTCCAACGCCTCAAGCGGGAGCTCGAGCTTGGCTAGTTTTGCTACCTCCTGCAACAGCCGCAGTGACGCCAGCGGATACTCAGAGGCCGCGACATAGTGTGGCACCTGTGCGGTGAAACCAAAGGCATCACAACCGCGGCTTGCGAGCTCGTACTCAATGTTCAGGCTCGCAGCACCCGGAACTGTGACGCGGTTTCCCCAGGTATGCATATCACCGAGTTTCCGCTTATCTGTGCCATGGGCGATGATGCCCAGTGGTCGGGTGTGCGGAACCGTCATCGGAGCCGAGTACAGCGACACAGTCCGACCGACATCGTAGCGCTCCGCCAACTCTGCAACGGCAGTCGAGAAAGCCTCCCACCGCATGTCTGGCTCAGGGCCAGAAAGCAGCAAGAACGGCTTACCGACGTTGTCGCGAACCACATTGAGTGACAGGTTCAAATCGGATACATCCACAATCTGGTCGTGGTTCATCGTCACAGAGGGACGGCGAGAACGATAATCAATCAGCTCGTCGATAGAAAAGTTCACCAATGGACGGTGCTCGAGAGCATCCAAGAGGAAACTAGCTGATTCCGAGACGGCATTACCGGCATCCGCATAACCGCTAAGTGCAATGACCAGGGTCAGATGGCCCTCGCTTCCCGTTACGTCAGGAACCGGAAAAACTACCTCGTACATATTGCCCTGAGGCTTGTCGGTCGGATCACTCACGTACGACTACCTCCTGCATCACATTTTTCGTCATTTGAAGTAAACAACCACGATACCGCAGAAATTATTCCAGTTATCCACAAGTTGAAAGTAGTCCACAGATGGGCCGATTTTTCCGGTCGCGCACAAGCAAGGCTGTTGCGGATTCGATAACAATGAGAGCCACCAGATGGCGAGAGGATTGTCCGCTGTCGAGCTATTCCAATGGGGGAAAAGGGGTAAGGAATTAATGGGAAACAAACAGAACTTCGGTGCAGGACAAAAGCCTGAAATTGAGCCGAGTGTTTTTTTGACGAACCTGCCGGGAATCGTTGGATTCTATCCGCGGGGGCAGGTAGTGATTGCGGCGTTGTATCGTCAGCAGGTCGAAGATCTCATCGATGGCAAGGTCGAGTTTGATCCGACAGCGCATGCTGGCCCGATGCTGATTAAGGATGTGGCCTCGATGGAGAACAATCCTGACTTGGTGCGGGCAGCCGCGGACTTCCTGCTCGATGAAGGATGCACTCACGCAGATGTGTTTATCATCGACGAATCCTGGGGGATTGAAAAGGACTCCACACCTATTACAGGCTGGCTGCGAGAAGGCGGCCTGTATGAGGTGCGTTTGGCGGGCGTTGCCACTATTGCTGCGGGGGAAGTTGTCACGGACGAGCAGGGAGAGATCGTCGGCATTGTCGGTGACAGTCTGATGACCGACAATGCAAATCTAATCTCCCGGCAGGGAGAGCAGATTTTCAAAAACTATGAGGAGTACCGCAGCTATTTTCGAGGTGGCCAATTCCACGACAGTAAAGACAGGGCTCTGATTGAACGCCTCCGGGAACGAGCGACAGCCGTTGAGCAGCCGAGGAAGCTCAAAATTGGTTCGGACAATCCCGCGCTCATTGAGCACTTCGACATGCTCAAAACCGCCGTGGAAAACGTGGCCGATGGTGTGATGGATGCACATGAGGCGGTGCGCGATGAAAACGCAGGATATGCCATTGCAGCAGCACTGACCAACGTCACCTTGCGCGATATGTCCATGATTTTCATTACTACGCAGTTGGCGCAATCAATGGGAGAAATCTGGCGCGAGGCCGCAATCGTCCACCGCGGCAGCCTGCGTGCTAACGCTTTAGCGTGTTTTGCCATCGCAAAGTTCGCGGCTGGGCTGGAGAACTTTGCGCAAACAGCTCTCGATGAGGCAGCGGGGGAGCAACCGAATCATTCACTGACTCAGTTGCTGGAAATTGCGGTCGCCAATCAAATTGTGCCGAGGTGCGTCGGCACAATTCTTGGAGCAGCACAAGAGGTACTGCGCAGGGTATACAAGGTGAAAATGCCGCGTATTGATTAGCGACCCTGCAAGCTGTACTGCAGTACCTAGCGGTGCGCCGAGTGGGCTCGGTCGCCGAGGTTCTTGGTGTACTCCCATGCATCGGCGACGATGGTTTCAAGCTCCGTCTGGTTGGGCTTCCATCCGAGCTCGTCCATGGCACGCTGAGAAGAGGCAATAAGGGTTGCCGGATCACCGGCTCTACGCGGTGCATCCTCAGCGGGAATCGGGTGACCGGTGACCTTACGGCAGGTTTCAATGACCTGGCGAACTGAAAAGCCGTCGCCGGAACCGAGGTTAAAGATACGGTGGGTTCCCGGCGTGTTGGACTCTAGTGCCAAGACATGCGCATCGGCGAGGTCTTTGATGTGGATGTAGTCACGCACCGCGGTGCCGTCCGGAGTCGGCCAGTCATTGCCAAAGACCATAATCTTGTCGCGGTGACCGAGCGCAACCTGCAGTACCAGTGGGATGAGGTGAGTTTCCACCTCACGGTTTTCTCCAAAACCGCCCCAGGCACCCGCCACATTGAAATAACGCAAGCTGGTAGCGCCGATGTTGTATGCCTTGGCGTAAGAGGCGATGGCGTAGTCCATGGCCAGCTTGGTGGCACCGTAAGGGTTGGTCGGCGCGGTTGGCATGTCTTCGGTAATTGGTGTCTTCTCTGGCTCGCCGTAGGTTGCAGCTGTCGAAGAGAACACCAGGTTATTCGTACCGGTATCACGCATCGCGTCGAGTAGCTTCAGGGTTTGGCCCACATTGTTGTGCCAGTAGTCGGAAGGAACTTCGACAGACTCGCCAACAAGCGATTTCGCAGCGAAATGAACGACGCCGTCGAAGCTGTCGGAGGACAGAACCTCGTAGGCCTTGTCCGCCACATCGCCTTCGACTAGGGTCGCGCCCTCTGGCACCGCATCACGGTTGCCAACAGAGAAGTTGTCCAGAATGGTGACGTCGTGGCCAAGAGAAATCAATACTGCCGAGCACACGCTACCGACGTAGCCGGCACCACCAGTGACGAGGAGTTTCATTTGATAATCACCATGATTGCGTGAGACAGAGTATCCGGAATGTCAAGAGAATGATCACCACGGGCGAGAGTCACGCGGCCGGCGGCAACCTCGGCAAGTGCCTCAGTACCCGGCATAATTCCAGCCTTGTGGAGACGCTTCATGTAGCTCTGCTCGACCTGCAGGATTTCGTTAATCTGGACGATCTCAACGGTGTACTCGCCGGGGTTTAGATCGGACAGTCGGCGAACGTTCTCTAACGACTCTGGTGACTGAGTCCCACCGAGGTCTCCCAAACCGGGAATCGGATTGCCGAATGGGGAGCGTGTGTAAGAGTCAAGCACGTCGAGAAGTTTGCGCTCGACCTCGTCACTCATTACGTGCTCCCAGCGGCAGGCTTCGTCGTGAACCTTGTCCCATTCGAGGCCAATGACATCCGTAAGTAGGCGCTCAGCTAGGCGGTGCTTACGCATGACAGCCGTGGCCAGCCTGCGGCCCTCGTCGGAAAGCTGCAAGCTGCGATCTGGGGCAACTACGAGAAGGCCATCGCGCTCCATGCGCGCAACGGTTTGGCTAACGGTCGGCCCCGACTGCTCAAGGCGTTCGGCAATGCGAGCACGCAAAGGAATGATGCCCTCTTCTTCGAGTTCGAAAATCGTACGTAAGTACATTTCCGTGGTGTCAACCAAATCCCTCACGGTTTTCCTCCGATAACACAGTCTTAAAAGCTTTCACTCAAGTATTAGGATAACCACACTTGCGCAAGAAAGATGTTAGGGCTCGCAAATCTAGTGGCTTTGGTGCTGATTAGGCAGCGAAAAGCTTGGTTCGGTGGGCGCTGCTGAGGCGGAAGGGAGCGTACGCGATGTCGAAAGTTCGACGTGCAGACGAAAACGCCGACCGCCAGTGTGGATGAAACTCCGGCACGGGGTCGGCATTGAAGTCCAGCTCTATCTCAGGGCTGAAATTAGGAACCCTATCGATGTCACCGCCATGTGGCGTTAGTTTGCGTACTCACGCAGCTTGTCAGCACGGTCACCCTCGCGGAGCTTGGACATAACTTCCCGCTCAATCTGGCGGACGCGCTCGCGAGACAGGCCAAAGTGGCGGCCAATCTGATCCAGCGTGCGGGGCAGGCCATCGTCGAGACCGTAGCGGAGCTTAATAACTTCCTGCTCTCGAATCTCGAGAGTGGACAGAACCTTGCGGACATCGTGGTGACGCAGGGAAGCGACAACTGCCTCCTCGGCATCAGTTGCCTCTGAGTCCTCGATGAAGTCTCCCAGAGGAGCTTCCTCATCAGTGCCCACCGGCATGTCCAAGCTCACCGGGTCGCGGGACTGGCGCAGCAGCATCTCGATCTTGGCCTCTGGAATGCCGGATTCCTCTGCCAATTCCTCATTCGTAGCCTCACGGCCGAGTTGCTGGTAGAGCTCACGCTTGATACGAGAAATCTTGTTGACCTGCTCAACCAAATGAACAGGGAGGCGAATGGTGCGCGACTGATCAGCCATACCGCGGGTAATAGCTTGGCGAATCCACCACGTTGCGTAAGTGGAGAACTTGAAGCCCTTGGTGTAGTCGAACTTTTCCATGGCGCGGATGAGGCCCAAGTTGCCCTCCTGGATTAGATCCAGCAGAGGCATACCGCGGTTGGTGTAGCGCTTCGCCAGCGAGACCACAAGACGGAGATTGGCTTCGAGTAGGTGGGCGCGTGCAGCCTTACCTTCCTTTGCCAAAATCTTGACATCACGCTTCTTTGCGCGGGTCATTTTCGCGCCGGTCTGCAGCAAATGCTCGGCGTATACACCGGCTTCAATGCGCTTAGAAAGTTCCACCTCTTCTTCAGCGCTGAGAAGAGCAGTCTTTCCGATGCCGTTCAAATACACACGAACCAAATCGGCGGACGGATTGGAGTTATTGCCAGTGCGGCGCCCCTTGTCCCGTGGCTGACCTTCCAGTTCGTCATTTTGAATATCGGCACTCTTCATGAATCTGCCTCCTGGATTTTTAAGTGGACTCAATAACTACAACGCACGGAGTTACGGAAATGTTCCCGTGAAAGTTGATGAATGTCAATAGGGTAATTTTGCCATGCAAATATAATGTTAAGAAAAACTGCCGCGACTAGCATTCTACGAGAACTGTAAAGGGTCCATCATTGACGGATGCGACCTCCATCATCGCTCCAAATTGTCCCGTTTCGACCGTCAAGCCACGATTGCGCAAGTTCTCGACAATTTTTTCTATGACGGGTCCGGCCTCTGGGCCCGGAGCCGCGTCTACCCACGACGGCCGCCGTCCCTTCTTTGTCGCCCCCATCAACGTGAATTGGCTAACAACGAGCACCGGGGCGCCAGCGTCGACAGCGCTGAGCTCGCCATCCAGAATGCGCAGCTCCGCAATCTTGCGGGCCATCGTTTCCCAAGCATCGGCAGTGTCCTCGCGGCCAACACCTACGAGCGCCAAGATGGCGCCGGTATCGCCTCCGTCAACGTGGCCAACAACGGAGCCGTCGACAGTGACTGACGCGGATTTAACTCGGGTGAGAACGGCTTTCATTTACTGTTTATCCTCCAAGAGCTCGGCGGGGAGAATCAGACCATGGCGAACCAAGTCAACGACGATGGGAACTAGGGCGTCCTTGATTGCAGGGACTTCGGACTCATCAAAGGCTCCAAACATTGCCATGATGTCGATGACGGAGCCCAGGGCAGCTTCGGGATGCAGTGCACCCAGGATGGTTGCGACGGACTCATCGATTGAGTGTGTCCAGGCGGGGCCGTCGGTGCGTGAGATGCGCGTATCGAACTCAGTGAAGCCCTGGCCGCTGTCGACGTCGGCAAGCGAAACGCGTTCTAAGGCGACGCCGGGTCGCACAGTAAAGGCAGCTTCGGGGATGGTGTTAGCAGTTTGTGCGCGAAGCCATTCTGCGCGGCCGAGATACTCCTGGGCTTCGGCGCCGAAAGGAGCGGCCAAAGGCTGCGGCATTTCTTCGCACACGGCGGAAGTCGGGCCGGCAATGCGTTGGACTGTGATGTAGCCGAACCCGATGCCTGTCACGCCGCTGTTGCGGAAGTGCTCCAGCCAGGCACGGGAGCGCTCGCAGCCCTCTGGGCTGCGGGGGTCGATGGACTCGTCTCGAAGCCAGGTGCCGATGTATTCCGCCGGCGTGGCGACATCTCGTTGTGTTACCCACACTTCGAGGCCTTCAGCAGGGAGCCAAGAGGCGATGCGCTGTTGCCAACTTTCGCCTTCGATATGGGCCCAAGCACCGAGCAGATGCGCCGTGCCGCCGTCGGTGAGATGGTCGGCCAGACCGCGGATCATAAGTTCGGTGGCACCGTCCAGATTCAATCCTGAGTCACGGTAAACATGTTCCACACTTGGCAGCCCTACGACGAACGGCGGGTTCGCCACAATGCGGTCAAACTTCTTGCCTGCAACCGGTTCAAACCACGAACCTTCGACGGCCTGCGCCTGGTCGAAGCCATTTGCGGCGAAAGTAGCGCGGGCAAAAAACAGCGCCCGGGGGTGAATGTCCGTCGCGACAATCGACTTTGCATCCGGCTGGGCAAGACTCTGGACGCCACAACCGGCACCGAGGTCGAGTACGGATTCCACCGCCGAGGTCGGCGAAATATCGAGGAGGGAGCGGGAAGCCCGCCCTACGCCCAAGACATGATCGGGTCCAGGAACGTGATCGCTCATAGAGGCATCGCGGTCGGAAAAGACAATACGGTCGACTCCCGCAATCTCGACCGGGCGCACATCGATACACACCTGTGCGTTGGTGGCGGTGCCGGCAAGTATGCCGCTGCCCAGTAACTTGGCTGTCAGCTCAGCCCCAAATAGCTGCTGTGCGTCGGCGAAATCGCCCAGGATGAAAAGACGCAACGCGGTCACAGTGTCCGCAGAAACGCCCTCAGTTTCGGTAAGCAGAACATCGACAACGCCGGGCTCACCGCGGTCCAGCGCGGCCAGTCCCTCGGCGCCTAGGACTCGACGCAGTGACTCACTGGAAAACTCAAGGCGCCTGAGCGCGGTGGCAAATTCCTCCGCACAGTCGACAAAATCACGAAGCTGCTGATCAGTCGGTGGGGTGAAGGTGGAGGGGGAAAAGGTCATCGTAGGCACTACCTTCGTCGTAAAGCGGGGCGGAGGGGCTAGTTAGGGGAGCTTGACGACGAATCGTCGTCTTCCGGCATATCGATGACATTTGCGTCATCGAAGGGATTTGAGGTGGTCTCGTTACCGGACTGCGTCGGTGCGTCGGTGTCTTCGGTACTGGCGGCAGAACCGAGCGCGCGCATCTCTGCTTCCTTGAGGGCGCGCTGGCGTTGCTGCTCCTCCCATTTGCGGTTTTGCTCGCGTACAACTCCAGGCTTGTAGACGCGCGGCTTACGCTTGTCAGCGGGTTCTCCAACGCCATTGGCGATGACAACCGCGATCCACGGCATGGGTACGGAGACGACCATGAGAATCGCTGCAATCCACGGCACATCCCACCACAGATAAAAAGCGCCGGAAAGAAGCAGCAGCGGAATGCGAGACCATTGCAGAGCCGCGTAGACGTGGCGGCGGTGGTCATAGTTGCGAATCCGAGAGCCGCGGGCGTCGGTAATCAACGCCGCGTCTTTCTTGCGTCGCCGGGAACTTCCGCGTTTCGGCAGCGCGGAGTCGCGACGGTCATTGATTCGCGCCATGGTTGTCTAGCATACGCCTGTGGCGTGGGGTCGTCTCAACTAGCTATGTCCGTTGCAGCCGCATGCTCGCGTAGTCGTAGCGATGTTGTGGATGGCTGTGGAAGGCAGCAGTCAGCAGCGGCCAGCACCTGGGTCACTGGGCATAATTTGACCGATGGGGCACAATTGGAATCTGTGAGCACTCCATTGAAGACGACAAAGACGATTGAACGCACCGATACCCGCGTCGATGAGTCGACGAGGGACGATACCCCGAAGTTCTTCCATTACGTCAAGAAGGACCAGATCGTGAACTCCGCGGTCAACGGCTCCTACGTCGTTGCTCTGTGCGGTGAAACCTTCCCTGTGAAGAAGTCAGCGAAGCCGGGTTCACCGGTATGCCCTGACTGCGAGCGGATTTACAAGTCCCTGCGTCGCAAGTGAGCGGGCTTCGTAAATGGCAGCAGGAGGCCCTCGACAAATACCTGGCGACTAACCCCAAGGACTTCCTTGCAGTGGCGACACCGGGCGCAGGTAAGACGACCTTCGCCTTGCGTATCGCCAGTGAGTTGCTGTCGCGCCGGATCGTCGAGCGCATCATCGTCGTGGTTCCCACTGAGCACCTGAAAGTGCAGTGGGCTGCTTCCGCTGCTCGTTCGGGGATTGCGTTGGATCCCAAATTCACCAACGCCAAGGGTGTGGTAAACCCCTCCTACCAGGGAATTGTTGTGACCTACGCCCAAGTCGCAGTGCATCCGTTTAAGCACCATGCCGTAGCCACCGCTCGGCCGACATTGGTGATTCTGGACGAGGTGCACCACGGCGGCGATGCCAAGAGCTGGGGCGACGGTATTTCCGAAGCTTACGGCGATGTCGAACGCCGCCTGTGCCTAACTGGTACGCCGTTCCGCTCCGATGACGCAGCGATTCCGTTTGTTCGCTACTCGCCGGACGGCGATGGTTACTCGCGTTCCGTCGCCGATTACACGTACGGCTATTCCAATGCGCTTGCCGACGGCGTCGTGCGCCCAGTGGTCTTTTTGGCTTATTCCGGTGAAGCTCGCTGGCGTGATAGCGCGGGTGATGAGTTCGCTGCGCGACTGGGCACCGTGATGAGCCCAGAGGAGACCACGCGTGCTTGGCGCACCGCGCTTGACCCAAAGGGCGAGTGGATGCCATCTGTGCTGCGGGCAGCGCACACCCGGCTCTCGCAGATGAGGCAGCATATCCCGGACGCGGGTGGCCTGGTTATCGCCTCCGATGCGGCAACTGCCCGTGCGTACAAACGCATTCTCGAGCAGATTGCCTCTACGCCGGTGGCGTTAGTGCTCTCGGATGAACCGGGCTCGTCGGAACGAATCAAGACTTTCTCCGAGTCCACCGATGAGTGGATGGTAGCCGTGCGCATGGTCTCCGAAGGCGTGGACGTGCCGAGGCTGGCGGTCGGTGTGTACGCGACAAGTTCCTCGACTCCGCTATTCTTCGCGCAGGCTATCGGACGATTCGTGCGAAGCCGCATGCCGGGGGAGACTGCTTCCGTCTTCTTGCCGTCGATTCCGGTGCTGCTCGACTTGGCCTCGCAGATGGAGGTGCAGCGCAACCACGTGCTCGGCAAGCCGGATCGGCCTTCGGAGGGCTGGGAAGATGACTTGGTCGCTGAGGCCAATCGCCGCAAGGATGAGCCCGATGAATTGCTGCCGGCCTACGAATCCATTGGCGCGGATGCTGAACTCGACTACCTCATCTACGACGGCTCCTCCTACGGCACCGCAACCGTTGCTGGTTCCGCCGAAGAGGCCGATTATCTGGGTTTGCCAGGGCTTCTCGACGCCGATCAGATGCGACTCTTGCTGCGTCAGCGGCAGGATGAACAGCTTAAAGCCGCCAGTGCCCGAGAGAAGGAAGCCCGCGAGGAGGCGAGGGAATCGTCGTCAAGCGGGGGCGAAGGGGGCGCGGTGCACCGGATTGAGGGATCGGCGTACCCAAGGCCGCAGAAGGTGGCCAGTGAGGTGTTGCCGAAGTTGCGGAAGGAGCTCAATACGCTGGTGTCGATGACAGCGGCGCGAACCGGTAAGCCACATGGTCAAGTGCATAACGAGGTTCGGCGCGCCTGTGGTGGCCCGCCGACTGCGCTATGTACGGAGGAACAGTTGCGTGATCGCATCAGCTACCTGCGTAATTGGTAGGGTTTCAAACGAACTGAGCAATCTATGGTGGAGAGAAGAATGTCGGCAAGCAGTGATAAGTCGAGGCCGTCAGAATTGACCGGCGGTGGTTTGTCAGCTGTACCAGGCAATGACGGTCGGACTATTGGCGTGCTGGCACTGATCTTTGGCGTCGGCGGACTCTTGATGTCCTGGATGATTGTTGGTGGCATCCTCGGTGTCTTTGGCATTGTTCTGGGCATCATCGCGATGGCGAAGGCAATGAGTGCCAAGAAACGCGTGCAGGCAGCCGGGGGAGACGCGGTCATCAGCGGTTCGTTCGGATTGGGCGTGGTCGGCATTGTGACGGGTATTGCAGCCGCCGTGGTGTCGCTGATGCTGTATTCGTCGACATCAGATGCGATGTCGAAGTGCGAGAAGTTCGAGCGCACCTCTGGAGAGTATGCCGAGTGCATCTCTAAGCAGATGGGTACTGATCAGCCAAAGAAGCAATCGGAGTGAGTTCGGAAGCGACATCAATGGCGGTCTTACTTTGTGCCCGGAGTTTTCGGTCAACGCCAGATACGCAATCAGGAAATGAGCTAACCCCGTAATCCACCCCCGAAGCCCAACTGCCTGCAGTTTCGGCCGGGGGTTTCTTAGTGAAATCTCATATTTGGCCGAGTGTTGGTAATGATATTGGTGTCAGAAAGTACCCACATTTGGCATCCCCTACATGCGGTAAACGTTTGAACATGCGTGCAATACAGGATGTCTGCTGATTATTAAATAGGAGCGTGAATCGTGGCAGCGACATCTACGCGCGACAACTCCCCGGAACTGTCACCTGGCCAACAAGACCGTGGATACCTCAGCCGAGAGCTTTTCCGTAAGCGCACCGGTCTAGGACTCGGTATCATCCTGGCCCTGCTCGTGTACTTCTTTATGCCGGCTGAGCTCGATCACAACCTGCGTGCAACCGCAGGTGTAGCAGTGCTTATGGCCGTGTGGTGGATGTCCGAGGCTATCCCGATTGCCGTTACGGCTCTGCTGCCGCTGGCTCTATTCCCGATTCTCAACCTCGCGGAGATTAAGGATTTCTCGGGCAAGTACACAGACCCGACCATCTTCCTCTTTATGGGCGGCTTCCTGTTGGCGCTGGCGATGCAGCGTTGGAACCTCCACAAGCGCGTCGCATTGTGGGTTCTGGTGCTCATGGGGTCGTCACCAAAGATGCTGATTCTCGGCTTCATGGTGGCTACTGGCTTCCTGTCGATGTGGGTCTCCAACACGGCCACGGCCGTGATGATGCTGCCAATCGGTGTGTCCGTCCTGAGCCTCATTGTCCGAATGCTGCACGATGAAAAGGTTGCTGCAGAGGATACGGGCTCTGCGAGTGAATCCGTCGCTGAAACCCCCGGTGGGGATGCGCTGGAGGAGGCCGAGGAGTCGTCGTCAAGCTATGACCCGATGCCAAAGTCAAACTTCGGTATCGCGCTGATGCTGGGTATCGCTTACGCGGCATCGATTGGTTCGCTGGGCACCATTATTGGTACTCCTCCGAACGCTATGCTGGCGGCCTACATGGCGGAGCAGGGAGTCAATATTGGGTTCGGCCAGTGGATGCTGCTCGGTGTCCCGGTGGCGGTTGTGCTCATGCTCTGTGCATGGTTCCTGCTGACAAATGTTCTGTTTAAGCCGGAGATTACGCATATTCCAGGTGGGCGCGAACTCATGCGTGACGAGTTGAAGCGCCTTGGCCGTATGTCGACTGGAGAGCGCCGAGTGCTCCTGGTGTTTATCGCGGCGGCACTGGCGTGGGTCTTTGTTCCGGTGCTGCTGCCCGACACCAAGATTGCCGATGCGGTTATCGCAATGACCGTGGGTATTGCGCTGTTCATTATTCCGGGCGGTCCTGATGGCGTTAAGCTTATGCGTTGGGAAAATGCGTTAGAGCTGCCGTGGGGCGTGCTGCTGCTGTTCGGTGGTGGCCTCGCACTGTCCTCGCAGTTCGGTGCCTCTGGGCTGTCGGACTGGATTGGCGAGCAGCTGTCTACTCTCGGCTGGATGCCAGTGGCTGCACTCGTGGTTGTCGTCGGCGCCGTTGTGCTGTTCCTGACCGAGTTCACCTCTAACACCGCGACGGCCGCGACCTTCCTGCCGCTGGTTGGTGCGATGGCAATCGGTCTGGGCCACGACCAGATGATTTTCGCCGTTCCAGTTGCACTGGCAGCTACTTCGGCCTTCATGATGCCGGTTGCAACACCGCCGAACGCCATCGCCTACGGCTCCGGCTACGTCAGCATGGACAACATGGTCAAGGCCGGTGTTTGGCTGAACGTCGTCGCACTGATCGTGATTTCTGTGGCATCGCTGACGCTGCTGCAGTGGGTATTCGGCGTCGTGTACTAGCTGGGTATGTAGTAGCCCGTAGTGGATGGTGGGGCAGCGCGCTGAACCGCCACCGGACTGCTTCGCCTAGCGTTGCTCAGATACTCCTTCGCCCCGTTCCACTTCGGTGGTCCGGGGCTTTTGGCTGCAAATGTGAAACTGTGTGAGTTTATGACACTTTCAGGCCATTTTTCAGG
>NZ_NOVT01000015.1:0-146846 GCF_008042455.1 Corynebacterium sp. LK10
GTGAAAAATGGCTTGAAACTGTCATAAACTTGCACAGTTTCACATTTGCAGCCCGTCTTTCTGAAGTTGTCAGGTTTGCTGCTTAACCAAAAACGCCCGACCGCCTGCGCATCAACTGCACAGAACAATCGGGCGTGAAAAGGCTTTTGGCTATCTAGCCGCCTATTTACTTCTTGCGAGCCTGACCCGGCTTCGGAGCCGGCTTGGACGGCTTGGAAGAGATCTTCTTAGCGTCGTCAGCGTTCTTCTTCTCGGTCTTGACCTCGTCGACCTTGATTTGAGCCTGCTTGGAAGCCTCTGCGGCCTTCTCCTCAGTGGTCTCCTTGGCCTCAGCAGCCTTGTCCTTGGCCTCGTCGGCCTTGTCGGCTGCCTTGCCCTTTACCTCTTCAGCCTTGTCCTTAGCCTCAGAAGCCTTCTCTTCAACGGTCTCCTTGACCTCTGCGGCCTTCTCTTCGACCTTGTGCTTAACTTCCTGGGCCTTCTGCTGGTACGGAGCTGGGTCAACCGGGAGCTTGTCGTCCTTGCGCAGCTTCCAAACGATGACACCGACGATTGCTGCAACAACAGCGAAGACCAGGGAAGCGGTTGCGATGCGACCGTTCTTGGCGCGCTGCTCTTCCTTACCGGTTACCTTGTCGATAGCCTTCTGGGTACGCACCTCGAGGTCCTTGCGAGCCTTCTTGGCCTTCTTTTCAGCCTTCTTAGCCTCGCAGCGAGCCTTGCAACGGGTCTTCTTGCCCTTGCGCTTAGCGTCCTTCTCGGCCTGCTTCGCAGCCTTCTTAGCCTGCTTCTTGGTCTCCTTGGACTTCTTCTCAACCTTGCCGGTCAGTTCTTCGGCCTGCTCAGCGAGCTGATCGCGGGCGTCGGAAACCTTTTCCTTAACGTCTTCCGCCCAATTGGTTGCTGCGTCCTTTGCTGCCTCGTTCTGTGCAGCTGCCACCTTCTTAGCCTCCTGCATCGTGTCGTAGAG
This sequence comes from Corynebacterium sp. LK10, assembly GCF_008042455.1. Taxonomy (NCBI): domain Bacteria; kingdom Bacillati; phylum Actinomycetota; class Actinomycetes; order Mycobacteriales; family Corynebacteriaceae; genus Corynebacterium; species Corynebacterium sp. LK10. The sequence continues at coordinate 971 of NZ_NOVT01000015.1, forward strand.
CTCTGCAGCCTTCTTGTCCCGGTAATCCGAGTAGCTGTCGTAAGCGGACTTCAGTCCCTTGACAGCCAGCGAGATTGCGTTGGGGTTCATGACTCTCCTTTATTAGTGCGTCGCCAACAGGCATCGCCTTTAATTCTCAATCAATGATTAATACTGCTGCGGCGCCAGTGCCTCTGAGACCAAGATGCTTCTAAGTCCAAGAGCTAGGGCCCAGTTAGGCCTAGCGCCGAAATATTTGCAGCAGGCTCACATTCCAGCTTAGGCACTATTTGGCCTCCATGGGGGTCAACGAAGAACTCTTTTCCTTATCTTGAGAAACGTTTTCGCTGGTTTCTGCCACGGAGAAACTCACCAGTAGGAGCAATTGGCCACCAAGGTCGGTATCCTAAGGAATGTGACTATTAAGACTGCTACTGCAACTGTGCACACCAACCATGGCGATATCGTGATTGACCTGTTCGGCAACCACGCGCCGAATACCGTCGACAACTTCATCGGCCTGGCAGAAGGCACCAAGGAGTACAAGGGGCAGAACGCCTCTGGCACCGAGTCCGGCCCGTTCTACGATGAGGCCATCTTCCACCGCATCATCGCTGGATTCATGATTCAGGGTGGTGACCCGCTGGGCACCGGCACCGGCGGCCCGGGCTACATGTTCGACGATGAGATCCACCCGGAGCTCCAGTTCGATCGTCCGTACCTGCTCGCTATGGCAAACGCCGGCAAGCGCGGCGGTCGTGGCACCAACGGTTCCCAGTTCTTCATCACCGTTGTTCCGACCCCGCACCTCAATGGCGCTCACACCATCTTCGGTGAGGTCGCTGATGACGCCTCGAAGAAGGTTGTCGACGAGATCGCTCGTGTGGCTACGGATCACTGGGATCGCCCGCTGGAGCCGGTCGTGATTACCTCCATCGACATCGAGAAGTAATCCGCTAGCTTCTACGCTCTTTAACCCGTCCGGTTGTTCCGGGCGGGTTTTTTCATGCCCATTTTCGCTTTACGACGGCCCGTAACTTCAATGTTGTGTTTAGGGGTAGTGGGGGTAGTAGCACATCGTGTTAATTCTCCACATGTCCACAGCCCTGTGGACAAAATACTCCACTGTTCACCTAGGTGAACACGGGCCAAGAAGCACGTTACGGGTCCCAATTTTCACAAATTACAACAATTCACAGTTGTCCACAGACTTGTGCACATGTGTGGATAATTCCATTCTTGTAATTTACGAACCAGCGTTCGAAAGTGGTCGAACTCCGCAGAATATTGGAGTTACGCACAACTTGACTTGCAACTATGTTACTTGTTCACAGAGTTATCCACAGGCTGTGGATACTGTGGACACAGGGGATAGAACCAAAGTTGTCATGCTTTACGGTTTCTGTCACGTAACCCGTGAGAAATTTGGGACGAAATCTCTCCACAGTTATCCACAAATTACATGATTGTTACACAGGTTTCTGTGGATAACTTTTTTGCGCGATCAGTAGGAGGGAAATCCTCATTCGTCGAAAAACGTGTGGGAAACGGGTGTATTGACGGGGGTGAATTGACCTGGGTTTTTAGGTATGAAAAAAAGGCGCATCCAAAAGTGGATGCGCCTGAGGGGGTGCGATGTATTAGAGCTGACTAACGCCAACCCATAGTCATCAGCAGACCAACAATGAAAAGACCAAAGCCGATGACGTAGTTCCATGCGTTCAAAGTCACCATGAACGGAATATGCGGACCCGCGATGTAGTTGACCAGCAGCCAGCCCAAACCAATCAGCATGAACCCGAACATCAGCACCTTGTACCACACCGGCGTCTGAGTGCTGTTGATTTTGACCGGGGTACGGCTGACGGAGGAGCCACCGGATTGTGGTGAATTAGTGCTTTCGATCTTTGCCTTAGGCATAGCGCTTTAAACTCCTTAGGTTGTGGTCAGCAGGTTGCGATCAGCGCGGTATCTACACTCCCGCGGTATATGCATAATTGTAAACTTTGCATCCGAACTTACCAGTGAAGTTCGCAGGCAGTAGAATTCCCAGTTATGCAGATTCTCGTCGTCGATAACTATGACAGCTTCGTATTCAATCTGGTCCAGTACATAGGCCAGCTCGGCGAAACGGTTACTGTCTGGCGCAATGATGATGCGCGTCTCCGCGATGTTGACGACGTCGTAAAGCAATTTGATGCAATCCTACTGTCGCCCGGTCCCGGTGAGCCGTCTAATGCGGGGTGGACAGAGGACATTATTCGCGCGGTGAGCAGGCAGGACGAGCCGACACCGGTGTTGGGTGTGTGCTTGGGTCACCAGGCGATTGGTGAGGTTTTTGGTGCGCAGGTTGTGCGTGCCGACGAGTTGTTGCACGGCAAGACCTCCCCGGTCACTCATGACGGCACGGGTGTTCTGGCCGATGTGCCCAGTCCTTTTATTGCCACGCGCTACCACTCGTTGACGGTGGATCCGAAGACGTTGCCGGAGGAACTCATTGCCACGGCATTCACCGATTCGGGCATGCTGATGGCGATGCGCCACCGCGACCTGCCGATTCACGGCGTGCAGTACCACCCGGAGTCGGTACTCACCCAGTACGGGCACCGCATGCTGGTCAACTGGCTGCGACTGGCCGGCGGCGAGTACACCGAGGAACTCCTGGCGGAGTTGGAAGAGCAGCAGGCCGTGTACCAGCGCGCCTTCTCAGACGTGCTGGCACACTAGCCGCTAGTTAGGCAGCAGATCCGGCAGCCTTATGGGAGGTTCAGGAGCAGGCCGTTCCTCTGAAGAACCCTCCGGGGCAACCCCCAGCCGGTAGACGCGCAGGGTGACCTCGCCGTCCTTGTTGAGCTTGGAGCCGGCTGACGGGTCGGCCTTCTCCACGTGGTCGACCTTGGACAGATCCAGCGTGGTGACTTCCTCGGTGCGGATAGTTCCCTCGAAGCCGGCATTGGTGAGTGCCTTCTCCGCATCGCTGAGAGTCTGGCCCTCAACTCGTGGCATCTTAATTTGGTTGCCGCGCGAAACGTGCAGCTCGACAGTCGTTCCGACGGTGAGCTCCGTGCCCTTCTGGGGAACCTCAACAACGGTTCCCTGTTCCTCAGTGGAGTCAACCTCCACCACCTCGACAACGAAACCAGCGGACTCGAGGGTCGTGCGGGCGGAATCCAACCTCTGACCAGTGACATCCGGAACAGTCTTGGTCTCGATACCGGAGGAGACAGTCAAAGTTACGCGGGTTCCCTTCGACACCTGAGAACCGGCAGCTGGAGACTGCTCGATGACATTGCCACGCGGAACGTCCTCACTCGGTTCCTCTTGCAGTTTCGGATTGACTACAAGCCCCGCCTCCTCGAGCAGGCGGCGAGCTTCCTCTGCCTGTTTGTCGCGCACATCCGGCACATTGGTCAACTCCGGGCCCGAAGATACGCGCAGCTTGATGCGAGATCCCTGCGGCAACCCCGATCCGACACCCGGTTCGGTGGCAATCACCGTGTCTCGGGGCACATCTGGGTTCGGCTCGTCGACGCGGTTGACCACGAAACCAGCCTGCTCGAGAACCTGCGTTGCCTCATTGACATTTAGGCCCTCGACCTGCGGAATGGCAACGGTCTCGACCTCGGTGGACGAGTTGAAAAGCTGGTAGGCGCCGTAGCCGACACCGCCAAGAGCGACCAGCGCAGCAGCCGCCAGTGCGACAGTCTTTCCTGCGCCACCCTTCTTTTTCTCAGGCTCGTCAGTGTTAGCAATCTGAGCAGGGGCTTCCGGTTGGGCAGCTGCTCTCTCCGGTTCCGGAGCAGGGACAGGGGCCGGGGCCGGAGTTGCCTGCTGTGCAGGGGTCACCCGGGTCTCAGCATCCGATGGAGCTGCCGGAAGGAATTCGGTGGTCTTCGCGTCGTCGTCATGCGCGCCGTGGTGCGCCAGCGCCAACGGATCCTCGCCGCGTGCAAGACGACGCAAATCCTGGGCTAAGTCCTCTGCGGAGTCATAGCGCTCCATCGGGTCCTTGGCCATCGCGGTCAACAACACCGCGTCGAGGGCCTGAGCCGTGTTTGGGTCGGTGTTGAGCTTCCCCGAAGGTCGCGGCGGCTGGTCCTGAACGTGCTGGTAAGCGACAGAAAGAGGGGTTTCACCGGTGAATGGCGGGGCGCCCGTGACGGCCTCGAAAAGTACGCAGCCGACAGCGTAAATATCGGAACGGGCATCGGCGGTCTTACCGCGCGCCTGCTCCGGCGAGAGGTATTGCGCGGTACCCAGCACCGCCGCAGTCTGCGTCATCGTGGTGGAATCACCGAGCGCGCGAGCGATGCCGAAATCCATCACCTTCACCTTGCCGGTGTTGGTCAGCATGATGTTCGCCGGCTTGATGTCACGGTGAATAATGCCCGCATGGTGGGATGCCGTCAGCGCATCACACACCGATGCCATGATCGACGCGGCTTTCTTCGGGTCGAGCCGCCCCTCACGACGAACAAGATCACGCAGGGTCTCGCCCTGAATCAGCTCCATGACAATGAAAGGCACGCGCCCCATCAGGCTATCCGTCTCGCCGGTGTCGTACACCGACACGATCGACGGGTGATTCAGCAGCGCTGAGTTTTTCGCTTCACGACGGAACCTTGCGAGGAAGTTCTCATCCCTGGCAAGGTCGGCCCTCATCATCTTGACCGCGACAGAGCGACCGAGAACAGTATCTTCAGCGCGGTAGACATCGGACATGCCGCCAACGCCAATGAGCTCGCCGAGCCGATAACGGCCGGAGAGGAGATCGTCATTGCCAGACATTGTTCGTCAGTCCCTTCGGAAGGATTTCCACCAAAACATCTTGTACCTGAATATTACTGTGCATCTGGAGTCCCCAAGGTATTACCGGAGTCATTTCCCAAGGGCAATTGAATACCGGGCAGAACGCCGTCACTGGAGTCGTTGCCACTGTCGTTGCCATTGTCGTTGCCCGAATCCTGGGTCGGTTCGGACGTATCCGGAGCGGTCTCGCTGGTGTCCTGCTCAGTGGAGCTGTCAGAGGCACCGTCATTGTTGCCGCCGTCGTTATTTCCCCAGTTACCGGAATTGTCGCCCGACCAACCGTAACCAGAACCGTCGTTGGGGTCGGTGTTTTCCTCTGTGGTTTGCTGCTGTGACTGGTTCGGAATGTACTGCTCCAAGTTCGGAATGGTTGGCAGTGAACCGGTAGTCGACAGCGAATAGACGACTGCGATAGCACCGGCCAGCAACACTAGCAGCACCAACAGCACAATGCTGCCGCAGCCACAACCGCAGCCACTGCGCTTCTTTGCCGGCTTACGCTGTCGGGCGGGTTGCTGCGGTGGTCGCTGCGGTTGCTGCGGTGGCTGCGACACCGGCATGGGCGGTCGCGTCATGGCACCGAGTTCGGTGGTCGCCGGGTTGGCAGCGTTGGACTGGCGGTGCACCGTTGGGGTCACACCACGCGGCTGCGGTGGGCGGTGCCCCGCGCGCACTCGCAAAACAGCCTGTGCCAGCTCACGGCCATCGGCATAGCGACGCTGCGGATCCTTGCGCAGCATAATGCCGATAAGTTCGCGGATATGCGGATTGACCGTCGGCGCCAACGCAGGTGGTGCCTCGTTGATGTGTGCCACGGCAACCGCGACGGTGGAGTCGCCCTGGAAGGGCCGGGCGCCGGCCACCATTTCGTAGGCGACACAGCCAAGCGAGTAGATGTCTGTCGCCGGACTCACCTGTTTGCCCTGCGCCTGCTCCGGTGAGACATACTGCGCGGTACCGACGACCATGCCGGTACGCGTCAGAGGCACCGCTTCAGCGGCTTTGGCAATGCCAAAGTCGGTAATTTTCACCGTGCCCTCCGGCGTCACCAGGAGGTTGCCTGGCTTAATGTCGCGGTGGACAAGGTTCGCAGCGTGAATTGCCGACAGGCCGTGTGCAGTCTGCTCCAGCACGTCGAGCATCAGGTGCTCTGGCAGGGTGCGACGCCGCTGCAGCACCTGCGACAGAGATTCGCCACGGATGTACTCCATGACGATGTAACACGCGCCGTGGCTGCCGATGTCGCCTTCCTCGTAGGTGACAATCTTCACCACGTTTGGGCTGTTGACGCTGCGCGCAGCGGCGGCTTCGTTCTGGAAACGCTGCCGGAACTCGTAGTTGTCCGAGTACTCCTGGTTCAGAAGTTTGATTGCAACCAGTTCGCCGCTGGTGGCGTCGTCGGCAAGCCAGACGGTGGACATGCCGCCACGGCCGAGCAGACGGCGGACGTGATATCGGTCGCCAACGATGTCTTGAACTTGGTGGGCGTCCATGCTTATCGACCCGCCTGTTCGACCGCGTTAATGAGTGCACGGCCAATCGGGGCAGCAACGGAGGCGCCGGTAGCGCCCTGGCCCTGGCCGCCACCGTTTTCCACGACGACAGCCACGGCGACATCGGAGTCCGGCGCGAAGGCGATGTACCAGACGTGCGGCGCGTACTCGCCGCGGACAGCACCGTGTTCGGCGGTACCGGTCTTGGAGGCAATACGCGAACCGTTACCGCCCGAGTGCGACTCGGAGCCGCGCATCAGCTCAGTTACGGTCTCCGCGACCTCCGGCGAAATCGCCTCGCCGGCTTCAATCGGCTTAAAGGACTTGATTTCGGAGAGGTCGGCACCGCGCACCGATTTGATGATCTGGGGTTCCATGCGCACGCCGCCGTTGGCAATCGTGGCGGCGATGATGGCGTTGTCCAGCGGCGTGAAGGACACGTCGCGCTGACCAATGGAGGTCTGACCCAGCGAGGACTGATCCGGAATATCACCGACAGCGGAGGGCTGAATCGGCAGGCCCGCGTCATCGTGGGCCTCACCGATGCCGAATCGCTTAGCGACGTCCTTGAGCGCATCGGCCCCGTACTGCATACCGAGCTCAGCGAATGCCGTATTACAGGACTGCGCGAAAGCCTGGCGGAGAGTTGTAGTAGCCCCACCACAGGTCGAGCCACCGTAGTTCTCCAACGTGGTGGTGGTATCCGGAAGCGTAATCTGCGGTGCGCCAGTGACCGAGGTGTCCGGGGAAGCGCCTTGCTCCAGTGCCGTGACTGTGGTCAACACCTTGAAAGTGGAACCCGGCGGCAGCGGACGCTGAGTGGCGTGGTTGAGCAGCGGTGCACCCTCATTGTTATTGAGGGACTGCCAGGTACTCTCGTCGCCGGCGGCGATGTCATTCGGGTTGAACGACGGTGTGGAGGCCATCGCGAGAATTTCACCCGTCGATGGGCGAATGGCGACGGCGGAGCCGACGTAGCCGCGTTCAGCGAGTTGTTGGTACGCAGTCCGCTGAGCGTTCGGCAACAGCGTCAGCTCCGTGGAGGCCCCAGAGGGTTCCTTGCCCGTGACCATGTCGAGGGCGCGGGAGGTAAACAGCGAAGGGTCGCTGCCGTTCAAGATCTCGTTCTGAGAGCGTTCGATACCGGCGGAGCCGTAGATGTCCGACAGGTATCCGACCACCGCGGCATATGCCTCCGGGTTGGTGTCGTAGCTGCGGTCATAGAAGCCGCTCTCGCCCTTGACCGAGTGGGCCAGAATGTCGCCGTCAGTGGTGATTTGGCCGCGAGGTTTGGACTTTTCCTCCAGGAACTGGCGGCTATTCAGCGGATTGTGGGCGTACTTATCCTGCTGGAAACCCTGGATGTAGGTCAGGTTCGCCAGTAGAAGAACGAAGAGTCCGAGAACGACAACAAAGATTTGGCGAATGGTCTTATTCATCTACTGGTTCACCTCCTGAGATGCGGTGGCATTGTCGTTGAGGCCCGAAGGGTTGCTTGGAATACCCCAGGGGCGGTTGGCCTCGTCAGAGACGCGCAGCACGATGGCCAACATGATGTAGCTGGCCAGCAGTGAGGAACCACCGGCTGACATGAACGGAGTAGTCAGACCGGTCAGCGGCATCAGCTTGGAAACACCGGCTGCAACCACGAACAGCTGAATGGCCATAGAGAATGCGACACCGGCCGCCAGCAGCTTGCCAAAGGAATCACGAACCGCCAAGCTCGCCGAAATACCGCGGGAAATCAGAATCGCGAACAGCAGGATGATGGCACTCAGGCCGGTAAAACCGAGCTCCTCACCAAAGGCCGAGAGGATGAAGTCAGAGTGTGCCACCGGAATGTTCTGTGGGTAGCCCTGGCCCAGACCGGTGCCACCGATGCCACCCCAGCTCATGCCGAACAGACCCTGGGAGAGCTGGTAGCCGCCCTCGTCGTAGGAGCCCAACGGATCCAGGAAATGCGTGACTCGCGCCTGAATCTTGTCCGAAACCATGTAGACACCGACAACGCCGACGGTCACCAGCACCATGCCGATGATCAGCCAGGAACCACGACCGGTGGCAGCGTAGAGCATTGCCAGCACAGTGCCGAAGAGCACCAGCGCCGGGCCAAAGTCATTCTGCAGAGCCATGATGACGGTAGCGATGCCCCAGATCAGCAGAATCGGACCCAGGTCGCGAACACGCGGGAAATCAATGCCCAGGAAACGCTTGCCCGCCACATTGAACAGCGAGCGCTTATTCACCAGCAGCTGAGCAAAGAAGATCAGCAGCATGACCTTGGCAAACTCACCCGGCTGCATGGAGAACGGGCCGATGGAAATCCAGATGCGGGCATCAGCATTAATCGACGACGGCCACACCAGCGGTAGCGCCAACAGAATCAAGCCGCCGAGACCCAGCAGATACGAGTACTGCGATAGCGAGTGATGGTTGCGCAGCAGGACAATCACGCCGATAAACAGTGCGACACTAAGTACGGTCCACATGATCTGATTGCGCACCAACGAGGTGTCATTGGCCAGGTCGAGGCGGTGAATCATCACCAGCCCCAAGGCGTTGAGCGTGGCCGCAACCGGCAGCATCACCTGATCGGCGTTGGGCGCCACAAAGGTCAGCGCGATATGCGCCACTGCAAAGATCACAAAGAATCCGCCAATGATGTAAAAGACATCTGCGGTCAGAGAGTTGCCCTGAGCCAGTTCCAGCGAAATTAGTGCCAAAAGCAACAATCCTGCCGACAGCAGCAGCAGGAGCATTTCCTTCATCCGAAGCTGTCGCTTCGTGGTAGTTTCACTCATTTTCGCACCTGCCTACAGTTGACTCCTGGCTTCGAGCCCAGCTTTTCATCCTTCTTGTCATCGTCGGAAACGGACAGACATACCGGCAGTGCCGACTCCGCCAAACGTCCAATCTGGTCGCTGACACCGTCGTAGGAATCAGCCGGCAGACCTTCCAGCGAATTGCGTGCCGCCGGTGAGAGATCTTCCGGCGTCATGATGTGGCAGTCGACCTTCTCCTTCGGCGTCCCAGCCGGAGGTAGTTGAACTTTATTGTCATCGGTCAAACAGATGAACTGATGTGGCTCTTGCAGATCGAAGCCCAGCAAACTACCGGGCACGCCGTGCATCAGCTGCACCTGCCCGTCGACCACCGCGAGATGGTACATCGACTCCTTCTTCTGCCAGCCCCAAATACCAAGGCCGACCAACCCGGCCACCAGCACCAGCACCACAGAAATAACTAGCCACTTGCCCTTGGAAGCTTTCTTCTCCGGCGCCGAAGTCACTGCAATTTCCTGCGACTTCCGCGGGCGGAGTGCCGCCGCGCGTCCCGCTGACGTATTGGGGCGGGGGAGTTCCTCCTCCGCACTCTGTAGGGCACCGGCCAGGGCGGGCTCGTAAGGCGTGCGTGCCGACGAATCGACAACATCGGCAACCACCACGGTGATGTTATCCGGACCACCGGACTTCAACGCGTAGTCAATGAGCTTGGTAGCGGCCTCGTCCGGAGTGCCCTCCGAGAGCACATCCTTGATGGTATCCGCGGACACTGGATCGGATAGACCATCCGAGCACAGCAGGTAGCGATCGCCCTCGTGAACATCGCGATAAGACAAAGTAGGCTCCACCGGGCGACCGGTGAGAGCCTTCAAAATCAGTGAGCGCTGAGGGTGAATTGCCGCTTCTTCTTCGGTGAGATTGCCCTCATCCACCAGGGACTGCACATAGGTGTCATCCCGGGTAATGCGGATGAGCTCCCCGTCGCGCAGCAGATAGCCACGCGAGTCACCGACATGGCACATGCCCAGGCGGGTGCCGTCGAAAAGCAGAGCAGTCAGCGTAGTGCCCATGCCTTGCGTAGAGGGGTTCTGCTCAATTTCATCCGCAATGGAGTTATTGCCCTCCATGCAGGCGCTGCGCAGGGACTCGAGCAAATCGGGGCCGGGCTGATCATTGTCCAGCCGAGAGACGGCCGCAATCATCAGCTGAGATGCGATTTCTCCGGCGGCGTGGCCACCCATGCCGTCGGCAAGCGCGAGCAGACGCGAACCCGCATAGGCGGAGTCCTCGTTGTTCTGTCGGATGAGGCCGCGGTCAGAGCGGGCCGTGTAATTCAGAGCAAGACTCATGGTTGCAACCTCAAAGTTGTACGGCCAATACGAAATTCCATACCCGAAGCCAGGCGTTCAGGCTGTTCCACGCGCTGGCCATTGAGGAATGTGCCATTGCGGGAGTCCAGGTCCTCCAGGTACCAGATGCCGTCGCGGTTGATGACGCGAGCGTGCTGGCCCGAGGCGAAGTCATCGTTGAGGACGAAGGCATTCGACTCTGAACGGCCAATAGTGATGTCGCGTTGGTTGTTTAGGTTCATGCGCGAACCCGCCAGCGGCCCGGAGGTGACAAGGAGCTGATGTGGAGTCTGCGAGCGCTGGAAACGCTTGGCCGGAGCACTGCTGGCCTGCCGAAGTGGGCGCAGCGGAGCCGAGCCTGTTGTTTCTGTACGCAGGGTGCGAAGCGTCATCCAAATGAAAAACCACAGGACGACCAGCACGCCGATGCGCGAAAGCAGAAAAACGATAGCTTCCACGTCCGAGGAACCTCCTTATGTAGAGCTGGTGGGTCCGCAAACCGAACACACGGACGTAATTATTCCAGGAATGTGTCGGCAAACCTAGGGCAGTGGCATGTGAACCTGGTGAACCTCACTACTTAGCGGATCTGAATCAGCGGATTTAACTAGCGGATCTGAACTTCGAGAACAGAATGCCCCAGCGAGATTTCGTCGCCGTCGGCCAGCAGCCAGTTCTCAATGGGTTCGCCATTGACAATGGTGCCGTTGGTCGAATGCAAATCGACGAGCACAGCGTCCTGGCCGTCCCACGTGATCTCGGCATGCTGGCGGGAAACACCAGTATCCGGGAGGCGGAAGTCGGAAGCGGTGCCGCGGCCGATGATGTTCGAACCATGGCGCACCTCAAATACGCGCGAGGAGCCGTCCTGCAACAGCAGGGTGACGGTCTTTTCCTGGGACTGGTCTTCACCCACGGCCGCGCTGCTCAGCTCAGTTGCCGCTTCCGGGTCGACCGCGGGGATGGGGCGGGAAGCGGTGGGGAACTGCTCAGCTTCCGGCTGCGGGTGGTAGGCGGCAGAGGTCTCTGCAGCTTGGGGTTCATCATCGCTTTGCGACGGGGCTGCGTCAGTGTTGGCATCATCGGCACTGTCCTCGAATGGGACGAACTCCGAGGTGCCCACGGTGTCCTCGGTGAAAGTGCTGGCCGTCTTCAACTGGCCGGTGTGGAGAGACTCCACTGCCTGTAGGTGGACGCTAATGGAACCGGTGAAGCCCCAGCCGTTGTTACGGCAGTAGCGTGTCATGCGGTCAGCCAACTGATTCGGCAGGTTGGGCTCGGACGCAGAAAGGTTCTTGTAGTCGGCAGCGCTGATGCCAATGCGGAAATCATTGGGTGCCAAGTACTGACCGTTGGCGTCCTGCATCAGGAAGTCTTCAATTTCCTGCTTCAGGCATTCTTCTAACTCATTCGGGACAACCTTGCCGCCGAACACGCGCGCAAAGCTGTTATCGAGCCCGCGCTGAAGCGAGCTATCGAGCTTGCGGATGCGTCCTAGGAAATCCATCTGACTAAAGAAATTCGCCTTCTCCCGCCAAACCGCGGCGGGTTACGTGAAAAAAATGTGCACAAAAATTATCGATACTTAAGCAACAGTATAGAGCCCTACACCTTCAGTTAAGGGCTAGGAACTACTGAGGTTTATCAAATAGTGACGACGGTTGTGGAGGAAGTTGCTATTGCTAAGTGCTGAAAAGTGGTGGAAAACGCGCGCTGGCCTGGGGATTTGGTGGTGTATTAGCGCGGGGTGTTATAGTTCTATTCGTTCCCACGGGCGAGTGGCGGAATGGCAGACGCGCTGGCTTCAGGTGCCAGTGTCCTTTACGGACGTGGGGGTTCAAGTCCCCCTTCGCCCACAGCGAAGATCCTCGGAAGTGTAAAAGCTTCCGAGGATTTTTTGTTTGTGGGGTTGGGGTTTGGGGTGGGGCTTGGGTTGAAGCAGAGGCAGATGCTGAGCTGAGGTTGTTGGCTTGTCCTTTAACTCTCCTTTAACCCTGTCCGGCACTTATGGCCAGGTTTCGGGGACTTGTCGATGGATTCTCCTGACTTATCGATGGTTTTTCGGCACTTATGCGCACGCTGTGGGCCAGGCTCTCTCACTTGTCGATGCGCTATTCACTTGTGGACACGCTGTAGCGCATCGATAGGTGAATAGCGTGGCCATAAGTCGTCGGATGCGTCGGCCAGCTAGCATTGCAACGGCTCACGAGAAGAAATGTAGAAATCTCACAACTCATTTTGTATTGAAAGTAGAAGAAAACTTGAATAGTTTTGAGATGTGCATGAGGGCAGTCGGCCCCCATCTGGGGCATTGATATAGCGGTGTTCAGTCATGAGCTTGGCTTACGGCCATATTTTAACGACCATTTGGTACCTGTTCATATCGTGAAAAGGCAACTCAAGAATGTGTAAGAAGTATTAAGAGAGAGCCCGTTTGGTGAGTAATCTTCTTCCGAGGAAAACCTGCCAATTCATAGTCGGAAGGCAAACATGAAAATTGTATTTAGAGCAATGCTGGGTGCCGCAATTATTTTTGAAGGAGTTCTTTTCCTTCTTATGAATGTGGTATCTGGTTTGCCGGGTTGGGTATTCCTGTTACCACTTGCCGTGGTGGTTGCGGCTTTTCTCTTACTGTTTGGAGGTATGTGGCAAGACTATCTCAGAAATGGCAGGTCATGGGCTTCTTCGCTGTCCGAGACGTCAAAGAAATTTGGCGTACCTCGAAAAATACTAGCGTTACTCGTTTCGGAAGTTGGTTCGCTGCTAGCTGCTTTCACCTTTTTTAAGCCTCAGAGAAATGTCGACAGTGAAGTCAGATCCTTCACAGCATATAGAAACCTTCGAACTGTTGTTTTTATGATACTGGCGCTGAGCGTTGCAGAAATAAGCATAGTGCATTTTGCTATTTCTAATGCGTTTTGGCGATATTTATTGCTGGTAATTAGTGTTTATGCCGTAGTTCTTTTATCTGGATTTTACGTAACTGTTCGGGATCATCCACATCTAATGACACCGCAAGGACTCGTACTGCGAAATGGGCGAAGGCTTATTTGCGAAATTCCGTGGTCACACTTACGTCATGCGAGCTCCGTAACGGCAGGTGAAGGAGGGGACGTAGCAATTGACGAGCACGGCAATCTCAGGGTGCCTGTTTTGAGTGAAGTGAACGTCAAGTTAGAAGTCGATTCGCAGGTCGTGGCAGAAGATCTTTACAAGGGACCAATGATGGTTTCCTCGATTGAGATTTACTGCGACGACAAAGACACATTCCTGCGTGATCTCGCTGAGGAAAGGAATGCTCATTAAGTGCTTGGTAGCTTCCAGGGCTGGTAATCGACCCCGACCTACCGCCAAAACTTGGTCATCCCGCGCTTGTCCTCGATGTTGAACTCAATCATCTTGGCCAGCAGGTCCAGCGGCATGGACTCGGCCTTGCCATCCTTTGGCCAGGGGAAGCGGACCATCATTTTTCCGTAGGAGAGGCCGCGGTCATCGAACTCGTCGGAGAACTTCACAATGCCGTCGCGCTCTGGGGCGATGGACATGTGTTTCTTGGCGTAGGAAAAACCGATGATAAAAGTGCCATCGAGCGTGAACATCGGCTGATTCCAGGCAATGCGAACGCCGAGTTCCGGGTACTTTTCATGAACCCATTCCAACACCTCGAGAGCGACAGCGCGCTGCGTGTCATCATCTACCCGCGAGAGGTGATTGGCGAAGAACTCGGCGATGGTTTCATCGGTCATATGCTGAACAGCCATAGCCTGGATTTTACTGTGCCATCAACTAACACCCGAGCCATCAACTAACATAACTCCGAGTGGCTACAGATTTGAATACTCAGTTTGATCCCAAAAAGGCGTGGCCAGCGCTATGGACCGTGTTACTCGGCTTCTTCATGATCCTGGTCGACGCCACCATTGTCACCGTTGGTATCAACACCATCCAGCATGAACTGGGCGGTGAGCTCAACCAGGTCATGTGGGTGACCAGTGGTTATCTGCTGGCCTATGCCGTGCCGTTGCTCATTACTGGCAGGCTCGGTGACCTCTGGGGAGTCAAGCACACCTATGTAGCGGGCCTGGTTATCTTCGTGTTGGCGTCGCTGGCGTGTGGGTTGGCGCCGTCGTTAAGCATGCTGATCATTGCCCGCGTGGTGCAGGGACTGGGGGCCGCGCTGCTGACGCCGCAGACGATGGCGCTGATTACGCAGATGTTTCCGCCGGCGCATCGCGGTGCGGCGATGGGCCTGTGGGGTGCGGCGGCCGGAATTGCCTCGCTGACGGGGCCGCTGGCCGGTGGCGTGTTGATTGAGCTGCTGAGTTGGCGCTGGATTTTCCTCATTAATGTGCCGATTGGGCTGATCGGGCTCGTTTTTGCGTTCCGCTATCTGCCGACCTTTGAGACGCACCGCAACAAGATTGATTATCTCGGTGTTGTACTCAGCGCGATTGGTATGTTCCTGCTGGTCTTCGGCATTCAGGAGGGGGAGAGTGCCGGCTGGTCTGGTTGGATCTGGGCACTGATTGCCGGTGGCGTGGTGGTCCTGGCCCTGTTCACCCTGTGGGAGGCCAAGACCACGGCCGAACCGCTGATGCCGCTGTCCCTTTTTAAGGATCGCAACTTCACCATCTCCTCGCTGGCCATTGCCGTGATGGGCGCGCTGGTGGTCGCGGTCGGTTTCCCGATTATCCTCTTCGCCCAGAACGCCCGCGACCTATCGACCATCCAGGCCTCACTGCTGCTCGTGCCGCAGGCGCTCATCTCTGGTGTCATGGCGCCGTGGACTGGGCGAATGCTAGACCGGCTGAAGTTCCGTGAGTTCGCGCTGATTGGTTTTGGGTCCTCACTGGTGGGCATGCTCGGGTTCCACTACCTCATCCACGAGGATCTCTCCGTGCTGTGGCTGCTGCTGCCGGGCGCCGCATTCGGTGTGGCAAACGCGTTTATATGGGGCACGCTGTCGACGGCTGCCACCCGCAACATCGACCCGTCCCTCGCCGGTGCCGCTTCCGGTGTGTACAACACCATCCGCCAGATTGGCAGTGTGCTGGGCAGCGCACTGATTGCCACCGTCATGGCCGCGGCGCTCAGCAGTAACCGTGGCGACTTCACCACCGCCATGAGTGACGCGATGTGGCTACCGGTGGCGCTGTCGGCCGTGGGTGTCGTCGCGGCGCTGGGGCTTAAGAATCCGAAGTAAAACGCTCCACCATGTAGTCCGCGATGCCGACGGGATCGGCTAGGAAGTCCCTGGTTGTCCGTACCGCGAGGGTGTCTTCGAAGTGGGTGGTGTCGGCGTCGTCAAGCGAAATAATCGTTGCTTCTGGCGCGGCGAGCAGGATGGGGGAATGCGTCGCCATGATGATTTGTGCGCCGGCTTCCGCGAGCGCGCCGAGGCGGCCGAGGAGCTCCAGTTGGCGTAGGACCGACAGTCCCGCCTCGGGTTCGTCAAGGAAAATCAGTGATTCGGGACTGAAGCGGCGTTCGGCCAGCGTCATGATGGATTGGCCGTGGCTCATCTGGGTGAGGTCTGCCATTTCTCTGCCACCTGGTAGCTGCCCAAGCGACTCGTAATAGCGCGTGAGGTTCAGGTGCGCGTCGCCGCGAAAGAAGAACGTGTCCGGGGGATTGCGCCTGGTCAGCACCAGCGGGACCGGGGAGGTACGCTCTTGCGTCTTGTACCGCGAGCCGCCGTCCGTATCGACGCCCATCGCCGACGCCAACGCCTCCAGCACTGTCGACTTTCCCTTGCCGTTTTCGCCGGTCAGGATGGTGATCGGCGTGGTGAAGGTCATCGGGAACGGCAGGGCGAGCTTTACGACGTACGCCGGGAGCTCGGCATCATCGTGAATACGGGCATGGCGGAGGTAGATCATGGTTGCAGCAGCTGGTCAATCTGTTTGAGCAGTTCATAGCCGTCGGCGCCCTCGATGAACGGGACCTCCTTGTTCTCCAGCTTTTCAATTGGCACCGCCGTGCCGTGAGAGAGCACGTGCTCGCTGGGAGTGAGGTTGCGGATTGCGATGGCCGCGACCTTGTCGGGATGCTCCGCCGCGGCCGTGCCGTAGATGAGCGGGTCGTACTGGCCATCATCGCCGACGAGGATCCAGTTGATCTCGGGGAAGTCAATAAACAGGTCCCGCAGCCGCACCTTCTTGTGTTCCTTGCCGGAGCGGAACAGGCCGGTGGGCGTTGGCCCCCAATCGGTGAGAAGCAGTGGGCCCTTCGGCAAGTTGTTGCGGTGCAGGAACTTTTTTAGTGTGCTGAAGGTGTTCCACGCTCCGGTGGAAAGGTAGATGACGGGGACGTCCGTGTCCTCGTCCGTTTTGCTCGCGTAACGACGGCGAAGTTGCGCATAGAACTCGCCGAAGCCAGCGACGGCCTTGCGCTCATCTGTCTCCTTGACCCAGGAGTTGTAGGCGGCGATGAGGGCGCGCGGCAGCATAGTGACCAAAACGGTGTCATCAATATCGGAGACGATGCCGTATTTGGTCTCCGGGGAGAGGATGAGGACCTCTGCAGGAGTGTCGTTGATGGTGATTTCGTGCCAGCCGGGTTCCAGGCCGTGATTCCTGATTAGTACCTCGATATAGCCGTTGCTATCCGTGGTGGTTTCCACCGTGCGGTCGCCGGCAGTGATGGTGACGGGAAAGTCCGCGAGTTCGACGGTAAAGAACTGCCAAAATCCGCGTTTTTTGTTTCGTTCTTCGTCTCGTTTTTTGGCCGGATCCTTCAGGAGGACACGGCCGAATACGCGCACGCGCTCTGCATTTCCGTACCCGGTGAAACCGATGATTTCCGGTTCCCAACCAGCGTTTTTGGAACGCTTGGCGGCCAGCGCGTTGATCCTTCTCTCGGTCTTGCGGACGACATCTGCCACGGACATGCTTTCCAGGATACGGGTTGACAGGACGGGGGAGGGTGCGCGTAGGTTGGTCGCCCAAGAGAAAAGTCAACCCTTTAGGAGTGTTCTCTTTTTATGCGTTTTTCCGGTAAGTTCATCGCATCCGCCGCTGTGGCAGCAGGCATGATTGCTGCCCCGACCGCGGCCGCTAACGCTGCATCAGTTAGCGCCTGGGATCAGGTTGCGGCTTGTGAGTCCGGCGGAAATTGGCAGACCAATACCGGTAACGGCTACTACGGCGGACTGCAGTTCTCGCAGCAGACCTGGAGCGGCCACGGCGGTGACCAGTACGCACCGACGGCTGACCAGGCCACTAAGGAGCAGCAGATTGAGATTGGCGAGCGCGTGCTTGCCTCCCAGGGTGCTGGCGCATGGCCGAACTGCGGTGGTCCGCTGGGTTAATCCTCCCCATCATCAAAGACCAGATCTGGCACAGCCGCGAATGACAGCCACCACTTCATGTAGTGGTCATGGCGTGCTTTCGTCTTCTGGGTAGCGCGTTTGTCAAAAGTCTGTCGGCCGAACCCGGCTAATGGTCCGGCCGGGACGGTCGCCGCGGTAACGCCGTCGGCAGAGGACCACACCTCTGAGCCGTCCTCATAAGCGGTGATATCCCAGAGCTTGTGGGTTTTCAGGTTGTGGTGCTTCCTGCATAGGCAGTGCAGATTCTGCGTGTCGGTGGGACCACCGGCTTCGGGGTCTTCCTGGTTGTACGGCGCGATATGGTCAATATCGCACTTGTACGCTGGGACTTCGCAGCCGGGGAAGCGACATGTTCCATCGCGACCGTGGACGCGGGCGACCTGCGCTGGAGTTGGGCGGTAACCATTGGTGGCGCTGTCTGCTGAGAGGCGGACATGCGTCACCTTTTGCATCCACTCCTCCGTGACCAGCGCGCCTAGCCAGCCGGCACCGTCCAGCCAGGCGTCATCACTGTGGGGCTCGCGGAAAACATTGAGCACAACTTCCGCATTGGTGCGCTGGTGGATGAGTTCCACAAATGCATCCGCCTGCGTCATTTCCTCATTCGCGCGGAAGACCGTTTCAATTGCGCACATGGCGAAATAGGCGCGGTCCGGCCGCAGTGTGAGAATGATTTGGGAGTAGCTGTCGGGACGTTCCACCAGAGTCACCGATTCCGTGTCGGTGATGGTGGGAATTGTGCCGTCGGCGCGAGCACGGTCATCCAAGTCCGCAGCAATATCACCAATTTTGGTGGTGAGCGTGCGAGGACCAATCATTGCTTGACGACGCTTCCGTGGCGTAACCAATGCCAGAATCTTCTTCTCTGCATCGGGTATTTGATCAGGCTCGATGCCGACTACGCCATGTGCAATGATGCCGAGTTGCCGCATGGATAATGCGCAGCTTTCCCGGGCGTATTCCGCCAACTGTGGCATTTTCTCCAGCAACAGGCCAATGTCACAGATACGCAGTGCTTCACTGCGGGTGATTCCCAGCCGAATGCTGATGCGAGCGGCATGGTTTTCAACGTCATCATCACCTGCAGGGCAGCAGGCTTTAATTAACTCAAGTTGGGCGCGGTTGGTAGCCCGCGCGAGTGCTGAGAGCTCATCTTCAGGATTTTCGTGAGCCCAATATGGTTCGGGTACTTGTTCGGACTTCATTGGATCCCCCTGGTGCTCCAATGGTTGTCGGTTTTCTTTCGAACTTACTTGCTATCTTACAGGCGCTTTTCTGGCTTGTAAAGAGAAATGAAAGAGAATTTTGAGGAGTTTTCGAAGATGGTTAGCCGACTATAAAGGCACCGTTTAGCTGGGCATTTGCAGGGCGTACGCTAGGCCCTGGTCCAAAAACATAAATAAAACACCCGTTCGAAAACGAAAGCTTGGTAATCTCGCTTTCATAAAAGCAGAGCGCAGATAAACAGCGCAGAAACAGCGCAGACAGCGGGGAGTAAAACCATGATCATCCGGCACGCAACGCGGGACGATGCCGCGGCAATCGCGGAGATCTACAACGAAGCCGTAATCAACACCGTCGCCATCTGGAATGATGACACTGTCAGTGCGGAGGATCGCATCGCATGGATGGAGGCGCACTGTTAAGCGCGACCATCGATGCTGCTCGCGAGGCGGGAAAGCACGTCTTGGCTGCGGCGATAGAAGGCAGTAACGAGGGGTCGATTGCGCTGCACAAAAAGTATGGCTTTCAGCGTGTTGGGCTACTGCCGCAGGTGGGGACGAAGAACGGGCGATGGTTGGACATGCTGTTGATGCAGGTCATGCTGACAGACGGGCAGCCACCCGCTCGGCCGCGCGCTTAGCGAAGGGGCCAACGCCCATAATCGTGGCGGCACCGGGGCCAACCCAGTCGCCGTAGCCGACGAACTCGATGAGGTCAGAGTCGATGCTGCGGAAAGGGCCGAGCGCTGGGCGGAAACCGGTGCACCAGATGAGGTGGTCCGCGTGGACGTCGTCAAGCGAGGAGAACATGGGCGTCCAGGTGAGTGCGCCGGAGTCGCGGGCTTTGCGGACGGGCGGTAGGACGACGATGTCGCCGATGCTGTCGGTGGCGCCCTGGCGGTAGCGTTTGAACAGGACGCGGCCGTCGACGTCGTTGGGCATCCAGCGTGGTTCGTGGCGGGTGAACCAGGTGGTGTCGATGTTGGAAAGTACCAGTTCAGAGGCAATTTGTGCGCCGGAGTTCGCCGCGCCGACAACGGCAACGCGGGAGCTTTCGAATGGCTCGGGACCTGGGTAGTTGGCCGAATGCCACTGTTTTGCGGCGGTCGTGCCGGGGTAGTGCGGGACGAAGGGCCGGTTGCCGGTGGCGGCGATGAGCTGGCGGGATTCGAGGTCACCGGCATCGCTGGTGAGGTGGAAGGTGCCGTCATGGGAGACGTGCGTGACGGCGACCGGGCGCTGAACGCGCAGTTCGTAGCGCTTTTCGTAGGAGCTGAGGTAGTCAATCACGTGGGAAGCGGGCGGGAAACCGTCATAATTGGGCATCTGGATGCCCGGAAGGTTGGAAAAGTCCGGGGTGGAAAAGAGCGTCAGTGAGGGCCAGACATTGCGCCAGGAGCCGCCGGGAGCGGGCTGATTGTCCAGAATGAGCGGATCAATGCCGTGTTTGTGCAAGTAATAGGCGGTAGCGAGGGCAGCTTGGCCGCCACCGACGATGATGACATCCTCAAGCATGCTCCCAGCTTAACGACGAGTGCCGCACCTCGAGCTGTACTACCGTGGAGCACCATGAGCTCGCTGTTTGATCTTTCGGACAAGCCCATCGACGAACTACCCGGTTACCAGCGTACATTCGCGCCGGGCCGACTCACGGTAGGGCTGAGTCTGCCCATCGAGCAGGACGCCGAAGCCGAGCCCAAGGACGCGCTGAGCAACCAGATTCGGCTGATTCAGAAAGTCGAACGCGCAGGCATCGCGGCGGTGTGGGCACGCGACATCCCGCTGCGCGTGGAAACATTCGGCGACGTCGGCCAGGTCTACGACCCCTGGATGTACCTCAGCTACATCGCCGCACACACCACCGACATCGCGCTCGGCACCGGTGCAGTCGTCGTGCCTTTCCAGCATCCGTTGGTGATGGCTAAGCGCGCTGCCACGCTGGACAGGCTTTCCGACGGTCGTTTCCTCTTCGGCGTTGCCACTGGGGACCGACCCGAGGAGTTTCCCGCCTTTAACCAGGACAAAGGCAAGCGGGGTGAGCGTTTCCGCGAGCATATCGAGGTCTATGAAAAGGCCCTCAGCACCAGCTACCGGCCTATCCGGTGGTCCGAGGGCAAGATGGGCGGATCCGATGTGGTGCCCAAGCCGCTGGCCCGCCGAGTTCCGCTGTTGGCCACCGGCTCCTGTCAGCAGAGCCTGGAGTGGAAGGCCGCGCATACCGACGGTTGGTTCATGTACCACAAGGGCCTGGAGATGCAGAAGAAAAACATCGCCAACTGGCAGGAAGCGGTGGCGCAGGAGTGTGGCGAGGGCGTGTTCAAGCCATTCCTGGAATCACTGTGGATTGACCTGCATGAAGACCCCGATGCACCCGCACAGGGCGGCCACTTTGGGTACCGACTTGGACGCAACAAGCTCATTGAACTGCTGCAATCCCAGCGACAGCTCGGCATCAACCACGTCAGCATCAACTTCCGCACCTCCAAACGGGATGCGGAAGAGCAGATTGATGAGCTGATTGAATATGTGCTGCCGGCGCTCGATGAGCTCCCTACACAGACTCCGTAGCGCCCTGCCACTGATTAATCCCGCGGTCGACGGCCCACTTGTCGATTTCCGCGAGTTCTTCATCGCTAAACGGTGCAGCGTCCAGGGCGCCGAGGCTGTTCTTCAGCTGCTTCACCGAGGATGCACCGATCAGGGCTGAGGTCACTTCGTCACGGCGGAGCACCCACGAGATGGCCATCTGTGCCAGGGACTGGCCTCGTCGTGAAGCAATGGCGTTGAGCTCGCGGATGGCGGTGAGCGTGTCGTCGTTGAGGAACCCCGAGTTCATCTTGTGCGCCCCGAGACGCGAGGACTCCGGCACGCCATCCAAGTAGCGGTCGGTGAGAAGCCCCTGCGCAAGCGCGGAAAAGGCGATGACGCCCATGCCTTCGTCGGCGCAGGTTGCCAGCAGCTCGTCCTCGATCCAGCGGTTGAACATGGAGTAGCTCGGCTGGTGAATAGTCAGCGGAGTGTCCAGCTCACGGGCGATTTTCTGCGCACGGCGAGTGAGCTCGGGGGAGTAGGAGCTGACGCCGACGTAGAGTGCGCGACCCGAGCGGACGAGGAAGTCGAGGGCGGCGATGGTTTCTTCGATAGGCGTATCCGGGTCGGGGCGGTGGTGGTAGAAAATGTCTACATAATCCAGGCCCATGCGCTTCAGCGAGGCATCGCAGCTGGCCACGAGGTATTTCCGCGAGCCGCCGAAGCCGTAGGGACCATCCTGCATGTACCAACCGGCCTTCGAGGAAATGATCATTTCATCGCGGTAGGGAGCGAAATCCTTGGCCATGATGCGACCGAAATTCGCCTCCGCAGAGCCCTGTGGTGGGCCGTAATTGTTGGCGAGATCAAAGTGCGTGACGCCGTGGTCAAACGCGGTGCGCAGGATTTCACGCTGCGTCTCGAGCGGACGGTCATCACCAAAGTTATGCCAAAGTCCCAGCGTAATGGCTGGAAGCTTTAGCCCCGTGTCGCCTGAGCGGTTGTATGGCATCGTCTCATAGCGGTTGTCATTGGCGCGGTACACGTCTGGATAAGCCATGTCTTCAAGGGTACGCGGGCTTTACGACGAATAGTTGCGCACGATGTGGCCGACAACGGGGCGCGTGGCCAAATGGTTACCCCTGGAAGTTAATAAAAGTGAGCTTGCTGGGGAACAAGTGAGGCGGTTCGTCCGACTAATAGAGCATGACTTCAATAGCCACAGGCGATGCCGCTGGAACGCCAGCCGCAAACCCCGTCGCACAGACTCAGAAAAATGGTGGGCCACGAGCATTACTGCACCGAATCCATGTCGTTGCAGGCATCCTCGTTGCGCCGCTACTCGTTATTGCAGCTGTCACAGGCGTGGCGTATGCCCTCGCCCCGAGCATAGAAAAGGTGGTTTACCACGAAGAACTAACTGCAACATCAGGCCTTCCCGCACAGCCTCTGGAAAAGCAGGTTGAGGTCGCGCAGCTCGTGCATCCTGAGCTGCCGGTGACCGCAGTGCAGATCCCGGAAAAGCCGGGACAGACAACGCGAGTTATGTTCAACGATGAGCAGTTGAAGTCGGAGTCCTACCGACATGCGGTGTTCGTCGACCCAGGCGACTTGAGCATCAAGGGAGACCTGGTGCAGTACGGCTCCTCGGCGGCGCTGCCGCTGCGGGCGTGGATTTCGGAAGGGCACCGCAGGCTCTGGATTGATAGCAACTTTGGTCGCCTCTACTCTGAGACGGCAGCATCTTGGATGGGTGCACTGGCTATCGGTGGCCTTTGGCTCTGGTGGGATCGCTCGCGCCGCAAGCGGACACAGGGAACAAGTAAGAGGGCACATCATATGCGTCGTCACGCGAATGTTGGTGTGGCGGTCAGCGTTGGACTTTTGTTCCTGACCGTCACCGGCCTGACGTGGTCGTGGGTGGCTGGAACGGGTATTGCTAAGCTGCGCGAGACGATGGACTGGTACGCGCCGAAACCAGCTGTGACTGCGACTGCGCCAGCGAATTATGACTGGTCAGAGGCGGATAGTGTTATGAACCTCGCGCGTGCCGAGGGACTGTCCGGGAAAGTCGAACTGACACCACCGGAAGCTGGCACGGTGTGGATGGCCAAGGAAGCCCGCGAGGAATGGCGGATGGGCATTGAGACCGTCACCGTTGACGGGTCGACCGGAGCGATGGTCGATCGGATCCATTTTGCGGACTGGCCGCTGCCGGCGAAGCTGACCGAATGGCTGATTAACGCGCACATGGGCATCCTGTTCGGGTGGGTGAATCAGCTGGTCCTGGCGCTGATCGGTGTTGCTCTGCTGGCGATGATTGTGCGCGGGTACGTCATGTGGTTTGGACGCGGCCGAGGTGGTCGTCCGGGCAGGTTCCCGGCGCCAACGCGCTGGCGAGATATTCGCCCGGGTGTTGCAGCGGCTGTTGTGGCGCTGTTGATTGCCTACTCGGTAGTTGCACCACTGTTCGGTGTGACGCTTGTTGGCTTCGTGATTATTGATTGGGCCTGGCGGAAGCTCCGGAGAGGTTAGTGTAGGTTCTGTCGCCTTCGGGTTCCCTGTGCCTAACGGCGTAGTCAGACCCGCGTAAACACTCAGAAGGGTAAGCGCATGACGAAGTACTGGGATCACAACGGCAGTATCTACAAAGACGACGGCCAGGAAGACTGGTGCGTTTACAATCCCTCTTTGCGTGGTTGGGAGCGCACCTCGCGCGCTAAGGAAGCCTACGACAAGGCAGGCCAAGACTCGTTCGACCCCATCACCGAGCAGCAGGCACTCGTCGATATTGCAGAGCAGCAGGAACGCTACAACAAAAAGATTCAGGACAAAATCAAGGAACTGCGCGCGAAAATGAAAGCTGTCGGTGCGCAGGCCAGACAGGCTGCTGAACAGCCGTACCCAATCTTTGCCGAGCAATCTGCCGCATACCGTGAGGGCGCGCAGGCCTACAACGAGGGCAAATCTTGGCGCGATAACCCACATGCCCCCGAGTCAGGCCTAGCTGCCCCGTGGCGCATGGGGTTCAATACCCGCAAGCAGCAGGTAGCGGAGATCAGGGCACAGCGAGCTGCCACTGCGAAACAGGAGTTGCCCGCAAAGCACGCACGCAAAAACCTATGTAGTGCCTGCGAGTGTCTTTCATCATGAGGGCTCTAGGTGACTCATGCGCGCGATGTATTTCAGTCGGAGGAATTGGTTTACTTCGCAGGTTGACTGTTTTTACTCAGGTGGCTGGGAATGCCTCATTTCATCGCGTTAACAGAAGTGTTCCACCATTCGTGTCACTTGTTGTTTTGATTGCCGGATAGGACTAGCGGAAGTTGTGGAGAGGTTAGTGGAGACCGATTAGTTTTGTTGGTGATCCAGTCTTGGTTGGAAGGGGCATCCCCGCTCGCGCGGGCTGGGGATTGGTTCTCATTTCCCCTGATAGACTTCCCCGGTGTGACGATCTCAACGGCGGTATGCTGGGGATTGGTTCTCATTTCCCCTGATAGACTTCCGAAGCTGCCGCGCTGCTCGTTCATCTTGCTGGGGATTGGTTCTCATTTCCCCTGATAGACTTCCCGCGCCAGCTCCTACTCGCCCAGCCGGGCTGGGGATTGGTTCTCATTTCCCCTGATAGACTTCACATCCGCCACCACGCGCGCGTAATCTGGCTGGGGATTGGTTCTCATTTCCCCTGATAGACTTCCAAGGGAGGACACAGCATGGCACGCTACGCTGGGGATTGGTTCTCATTTCCCCTGATAGACTTCCAATCATCGGTGTTGTTGCGTCGATTATGCTGGGGATTGGTTCTCATTTCCCCTGATAGACTTCAAGAAAACGTCCCCGACGAGTTCTTCATGCTGGGGATTGGTTCTCATTTCCCCTGATAGACTTCTGATCTCAATCTGCGCGTCCTCCGTGTAGCTGGGGATTGGTTCTCATTTCCCCTGATAGACTTCTCTGCATGTGCCACCACACCTCACTGTCGCTGGGGATTGGTTCTCATTTCCCCTGATAGACTTCATCCCTGCACGATTCCTGTGACGGTGCAGCTGGGGATTGGTTCTCATTTCCCCTGATAGACTTCCGAGAGGCAGAAAAATACCTTTTGAACAGGTCTATCAGGGGATTTTTTCTAAAAAATTTCAAGCTGTTGTGGTGTTTCCTCCATCTTTTGGGGCGTTCCCTTACAAAAACGGAACGCATTTGACCATTGTTTGTCTGTCAACGGAACGATTCGAACTTCGCCTGCGTTGGGTAACCTTTGCTTGATGTCCCTGGCAATTTTGGCTAGTTGTGCGCCTAATGGAAGGTATTGCACGTACACGCTGTATTGAACTCGACTAAAACCGTTGTCTAGGAGGAAATTCCGAAACTTTGTAGCTTCTTTTCGTTCAATTTCCGTCTTAACTGGAAGATCAAACATGACGATGCACCACATGCGTTTGTCCTCGCGCGTCATGATGATTCCCGGAAGGGGCCAGACCATGACTCCGCACGGAACTGCTTGATTTCTCCCTCTGCGTACCGTCCGAACTGTTGGGCTGTTGCGCTTAACATTGTGGTTACGCTTCGTCCATCTTTATGGAACTGAGCAGCAGAGGCTGAAACCAGTGCTGTTCGGACGGCGGGATTTTCAATCTCGGAGTCAGGAGGTAGTTGTGCGACGGAGTAGTCGATTACTGGCCTAAATGGTTCAATCAAATCATCAGCTAGATTAAAACCATTTGATCTTGAATGATGAAAAACACCTAAGGCAGGCCAGAGTCCGGCTTCTGTGACAGCTCGAATGCAGTGACCTCTTAGGATGGTGTACCCATAATTGAGTGCGATGTTAACGAAATCAATCCCATCTTGATTTCTATGAAAAGATTCATCGTAGAAGTGACTCCAATAGTAACGAGCTGCCTGTGCCTCGACATTCGCCGGATCGCCTGACCTTACTTCTAAAGCAAGCTTGTGCAAGTCATTCGAGGCTGCGGGAAAGCCGAGCGCCTGAAGCGTTTGTGCTTGACTGTGAACCTTCGCGCGCACGAGACTGGCCCATGCCTGTTTACGTCTAGGGAGGCTTAGACTGGCCTGTGCAATTTGACGTGCCCCGACACGGGTATGTGTCGACCACCCGGTGGATGTTGCGATAGGAATCTTTCGCCAATCAGTGATGATGACTGGAATGCTCTTCTCGCCCAGTACACCAAGCAGTCCAGACGAAATATCTACATTGTTGGCAATTGTAATCACCGCAGTCTCGGCGAGGCTAACAGTCTTACAATGTCCATCATGGTACTCAGCTTTGATGTGCCCGCGGGTGTAACTAAGTCGGCCATTGAATGATGTGAAGTCGAGTACACGCCATGTCATAGTGACTCCACTTGAACGCAAGTGGGGAGATGACCCGTACTTTCGAATCGCGGTCGACCATGCGCGTCCCGACGGACAATGGTTACGGAGCCGAGACCAAACAATTTGTTGACTGCTGGCCGCCAGCCAGGACGGTCAATGACTTTTTTGCAATCTGCTGAAATATTTGGAGGAAGTCCTTCGGCAGAAAACAATGTTGGCTTTAGCTTTAGCTTTGCATTTGAGTCAAATCCCCTAATTCGCCATGACCGTATGTCCCCATATTCCGCGAGGAAAGTGGCGGCTTGACCCGTAGCAACTTTACTAGAGTTCACGTGAAGCTCATCGCCGACGACAAACCAGGTGATGTATTCGGCTGTCCCCTCTCTCAATGCCTTACGAAGTTTTGGTTCGCACTGGCGTACAGAAATGGATTGAGGCGGTAGTTCGACTGAAAATAGATCTTCACCCTGGTGACGGGCAAGATCCACAGTGTATACGCGCTGCATGCAGTACGCTTGCTGCTTTCCGTTCGTAATACGATACAAACGCGCATGGTGGAAAGAGGCGCCGAGTTCTGCATAGCCACCACGAATAGCAATTGCACCAGCTTTAACACCGAAGAAAGTGATTTCATCCTCGGCTGTTAAGTGTTTCCCATTGACTCTGATCTCCCTCGTCGGGTTTTCCGGTAATCCGTCTTTCCAGTCAAAGTCCTCTGAACGTGTAAGGGCACACCAGAGTGCAGGTGTCGATGCTCTATCAATTAATTCAGTGGATAGAGAGTCTCCAACCCGCGCAGAAATAAGTTTTCCAATGCCAGCCTCGTGCGCCTGACTATTCCCAAGGCGTAGGCGGAGATTTTCGGTAACTGAAATGCGGTTATCATCCAGAGCATCCTGGAGTAGAGGTACGGTCAAACGCATTCGATGAGTCCATTGTTCAAACAGGTACCTGTTCTGTTGGTTCCGCCCCTTGTACTCTTTCCAAGTTCCATAGTCGGAATCAGGGGTACGAGTAATAGACTCTTCCCAACGCAAGTTGTGACGTTCCAGCAATGTCTGTGCCACGGTGTACGACATCAGCGAAATTACTGTCGCGTCCAACGCATGGTGACGCCGGTCTAAACGATTCTTACCGTGACTTCCGCCCAGCATTTTTATGCGCTTTTCGATGCCAGATGCTTTGCGAGCAGATGCAGTCACGGCACCGCTAAAGACACGGATTTTAGGTGCAAAGTCCATTTGCTCGAAGTAGCCAATTAGACGATGCCTGAGTTCGACGGCCATCCATGCAACCGATTCGATACTGCGGGCATCAATTTTCTCGTCTTCCGAAGTCCGCTTCAAATTCTTGATTACGGATCCTTGGAAATCCTTCATTTCCCTAGTAGTAAGACCGCTATCGGTTGGCCACTGATTCACTCGGTCAATAGCACCTTGGAGGCTCACATTTGGGCCAGATAGTTCTTTGCTTGCCCAAACTGCAAAAGGTAACTTTCCTTTACTGAGATTGCACTTATGGCATGCAGCTAGCAGGTTATTCCGTGAGTTAGTTGAACCTGCGCCGGCACGGGGAACGACATGATCCATCTCCGCATTCTTGAAAGTGATTGGCGCACCACAGTAAGCACACTGTCCATTTTGACGCTGGATTGCCTGGTATCGAAGTTGGTCGCCACGGCGTACCTTGCCCTCAATGCCCAGTACCTTGGCGATGTTTTCTTGGACTGCACGGTTACGTTTTGCACGGCGTTCGATACCACGGTCGATTTCTCGTGCGACATTTTCGGACTTAAATCCATGTCGAGCAGTCTCAATGTTAATTGATACAGGTATGCCCCAACGCTTCTCTGCAAGCAGTAGCCAGCGGTTAATTGCACTGAGTGTTCTGTCTACAGATGGGTTTCCTGTTGGTTCAGCAACTGGAGGAGCGGCAGGGTGCCAGCTATCAGAGATGTCAAAAAGCGCCTGACGCGCTGCATGTAAGTCAGCTTCGTTATTCAGTAAGTAGTGAGAGAGTTTTTCCAAAGTCCGCACTGAGTACGCAGAGCGCCCATGAGGAAGTTTGATTGATTCAAGTTTTTCCATCTCCTCTGGAGAAAGTGAGCGTATCGCTGTCGCTGCAGCAATCGCCTCAGGAGATTCTTCGGACGTTGTCTCTACATTGGACAGCTCGTGGATTAGTTTGCTGCGCATCGCATCGCTGCCTTTGCGCCAAAACTCTCGCAGAGACTTCACTTGGCAGTTCCACATGATTTGATGAGTGTGGTTAATAGGGGGAGCTGCTGATACTCGCTCACCATCGTCATTCGAGGTAGCAGTGCCTTTTAGGCAGCCGCGATCAATGCCAAGTACTTCAGCGACATCAGTCCAGGTTGGGGAAGTCCGTTTATTCCAAGTATTGAGGAAGCCAAAGACCTTCTTGCGTTCCTCTACGGTTAGAGCGCGTTGAGCTTTTGTGGGAGAGGCGGAGTCAGCAATTCGGACGTTCGCTAAAAGACTGATGGTTCGGTATTCATTAAAAGCAAGTGTGGCGCGCCATGCGCGTGGCTGCGATGGGTCGAGCTCATCTTTGCCGACAAATTTTTCAGCTGATCCCTTCGGGCTTTTCGCGTAAAAAACTTGGGAAACCACTTTCGCCATGAATTCGGAAGTGAACTCTTGGGTGGAGCCAATTTTCAAAATCTCATTAGCAAAATCCTGTTGGTTCAGGCGCTCTGATAGGAAGCCGCCTTCGCCACGCAGTTGCGTCGCACCATTTGGCAGTGCAGTAACCAGTTGGGCCAGAGTCGGATTAGAAGGAATCGGTCCCTTAGCTATTTCTCGTGCTTTACTCTCCAATGCCCGGAACCCATCAGATGGGCTGCGCAGAGCATTAAGCCGTTCAGCCGGAACATACGGATTTCTCCAGCCACGGTGACGAGCGATATGACGGATGGCGATTGAGAAAAGCTTGTACTTTTCGCCTTCATCATCAATCTTTTGATTGGCGAGTTTTGTTCGGGCTTCCCAAGCGATTTTGTCAGCCTCATTTTCAAGGTTCACAATTGGGAAGCCATTATTCGTGAGAAAAGAGTCCAACGTCGCCAGACGTTTTTTGCGAGTGGCATACAGGCGGCGTGTACGTCGCGCCACACCAGACACTGCTTTACGCGTTTGGGCAGTCTTCTGATTGTTCGGATCCAGCCCCGAGTCGTGAATATGGGACATGGAATTTAGAATCCTGATTGGATTTCCCGCGTCATCAATCTCTAGTGCCGCAAACCCGACAGAGAACAAACCAACATCGATACCAACCACGTAGCGCATGTAAAACTCCAAAAAATTAGGGCCCCGAAGGGCCCTAAGGAGCAATCGGAACCGCTAACGGGTCGGTCCTTACTGAGGATTGGTTCTCAGTCGAGAGTCTATCACAGAGCCCGGAGGAACATGGGTTTGAAAGATTATGATGTCGATGGGGGAGACCGAGTCTCGTTGCAACGAACAGCATTAACCTGAGTTGCTTAAGGGTAACAAAGTACTTGGGTTAGGTTTTTTTGGGGGTTACCCCTGTTAAGTCGCACATCTTTGGTGATGCCCATTTTCAACCACGCCGAATCTGTTACACTTAGCAAAACGAAACTCAGGAGCTTGGTGTGCAGTACTTTTTCACGGTCCATGGCCGCAGAGATATCAACGCGTATGACTCTGACGAGGAAATGCACGCTGCCTTTGAACGGATTGGACGCTTCAATCAGAAGCTGCAGGACGAAGGTCACTGGGTTATGTCCGGAGGGCTGGTTCCACCAGAGGATGCCATGACGGTGCTGCCGGATGGTTCGCACAGCGATTTGCCGTACTACAACGCGATGACGTTCCCGTCGGCTTTTTGGATCGTCGAAGTTGCAGATGAACACGAGGCCATCAACCTGGCCCACGAAGCCTCAGAGGCGTGCGCGCAGGCCGTCGAAGTGCGCGCTATCGCCGAATAGCACACTTACTCACCGCAGCCCGTGCACTCGGCGCATGATGGTCAACATCGCTTGCGTCGGGATCCGCCGCATGAAGGGCACTGCTACGCTTGCCGACGACCCCCGCGCCACCAGGGCTAAAGGTCGCTCGGCAGCCACCTCGCGCATAACCACCTCAGCAATCTCAGAAGCGGGAATGCCACGTTCCTCATTGGCGTTCAACTTTGTCAGCATGCGGTGGACATCGGCAGCGTAAACAGAACCCTCATCGCCATACGTCGTCCGACGTGAGGAAATCCCCGTGTTGATGGCGCCCGGCTCGACAACCGTAACCCCAATACCGAACTGCGCGACTTCACCCCGCAACGAAAGCCCAAAGCCGCGGATAGCGGCCTTCGTCGCCACGTAGGAAGAACGGTAGGACAGCGGCAACCCGCCGAGCATCGAGCCCACCAGCACAATTCGGCCACGACCAGCCTCGCGCATGCCGGGCAGCAGCTGCTGTAACAGCTCCACCTGTCCTAGAACATTGACTTGGAAGAGACGCTCAAGTGCCTCGCGGGGTAGCTCCTCGAAAGCGCCCGACTGACTCTCGCCGGCATTGGCAACGACGACGTCGTAAGGCCCGTGAGCGACCACAGCGGCGATATCGTCAGCGCTGGACATGTCGAGCACCACCATCTGCACGCCCTCGGGGTGCGGCGCATCGGCGCCTCTGCGGGACGTGCCAACGACCTCGAAACCGGCCTTGACCAGTGCCTCCGCGCATGCCCAGCCGATGCCGGAGGAAGCGCCGGTCACTAACGCGCGGCCACCACCTACAGTCGGCAGCTTCAGTCCGCGGGTGAGATTCGCAAAAGCACCGGTCAGGCCACCAATCATCGAGCCTGCACCGCCTCAATGGTCATGCCGCCAGCGCGGAGACGGCGGGACAGGGCATCGCCAAGCGCGACAGTAGGAGTGAGCACGCCGGTGGTGTCCGGCAGATCGTCGTGGACGAGCGCGAGGGCGGCGCTGGAAATCATAATCGCGGTGCCTGCGTACCCTGGGTCTTCCTCAAGGGACACCTTGGAACGCCAGTGAATGCCGGAGGTATCGACGGTGTAGGCCTCGATGGTGAAGCGGCCTTCGGCCTGTGCTTCAGCGCTCGGGCCCTCGCCCGGCTTCGGTAGTTTTTTATCAATGAGCTTGGCCGTCGGCCCAAATGCCATCGCCGCCAGCGCCAACCTGCAGACAGCCGCGAAAATATTTGCGCGCACGAAAGCCTTCGGACCGCGGCCGACATTGAGTAGCTCGCGGTAGCGGAAGGAATCACCGTAATCCGCCAGCATCGCCGAGCGCTGAACAATGCGGGTGTTGAAAGGCGACATGAAGAAGGGGGCTCGCCAGTGGCGGCGGAAGCGCGCCGGACGCAGGTCGACGCCGAACTTACCCTGGTCGGGTCCCGGCTCAGCCAGCGCGTACTGATCGGCGATGATGCGACGCAGCTTGGGATCCTTCTTGGCCTGTTCAATCTGAACGCGGACTGAATCGATAGTGCCGCCGGAGACACCACCCTTGACATGCTTGAACAGCAGGGTTGTCTCACCGAGCTTGGTGTGGGCCGCCTCGTGGAGCTCACGGACAGCGACATCGGAGGGAATTGAGTCGAAGCCGCAGGAGTGAATAATCTTCGCTCCGGTCTGCTGCGCTACCTCGTGGTTGTTTGCAATGGAGTCGTGGACGAACAGCACTTCGCCACACAGGTCGACGTAGTGAGTACCTGCCTTGGCACACTCGGCCACCAGGGTGCGACCGTACTTCGCGTACGGCCCCACAACGGTCAACACCACCTTCGTGCTGGCCGCGAGCTTTGCCACCGCCTGCTGGTCGGCGGCATCCGCAACAATGACCGGCCAGTCCGATACGCCTGCATTCTCCGCGACATCGGCAAGCTTTTCAGCATTCCTACCTGCGAGCGCCACCTTCGTCTGACCGGCGTGTTTAGCCAGATAGTCCACAATCAAGCGGCCCACGAAACCCGTGGCACCGTAGACGACGATGTCGTACTCGCGGTCGTGGTTGCGACTTTGCGGCTGTGCAGGAGAAGTAGTCATGCCTACGAAACTAATAAAACGAACGCGATATCGCGCGCGAATTAAAAAGGTTTTTCAGATCCGGGTATCCAGCGAGGGGTTTGGAGGGAGGGCTAACGTAGGACAAGTGACTAGCGCTAACGAAAACCCCGAACAGATCGAAGGACTACGGCCAGAAGATCCTGGATTCCGCCTCGCGCTTATCGCTGTGCTTTTCGCCGGCCTGGCATCGTTCCAAGCGCTCTACGCAACGCAGGCGCTGCTGCCCACGCTTTCCGACGAGCTATCGGTCGACCCCGCCACCGCCGCGCTGACGGTATCCGCCACCACCGGTGGCTTGGCCTGCGCGATTATCCCGGTGTCCATTTTGTCGGAACGCTTTGGACGCAGACGCGTGATTGTCATCAGCGCATTTGTGGCAACGCTGTTGGGGCTCGTGGTGTCAATCGCGCCGGGCATCGGTTCGATGATTGCTCTGCGCCTGCTGCAGGGCATTGTCATTGCCGGTGTTCCCGCAGTGGCTATGGCTTATGTCAGTGAGGAAGTCCACGCCGACCATGTCAGTCGCGTGATGGGGCTGTATATCTCGGGCACGACGGTCGGTGGTCTGCTCGGCCGTATTATTCCGTCCATTGTGCTGGAGTTCGCCTCCTGGCGGGTGGCGATTGCGGTCTCGGCGACGGTGGCGTTTGTTTTCGCCATTCTGACCTGGTACTTCCTGCCGCAACAGCGTAGGTTCCAGCCGAAGCAGCTGTCGTTTGCAGGGGAGGGGCAGGCCATAGCGCGGCACTTGCGCGACCCGCGCATTCTCGCGCTGTGCGCCCTGGCGTTCCTGTTTATGGGGTCGTTTGTCTCTCTGTACAACTACCTGGGCTTCCGACTGGGCGATAAGTTCGGGCTCTCCCCGGCACTGGCAGGGTTCGTATTTATTCTCTACCTGTCGGGCACGTGGTCGTCGGCACGCGCGGGCGTGTGGGCGAAGACGGTGAGCCGCCGTCGCCTCATCGCCATTGCGACTCTGGCCGCGTGCGTGGGCCTGGGGCTGGCGCTGCTGCCGTGGCTGCCCGCACTGATTGTGGGCGTGCTTGTATTCACGGCATCGTTCTTCGTGGCGCACTCGCTGTCCTCGTCCGGCGTGGGGCTGGTGGCGCAGCGCGACCGCGCCGAGGCGTCATCGATGTACCTGTTCAGCTACTACGCGGGCTCATCGATTGTCGGTTGGGTCTCCGGCATGGTGTTCAGCCACTTCGAGTGGGCAGGGCTGATTCCGTGGCTGGTGGCGCTGTCCTTCATCGCGGGCGCGTGTGCCGTGGCGGGGTTGAAGCCGCGGCGCTAGAAGATAAACCTACTTCTGGCCCACAATCAGCTCAGTGCCTTCGGCTGAAAGCGATGCCTGACCAGCGGGCTTACGCGAGGGGCCAGAAACAACCTCACCAGTAGCAATATCAAAGTGGGAGTTGTGGTTCGGGCAAATCATCACACCATTGCTGACCTCAGTGATACGACCATTCTGGTGCGGGCAGGAGCTGGAGAAAGCGGCGAACTTGCCTTCCTCCGGCTGCGTGACGACGTAATTGCCGATCACCACACCGCCGCCAACCGGAATGTCGGCAGCGTCAACCTTCTCCACCGCAGACTTTGGTGCACAAGCGGCTACGAGTGCGCCAGCTGCAGTGGCGGCAGTTCCCAGGAGGAAACGACGACGGGAGCACGGGGAGACATCAGAACTCATGGCATTGAGATTACCTCTATTTCGCGACCTTTATTTCTGATAGGAGCGCTCACCGAAGATGGCGCGTCCCACACGCACGGTGGTCGCCCCCTCGGCGATGGCTTCGCGGTAGTCGCCGGACATACCCATTGACAGTTCGTTGAGGCTGACACCGTCCCGCAAATCCCCGAGCAGACTGTCCCGCAGCTCCCGCAGCTCCGCGAAGGTCTCGCGCACATTCGGATCATTCTGGGCCGCGATGGTCATAAACCCGCGCAGACGCAGGTTCGGGTATTCGCCATCGGGGCCAAACATGCGGACAAACTCCGCCGCGTGGCTCGGCGCCAGACCCGACTTCTGCGGCTCGCGGGAGGCATTGACCTGAATCAAGACATCGAGCGTGCGCTCGGAATCGGCCAAGCGACGCTGCAGTGCTCCGGCCACCTTCGGGCGGTCCAGAGCCTGAAACTCATCAGCACAACTGACCAAGTGGCCGGCCTTATTCGTCTGCAGTGGACCAATGATGGCCATATGTGGTGCCTTGTCGCCGAAGGCCTCCCGGAATGCCTCCGCCTTGGCCACCGCTTCCTGGACGCGGTTTTCCGCCAGGCCAGCGCAGCCGGCTGCTGCGAGCTCCGGCCAGGATTCCACCAGGGCGTCGACAGGCACAGTCTTGCTGACGGGCAGCAGGCGGACCTCGGAGGGCTGGCGCCCAGCTCGTCGGCAAGCGTCGTCGATCTCGGAGCGAACCTTGCGATAGTTTTCCACGAACATACCTCCCACTCTAAGGCCTGAGTAGGAAGAACTGTGCGGTAGTGTCGAATCATGCTCATGGACAGACTCTCGACGCTTTCCGTCATGCAGAGACGGATCTTGGCAATTGTATTTGGGCTGGTGTCGCTGGTCGTTGTCATCGACTTCATCTATCTTGCGGCAACTGCCTACATGATGGACCTCGAGGTCTTCCAAGACGCCGGCTGGGCACTACGACGAGACCAGGATCTCTACTCACCAGAGTTTCCCACCAGATCGGGTTTCCGCTTCATCTACCCACCGTTTGCGGCGCTGCTGTTTTACCCGCTGACCTGGGCGGGGCCGGTGACCCTGCAGATCATCTGGACGTTCGCCACGCTGGCGGCGGTGTGGGCGATGCTGTGGATGGTCTTCACTCGTCTCGGCTCTGAGCGTCCGAAGCTGATGGCTACCTGCGTGCTCGGTGTTGTGATGCTGCTCGACCCGCTGCGCGCCAACGTGCTCTTCGGGCAGATCAACGTCTTCCTCGCGCTGCTGGTGGTCTCCGATGTGCTGGGCTTTTTGCCCAAGAAACTGCGTGGACTGGGCGTGGGTATCGCGGCGGGTATTAAGATCACCCCCGCGGCATATGCGCTGGTGTTCCTCATGCGTCGTGACTTTGCGGCCGTGGCCAAGAGCTTCTGCTGGTTCCTGGTGACCGTCGCTATTGGTTTCGCCGTGCGTTTTAAAGAGTCCATCTACTTCTGGACCGATGAGTTCTTCGCCGGCAACCGCGGTGGCGCCCCGGCCTATGAGGCCAACCAGGCGTTCAGTGGTCTGCTCGCCCGCGCCGGGGTGGAGGGTACCGCGCTCGATATTGGCATCTACGGTTTCTTCCTCATCGGTGCCATCGCTGCTGCTTTCGTGGCGTGGATCTACCACCGCAACGGCTATGATGTCGCAGCCCTTGGTTTCGTTGCGCTGGCGGTCAGCTTCGCCGGGCCATACGCGGTCAGCCACCACTGGTCGATCGTCATGGTCTTCGTGCCGCTGGTGCTCTTCGTCCGCGAGATTGGGCACATTATTGTCGGTGTCCTGTTCATGATCGCCCACTGGTGGGCACCGTACAAGGTGTTCGTGGGCAATGACTTCGGCCACGCTGCCAATGTGGGGCAGTGGTTCTACGGCAACATGCAGGGAATCATGGGGGGCGTGCTCTTCTTCACCTGCCTGGGCTACGCAATCTACCTCTGGCGCAAGCCCAGTCGCGTGCGGGCACAGGCAGCTGCTTAACGACGGGCTTGCTTAACGACGACGCTTCGTCCTCGCAGTAGCCTGCTCCTCCCACGGGTTCTCCGGCCACGGGTGCTTGGGGTAACGGCCCCGCATCTCGGAGCGAACCTGTGCGTAGGCGCCATTCCAGAAGCTTTCCAAGTCCTGAGTGACCGCGAGTGGTCGCTGAGCCGGTGACAGCAAATGCATTGTCACCGGCTTTTCCAATACCTGCGGGGTCTCCGCCAGGCCGAAGCACTCCTGCAACTTCACGGCCAGGACAATCTGCGCCTCAGGGTCCGTGGGGTCCTCCGGGTACTCCAGGCGAATCTTCGAACCGGAGGGGACCTCCAGGCGTTCGGGCACCAGCCGGTCGAAGTCCGAGGCCTCCGGCCAGGGCAGCAGGCGGCGGAGGTGCTCGGCATCTAGCTTGGGTGGGGTCGGACGGTCCAGCTCGCCGGCAAAAAGGAGCTCGGCCTGAGCCGCGAGCCCTGCGGGGGAGACATCCGGCCATGGGGCACCGCGATGAGCGTGGAGAAAGGCCATGCGGCGGCGGAGCTGCTCGGTGTCGCGGTCGAGGCTGGGGGAGGCGTCGGTAAGCGCGTCGGCAAGCCAGGCGGAGTTGGCGGCAATGCACTGCTCGGGCGTCGGGGAGACCTGGCGGGATGACAGTTCGATGGCGCCGAGCAGGTCGCGCTCGCGGGCGCGAACACGGCCCTGTTCGACGCGCGCCGTGGTCTCCGTGCGGGCGAGGTGGCCGGCGGCGAGCATGGCGATTTCCAGGTCAATCGCCTCGCCGTCGCGAATCAGCGCGCGCCCATGGGAGAGCCGCGAGATGTCGGCGGCCGCGATCCATTCGTGGCCGCGCAGGTCAGAACCACGGGTGAGTTCCGCAGCGGTGCCGCCGGTAAAGAGGTATTCGTCGGAGTTCGCACTGCGGCGTCGCCCGATGAAATCCGGCCAGGCCAGGGCCGTGACCAGCGCGGGGATGTCCGAGGGCAGCAGGTTGGCGGGGGCCTCAGTATCCAGCTCAATGCGGCGCACCTGCTTGGCCAAGCCGCGGGCGTCGGTGAGTTTCTCCACCGCGCGTGCGACCGCGTCCGCGTGCTGCGGCATCATGGCCGTGGCGGTCAGCAGCGCGCGTCCCATGCGCGGATGCACCGGCAGGGTAGCCAGGGTGCGGCCGAGTTCCGTGATGTCACCGGCCTCATCAACAGCGCCCAGGCCAGCCAGAATGCGGTTTGCGACCTCCGCGTGGTGGGGTGGTGGGGCGTCGAGAAGCTTCAGTCCCTGCATCCCAGGCGTGCCCCACGCGGCGGCGTCGAGGAGTGCCTGTGTCAGGTCGGCGACCTCGATTTCCGGCGCGGGCCAGGCTGGGAGGGACGCGAACTCCGACTGAGAGACGCAGCGCACCACGATGCCCGGACCCTCACGTCCCGCACGGCCCGCGCGCTGGTTTGCGGAGGACTGCGCACACGAGCTGGTGACCAGGCCGGAGAAGCCACGCGCGATGTCGAGTCGCGGTCCGCGCGCGAGGCAGGCGTCGACAACGGCGCGCACGCCCGGCACGGTCACGGATGATTCCGCAATCGCGGTGGACACAATCACGCGCCTACCGTCCGCTTGTCGACGGAACACGCGGTCCTGCTCTTCGGAGCTCTGCTGGCCATGCAGCGTTAGCACTGTCGCATCTGAGGCGTCGGCGATATAGCCTGCGCAGCGTTCCACCTCGCGGATCCCGGGGAGGAAAACCAGCACATCACCGGCGGCTTCCTCCACCAGTTTCCTGGCCTGCGCTGCCACGTGCTGCAGGAAGTCGTCGGTCACACCGCGCGCATCCAGCCGTTGCGGAAAGGGTGCGTAGCGGATGTCCAACGGGTGGATTGCCGCCTCCGCAGCCACGATGGGAGCCGGGGCAGAGCCACCGAGCAGGGTCGCGAACTTCGGCGCGTCCACCGTTGCCGACATAGCGACAAGGCGCAGGTCATCGCGGATATCCCGCAAGTCGCGCACCATCGCCAGCACTAAATCGGTATCCAAGCCGCGCTCGTGCACCTCGTCGATGAGCACCGCGCTGGCATCCACGTCGCCGTCGCGCAGCAGTCGACGCAGCAGCACACCGGGAGTGACAAACTCCACGCGGGTGGCGCGGGAAACTTTTGTGTCGCCACGCACCGAGTAACCAACTTCCCCACCGAGCTTCGTGCCCGACAGCTGTGCCAACCGCCGCGCTGCCGAGCGCACCGCCACACGCCGGGGAGCCGTGACCACAATGCGGCCGCCCAGGGTGTTGGCTACTGCCGGCGGAACCAAAGTGGTCTTGCCGGTGCCCGGTGGGGCCTGGACTACTACGTCGTGGTCGCGCACGGCGTCGGCAAGCGAGGCGAGTTGCGACGCGAACGGCAGGCCTGCAGAAATGTTCTGCAAATTGAACTGGAAATCGGTGCTCATAGAACTGGTAGTAACTCCGGAAAGGCGGGTAAAGTGCCCGCATATGCAGGACTTATCTCGTTTTGGTTGGCTTTCAGTGGGGGCGGCGGTCGTCACCATCGCGCTGAAGTTTTGGGGCTACACTCTGACCGGATCGGTGGGCCTGCTTTCCGACGCGACGGAGTCGATTGTCAATCTGGTTGCGGCAGTTGTCGCAATTATTGTGCTCAAGGTTATCGCGCGGCCCGCGGACCGTGATCATGAGTTCGGCCATTCCAAGGCAGAGTACTTCTCGGCCGGGCTGGAAGGTGCCATGATCTTCGTGGCGGCGGCGGCCATTATTTATGTCTCCATCGAGCGGTTGGTGAACCCGCAGCCGATTGAGCAGATTGGCCAGGGCCTCGTCGTGACCGTAATTGCCTCGGTGATCAATGGTGCGGTGGCGCTGATTCTGCTTAAGGCCGGGCGCCAGCACAACTCCCTGGCGCTGACCGCCGACGGCAAGCATCTGATGACCGACGTGTGGACCTCCGCCGGAGTGCTCGTAGGTGTGGCGCTGGTGTGGGTTACCGGCCTGTGGTGGCTCGACCCGATTATCGCGCTGGCCGTGGCCGTAAACATCCTGGTCACCGGCTACAAGCTGCTGCGCGATTCCGGTAACGGCCTGATGGACAAGGCCATGGAGGGCGACGACCGCGTGGCGGTGGATGAGATTTTGGCCTCGCACCGTGACCGGAGTCGTGGCATCGACGTCCACGAAATCCGCACTCGCGAGTCGGGGCATCAGAAGTTCATTGAGTTCCATGTGCTGGTGCCGGGCGCGTGGAGCGTGGAGCGCGGTCACGATGTGCTTACCGCGATGGAAGATGAGCTGCGGGAGCGTTTCCCAGGTGTGCATATCTCCTCGCATCTGGAGCCAATTGAGGACGAACGCGCCTATGGGGATGTGCAGTTGTAACGCGAGTGAGGCAAATTCCACGAAAGCGCTGAAAGTGATGAGCCTTACACTTTAAGATTGTGTATACAAAATCATGCACTGTTTAAGTCCACTCGAAGGAACTGCATAAATGACCTCCGAAGCCTCAACCACTTCCACTGGGGATAGCCGTTTTTCCGCGAAGAGCCCGAAGTTGCCGGAGCCGTGCCCTCGGCAGGACATCATTATTCCGGCTAATGACCGCGTCCTGCTGCGCGGAACCATGTTCCGCCCGAAGGAGAACCCAGAGAACATTCCCAACGGCATCATCACCGTTCACTCCGGTACCGGTGTGCCGCAGGGTTTCTACCACCGTTTCGCTGAGACCGTGGCAGAAAAGGGCTACGGCGTTATCACCTATGACTACCGCGGAATCGGCCAGTCCGCTCTGAAGACTGACCAGAACAATGAAGACATCCGGATGTCGGACTGGATTACCAAGGATATTCCGGGTGTGATCGAGTGGGCCAAGGAGACCTACCCGGACGTGCCGCACTTCGCTGTCGGCCACGCGGTTGGTGGTCACGGCATCGTCTACGCCGGCTCCGAGGGCACCTATGACGCAGCGGCGTTGGTCAACTGCCGCGGTATGCGTATTTCCAAGGTGCCGTCAGTGGCGGGCAAGGTCCGCGCATTCTTCATCTTCAATATTCTCGGCCCGATTAGCGGTTTCATTACCGGCCACATTCCGGCGTCGGCGTGGCGTCTGGCTGTTGAGCCGCCGAACGGTGTCATGCGTCAGTGGGCTCATTGGGCTCGCAAGGAAGGCTACTTCTTCGACGATTCCGAGTTCGACTTCGCTAACCGCTTCTCCAAGGCTCCGCAGCCGTTCCTGTCCATCCGCGTTCCAGATGATTACTGGACTGAGGAGTCCTCGGCAGACCTGATTACCAATGTGATGAGCTCTGCTGAAAAGATTGAAAAGCGCCAGGCTCAGCCGGCTGGTGGCAAGGGCGTGGGCTACGGTGGTTACTTCCGCTCCGGTCACGAGAAGGAATGGGACGAGCTGCTGGCCTGGTTCCAGGCCAACAAGGGCTAAGTAGGAGGTTTCATGGCGGTTGCCCAGGTAGAAACGCCCTTCGGGGCGCTTGGAATCGCCACCTCCGCTCGCGGGGTCGTCGAAGTCAATCTCTTAGGCCCCGTGCTTGACGACGACCCCAGCGCCGCCGACCCCGAAGCGCAGGCGGTGGCGGAACAGGCAGCGCAGCAGTTCCGCGAGTACTTTGCCGGGCAGCGCCGCGAGTTTGCGCTGCCGCTGGACTGCGACATATTCACCCAGGATTCTTTCCGCGCTCGTGCGCTGACGGCACTGCGCGACGTGCCGTATGGCCAGGTTGTGACCTACGGTGAGCTCGCTGAAATGGCCGGCTCACCCCGTGCCGCCAGAGCTGCCGGCTCGGCCTGTGCCACCAATCCGCTGGGTATTCTGATTCCCTGTCACCGCGTGGTGCCCGCCAGTGGGGGAGCGGGATCTTTCGGTGCCTATGCCGGTGGCCGCGAAATGAAGCGCTGGCTGCTCGAACTCGAAGGTTGGCAAACAGTTATTCTTTAATGCATGACTTCGCATTCTCCGCGCGACCAGTTCGCCACCGAATTTGAGAACATCATCCGCAACCGCCGTGCCACGCGCGTCTACGCTGACGAACCGCTTGACGACGCTGACGTGCGCCGCCTCCTGGAGCTATCTCTGGAAGCTCCCAGCGCCTTTAACATTCAGTCTCGGGCTATCGTGCGCATCGAGGACCCTGAGGTGCGCCAGCAGGTAGTGGAAGCTGCCGGTGGTCAGAAGCAGGTTGCCAATGCGCCGCTGCTGCTCGCCTTCATTGGTGAGCCGACCGGCTGGAAGCGCGGTATTCCACGCCTGGTTGAGGCCAACAAGGCGACTGGCCTGTGGGACGAAGTTGCCGCTGCCGAGCGGGAAGCCTCGATGACCTCCTTC
Organism: Corynebacterium sp. LK10; assembly: GCF_008042455.1. Taxonomy (NCBI): domain Bacteria; kingdom Bacillati; phylum Actinomycetota; class Actinomycetes; order Mycobacteriales; family Corynebacteriaceae; genus Corynebacterium; species Corynebacterium sp. LK10. The sequence goes on from NZ_NOVT01000015.1 coordinate 42,887, forward strand.
CATAAGGTCCGCGAGGAAAAGGGTCTCTCCCGCGAGTTCGCAATCCGCGACGCCATGATTGCCGCTTCTTTCGCTATGGTCACTGCCAGCGCCTTTGGTTGGGCTAGCTCCCCGATGACGGGCTTTAGTGAGCAGAAGGTCAAGGAAGCTATCGGTGCCGGTGACACCGATGTGGCGGTAGCGCTGTTGCTGGCCATCGGTGTCCCGGGTGAGTTCCCGGCTCACCCGGGCCGTTTCGAGTTCGAGCAGCGCGCCTACACCGACCGCTACGAGGCGTAGCAGCCCTAGCCCTACAGCGCGAGCGCTACCTCAACGGCCTGGCGGATGGCACGCTTTGCGTCCAGCTCAGCGGCCACGTCCGCGCCGCCGATGATGGTGACATTGGAGTTATCGCCGGTGACGCTCTCGCGATCCTTGCCGCCCAGGCAGTCCAGATTGGATATCTGACCAGTACAGACAATCACGTTGTCAACCGCGATGACCTGTTGCTTTTCATCGATGGTGATGTGCAGGCCCTCGTCATCGATACGGTTGTAGGTGACGCCGGTGTACTGCTTGACACCGGCCTTCTTGATCTCCGCACGGTGAACCCAACCAGTGGTCTTGCCCAGGCCCTTACCGATGCGGGAGGTCTTGCGCTGCAGCAGGTGCACCTCGCGCTCAACCTCAAACTCCTCAGCTGCGCCAGAGACCGTGCCCGGCTTGGTCAGACCCGCGCGGAACTCCGCAGGGTCACCGACGCCCCAGGCGTCCTTCCAGGCCTCGATGGTCTGGTTCGGCTTGCGCGTGAGGTACTCACACACGTCCACACCGATACCACCAGCACCGATGACGGCCACCTTGTTACCGGCCTGCTTCGCACCCGAGAGCAGTTCGTCGTAACGAATGACCTTCTCGTGGTCGATACCGTCAATGCCCGGGATACGCGGGGTAACACCCGTGGCCACAATCACGTGGTCGAACTTGGCCTTGAGCTCGTCGACGTCGGCACGCGTGTTTAGGTGAACCGGAACTTCGAGTACCTCCAGACGGCGGGAGAAGTACTTCAGCGTCTCGCCGTAGTCCTCCTTGCCCGGAATCTTTGCGGCGAGGTTGAACTGGCCACCAATCTGGTCGGCGGCCTCGAAAATCTCTGGGTGGTGACCGCGCTGAGCTGCGGCTTCCGCGAAAGCGAGTCCAGCCACACCAGCGCCGATGACGGCGATGCGCTTGGCCTTGTCCTTCGCAACCGGCACGGATACCAACTCGGTTTCGTAAGCAGCCTTCGGGTTGACCAAACAGGTGGAGCGCTTGGCCGCGAAGGTGTGGTCCAAGCAGGCCTGGTTACAGGCGATACAGGTGTTGATCTGGTCAGCTCGACCATCGCCCGCCTTGATGGCGAAGTCCGGGTCAGCCAGCAGTGGGCGGGCCATGGAAATCAGGTCCGCATTGCCGTCAGCGAGGATCTTCTCCGCAACCTCAGGGCGGTTGATTCGGTTGGAGGCTGCCACCGGGACGTCGACAAGCGAACGGAGACGACCAGTCAGATCCGTGAATGCGGCGCGCGGCACGGACGTAACGATGGTGGGGACGCGTGCTTCGTGCCAGCCGATACCGGTGTTGAAGACATCGACGCCAGCCTCGACCAGACGTTGCGCGAGTTCAGTGGTCTCGGACCAGGTCTGGCCGTCTTCCACCAGGTCAAGAAGCGAAATGCGGTACTGCAGTAAGAAGTCCTCGCCCACTTCGGCGCGAATGCGACGGACAATTTCGATGGGCAGGCGCATGCGAGCCTCGGCGCTGCCGCCCCAGTTGTCCGAGCGGTGGTTGGTGCGCTCGGCCAGGAACTGGTTGAGCAGGTAACCCTCGGAGCCCATAACCTCGATGCCGTCGTAACCAGCACGTTTCGCGAGCTTCGCGGCGCGGACGTAGGCGCCAATGGTGCGCGAGACATCAAAGCCGGTGAGGCGGTGAGCCTTAAACGGGCTAATCGGCGACTGACCGGTATTGGCGGAGCGAGCCAGCGGGCTGTAGCTGTAACGACCGGCGTGCAGCACCTGCAGCACGATGTGGCTGCCGTGGGAGTGCACGAGGTCAGTAACGCGGCGGTGATTGTCCGCCATGCGCTTCGACGCCATCATCGAACCGGCCGGAGTCAGCCAACCTTCGATGTTGGGAGCATAACCGCCGGTGACGATGAGCCCCACGCCACCTTCGGCGCGTCGACCCAGGTAGGCAGCCAGCTTGGGGATATCACGGGTGCGATCTTCCAGGCCGGAGTGCATTGAGCCCATGATGATGCGATTGCGCAGAGTTAGAGGACCGACGTCGAGAGGGGAGAGAAGATGTGGGAAGTGAGGCTGGTCAGACATGCAACCAGTATCGCGGTTTTAGCGGCTGTGTATGAGGTGAATCGGAAAAATTCCGGCACAGTTTTATATACGTTTCACGTGGAACATCAGGTGTAAAGCACACGCAGTCTTCGGCGCAGGAGGGTGTCGTATGACTACAGTCGGGGATATTAGTAGACGCATGTAGCAAGGAGTTGAGCCCCCATGACCTCTGAAACTTCAACTAATGGCAAGAAAGTAGCTGTAGTTACCGGTGCTTCTTCCGGTATTGGTGCAGCCACTGCCAAGCAGTTCGCAGCTGAAGGTTTCCGCGTTGTGCTGGGAGCCCGCCGCGAGGACAAGCTGGAGGCTGTCGCGGAGGAGATTCGCGCTGCCGGTGGTGAAGCGACGGTCTACAAGGTTGACGTCACCTCTGACGCCGATGTGGCGGCGCTGGCTAAGGCCGAACCGCGCGTCGACGTGCTGGTTAACAACGCCGGTGGCGCCTGGGGCATGGAATCGGTTGAAGGCGCTGTCGAGGAAAAGTGGCGCTGGATGTACGAGGTCAACGTGCTGGGCACCCTGCGCGTCACCCGCGCGCTGCTGCCCGCATTGAAGTCCACTAGCGGCATTGTGCTCACCGTCGGCTCGATTGCCGGCCGTCAGGTCTACACCGGCGGCGCCGGTTACAACGCAGCCAAGCACGCTGAGCGCGCGCTGGTGGAAGTCCTGCGTCAAGAGGTTGCTGCCGATGGCGTGCGCGTCACCGAAATCGATCCGGGGCGCGTCCACACCGACTTCTCACTCGTGCGTTTCGACGGCGACGAGACCAAGGCCGCAGCGGTCTACGATGGCGTTGAGTCGCTGACCGCCGATGATGTTGCCGACATCATTGTGTTCGCGGCCACCCGTCCGAAGCGCGTCAACATTGACTTCCTGCAGGTGACCCCCATCGACCAGGTGGGCGGCGCGAAGCCGAAGAAGTAAACCGACTACATAGAGGAGCCGTACATGAGCATCGATATTGCCGCTGACACCAAGATTGCCCTGGTCACGGGTGCAAGCCGTGGTATTGGCCTGGCGGTCGCCAAGGATCTCTCCCGTGACCACCATGTCATTGTGGGCGCTACCAGTGCTGAGTCTGCCGAGAAGGTGGCGTCGCAGTTGCCGTCGGCAAGCGTATTCGTTGCTGATCTGGGTGATACCGACGCCGTAAACGCGGAAGTGGCAAAGCTGTTGGAGGCGCTCGGTGGGCGCGGGCTGGATGTGCTCGTGCACTCGGCGGGCGTGTACGTCGATGGGGACGTGGCGGAGGTTTCGCGTGCGGACTGGTCGCGAATTATGGACATCAACGTCGTCGCCGTCGCCGACCTGACACGCCAGCTGCTGCCAGCGCTGCGCAAGGCGGAGGGCACGCTGGTAACCATCAACTCGGGCTCGGGATTCCGCGCTTCAGCTGGTACTTCACCGTATGCAGCGTCGAAGTTCGCGCTGCGGGCCTTCACCGATGCGCTGCGCGAGGAAGAGCGTGGCGCGGTACGAGTCAGCTCCGTGCACCCTGGGCGCGTCGATACCGATATGCAGGTTCAGCTGCAGTCGAATTGGCACCGCGATGATGCGGATTGGCGTTACGACGGAACGAAGTTCATGCGGCCTGAATCGATCGCAGCCGCAGTACGTCTGGCCGTTGATACCGGAGCGGATGCCAACGTGGATGAAATCCAGGTGCGCCCGCGCGGATAGCCGTGTAAAAGGTAGCGAAGATAAGCAAAAAGTGTGCCCACCAGGCGGATAGCCGGTGGGCACACTTTCGTGTGCAGGCTTCTTACTGAGCGTCCAGGTTCAGGCGCTCGTGCATTGCTTTGACCTCGCGCGGGACAACCTTGCCGATGGCGTTGCGCGGCAGGGAGTCGACGAAGAAGACGCGGTCCGGAGTGGAGTGCTCGGCCAGAGTTTCGCGGACGTACTCGCGCAGCATGTCCTCGGTGAGGTTCTTGCCGGCCTCATTGTCCTCGCGGACAACGTAGAGGAACAGGTCAGCGAAAATCTCGTCGTTTTCGTTGCTGCCGTGGCAGAAGACATCGGCGATGCCCGGCACCGGGCCCAGAATTTCTTCGACCTCGCGTGGGAAGACGTTCTCGCCGCCCTTGATCACCATGTCGTCGGAGCGACCACAGATGTACAGGTAGCCGTCCTGGTCGATACGGCCGAGGTCACCAATCTGGAACAGGCCATCGACGGTGGTGAACTTGTCCTTCTTGTTCAGGTAACCGATGAAGGAGAGCTCCTGAGCGGTGTGGATCATGCCAACCTCACCCGGCTCGACTTCCTTGCCGTCGTCACCCAGGATGCGAACCTTGGCGCCAATTGCCGGGCGACCTGCGGAGTCCGGGCGGGCTGCGAGGTCCGCGCCGGATGCGATGGAGCACAGGCCGGCCTCGGTGGAGCCGTAGAAGTTACAGATAACCGGACCGAAGCGGTGAGTCAGCGCGGAGACGAGCCAGCCCGGGATGGCGTTACCAGAGGAGACAATGAAGCGGAACGGGCCAATCTTGCGGTTCGGCTCCTCATCCAGAACATCCTTGATCTGGCGCAGGAAGAAGGCCGCGGAAATCATGCCGTTACAGCCGTACTGTTCACACTGGTCAACAGCCTTCTTCGGGTCGAAGACACGCATGGTGACAATGGTGGAGCCGGTAGCCATGCCAATCAGCACATTTGCCCAGCCCCAGGCGTGGAACATGGATGCGGACTGGTGAATGACCATGTTGCGGCGCCACGGAATACGATCGGCGATTGCACCCACGGTTGCCGGTGTCTTCGGCTCATTGCGCAGGACACCCTTCGGGATGCCGGTGGTGCCGGAGGACATGATGATGATGCGTCCCTGCTCCGGCTTCGGATCTAGCTTGGCGTTCGATGTACGACCTTCTTCAATGAGGTCTTCCATGAACACGAAGTTCTTGCCCGCGTTCTTGCGGGTCTCCGGCTTGGTCACGGAGGTAATAACGACGGTGACATCGTCGAGGTCTTCTGGCAGGTTGCCCAGGAACTCGTCATCGACGAACAGGAACTTGGCCTTATTCTGGTCAACGACACCGCGAATCTGAGTCGGGCCGGAGCCGATGTTCATCAGCATAATTTCGGAGCCGATGAATCCCTTGATGGCCATCGGCAGGATGATGCCGCGGCCGTTGCGTGCGATAACGCCGAAGCTGGACTTCTGGGTCATGCCACGGTCCATCAAGGCGCGAGCCAGGGCGTGGGCGTTGTCAAGCAGCTGAGAATAGGTGAGTTCACCGTCATCGTCGACAAGGGCGAGGCGATCCGGGTAGCGCAGCGCACTCATGGAAATCAGGCTGGCGACGGAGAACTTCAGGCGACGCAGGTAATCGAGAATCTTCGGCGCCGTCTTCGGAGTCATGTACAGGGCACCAGTACGCAGGAGTGGTGGAATCGACTGGGCAAAAGCCTTGATTTGGAGCCCAAGTGGTACTTCCGGAGCCTTCATTTCAGCTGCCATGGGTGAGAATCCTCCAAGATGATGGACAAGCGATTAATAGCGCCAAGCGACTCTTTAGTCACACTGACACCATCAGTCACGGTAGTGCGATTTTGTAACAACCAGACTTTAACAAACCTGTGCCGCGTCAAAAAGTAGTTTCCACGAAGAAAAGTAAAAAATACGCAGTCGGCGTGCGCAATGCTTTACGACGGATACCTTTTCGCGTACGGGCTCGAGGATACAGTGTTATCAAACAGTTATAAACCGACAGGAAGCAGTGAATATAACGAAAGGATAACACTGCGGTAACGAATTCAATTCTGATATTGACGTATATAACTCTATGAACCCAGGGGTTTTCGGTTGGTTTGTTTGACGGGGCGGGCAGTAGCTGAATGGCGGTCGCCCCCAGAAATTAGGGGGCTAGGAATCTTCTGAAAAATAGAAATGTTCGAGACTAGGAGGGGCGGAGGTTGCGAGTGCGTAGCTGAATAGGTGGCATATTCGCTGGCTTGAGCCTCGGTGTGCGGCATCGGTGAGCGTCGGAGGAAGTTGCCCTAATTCAGGGTTAGGGCGGCAAGTGCGGGCTCATCCTCTGGTGTGCAGGTAGAGAGCCAACGGTCGATGGCATCGTACTCCGCCTGTGTGAGCCACAGGTGGTATTTCTGTTTTACTGCCACCTGGCGAGCGACATACTGGCAGCGAAATGGCTTATTGGCGGGTACCCAGGATGCGGCATCGCTATCCCGCTTCTGTTGATTGGCGGGGCCATCGACGGCCAAGAGGTTGAGGGGGTCATTGGCAAAGTCCTGCCGAACCTCGGGCGGGAGTTGCTGTGCCCCCTTTTGCCAGGCGTCGCTTAAGGCTACGACATGGTCGATTTGAACGGCAGAAGAGGTATCGCGGCCACGCTGGAACTCAATCATCGTGCCGGTATAGGGATCCAGTAATTGCCCTGAAAGCACGACGCAATCGTGGCTATTTGGTTTGTACTCCTTATTAATAAGGTCACGATTCAAAATATCGTTTCGCGTGTCACATCCGTTGTGCCCAAACTCGGCAGAGACGTCGTCGCTCCAACGTTGCCCGAACTCATCGCGCGCATAGCCGGTTTTCGGTGCGCGCCCTTTTACCTCCAGCTGGTTGAGGGCGCTACGGATGCCGTCGATAGGCGATGTGCCGGGCGCTGGGGTGTCCGGGGCGGCGGGGGCGTGGGGCACTTCGGGAATCTCGGGCGCGGGTTCCTCTGGCTCGGGCGTAAATGCGGGTGCCGGTGCCGGGCTGTATGACTGGCTCTCTGGAGTGGGGGCTGTGGGAGCCGTGCAGCCGCTGAGGATTGTCGCTGCGCCGATAAGGAGGGCGAGGCCCTGCAGTGGCGAGCGGAAACGACGGTTGGCGAGCATGGAGCTAACCATAGCGGTGGGGGCGGATTGGGTATGGAGAGAGGTGTGCTAAAGAATCGAACAATTGTGCGTAGTTAGCGGGGGTGGTAGCTCGATTAGGGGGTTATGGCGTTAAAGCGGGTAGTAAAAGCCCGGTTTTAGTCGAACGGGAAGGGTGTTCTAGCTCCTTCGGGGGTGGGTAAATATAGCTAGTTCCCTAAATACGTATTGCAATACGCCTAGGTGAAAGTGCATTGTTAAAACAGTTGGAAATATAGATAACCCGTGTCCCCCAATTGGCACATTGCACCTACAAGGGGAAAACAGCCATGACAGCTAAGACAGCCATGACTCTGACCGAAACAGCGACCACATTGCCTCGTGGTCCTCAGAGGGAAGGTCTCTACCACCCGTCGAACGAACATGATGCGTGTGGCGTGGCCTTTGTTGCCGACATTTACGGTCGCCAGACTCATGACATTGTCGAAAAGGGCATTCAGGCACTGGTCAACCTCGACCACCGCGGTGCCGCCGGCGCTGAGAAGACCACCGGCGACGGTGCCGGCATTCTCATTCAGGTTCCGGATGCCTACTACCGTGCTGAGCTGAGCAAGGAAGGCGTCATTTTGCCGCCGGCTGGCACCTATGCCACCGGTATTGCATTCCTGCCGCAGTCGCGCATGGCCACCCTCGATGCCATCCGGGCTATTGAAGACATCTGCGCCGAAGAGGGCATCGAGATCTTGGCATGGCGCGATGTGCCGATTAACGCTGACGGGCTTGGCCAGATGGCTCGCCAGGCTATGCCGGTGCTGCGTCAGCTCTTCGTTACCGCGAAGAACTACGAGGGTCGCCAGCTCAGCAATATCGATCTCGACCGCAAGATGTTCTTCCTGCGTAAGCGCTGCGAGCGTGAGCTGGGTGAACAGGGCGCCGGCGAGGGCTCTGGTGGCGACACCGTGTATTTCCCGTCGCTGTCCAGCCGCACGATCGTCTACAAGGGCATGCTGACTACTCCGCAGCTGAAGGATTTCTACCTTGACCTGCAGCAGAAGGAAGTCACTTCCGCGCTCGCCATCGTGCACTCGCGCTTTTCCACGAACACTTTCCCGTCCTGGCCGCTGGCACATCCGTACCGCTACGTCGCTCACAATGGCGAAATCAACACCGTGCGCGGCAACGAGAACTGGATGCGCGCCCGCGAGTCGCTGATTCGCTCTGGCAAGCTGGGCAACATCGACCGCGCGCTGCCGGTGTGCGACCCCAACGGTTCTGACACTGCGCGTTTCGACGAGGCCCTGGAGTTACTGCATCTCGGTGGTCGTAGTCTCCCGCATGCGGTCATGATGATGGTTCCGCAGGCCTGGGAGCACGACGACAATCTCAGCCCGCAGGTTCGCGCGTTCTACGAGTACCACGCCTGCCTGATGGAGCCGTGGGACGGCCCCGCTGCCATCTGCTTTACCGACGGCCAGGTCATCGGTGCCACCCTGGATCGCAATGGTCTGCGCCCGGGGCGCATCTGGGTGACCGACGAGGGCCTGGTGGTGATGGCCTCCGAAGCTGGTGTCCTGGATATCCCGCCGGAGCAGATTGTGCAGCGCACGCGCGTGCAGCCGGGGCGCATGTTCCTGGTGGACATGAAGGCCGGTCGCATTATTGAGGACAAGGAGATTAAGTCCACGCTGGCCGCCACCGGTCCATACGAGGAATGGATCAAAGAGGGCCTGGTCGACATCACCGACCTGCCACGAGAGCGCTACCAGTACATGCCGCATGCCCGCGCGGTGTTGCGGCAGCGCGTCTTCGGCATCACCGAGGAAGACGTTGACCTAATCATCCGCCCGATGGCACTCACCGGCGCGGAGGGCCTGGGTTCGATGGGCTCAGACACGCCGATTGCGGCACTGTCCAACCGCCCTCGCATGCTGTTCGACTTCTTCTCGCAGCGGTTCGCGCAGGTGACCAACCCGCCGTTGGACTCGCTGCGCGAAAAGTCCATCACCAGCATGAATACGTTGCTGGGGGCAGAGACCAACATCCTGGAGCCCACCGCCGATGCCGCCCGTCGCATCCGGCTTGAGCATCCAATCCTGGACAACCACGACTTTGTCACCCTGTGCCAGGCGGGCAAGAACGAGGAGTATTCCGAGTTCCGTGCCGAGGTCATCTCCGGTCTGTACCCGGTCGCCCGCGGTGGCCGCGGCCTGCGCAACGCTATCCGTCGTGTCCGCCGTGAGGTCTCTGAGGCCATCGACCGTGGTGCCCGACTGATTGTGCTGTCTGACCGTGAGTCCAACGAGCGCTTTGCCCCTATCCCGTCGCTGCTGCTGACCTCCGCGGTTCACCACCACCTGGTGGAGGAGCGCACTCGCACGCGCGCCAGCCTCATCATTGAGGCTGGCGACGCCCGCGAGGTGCACCACATGGCCATGCTGCTGGGCTTTGGTGCCGATGCCATTAACCCATACATGACTTTCGAAACCATCGATGAGCTGCGCATGAAGGACCAGCTCGGAGCTCTGACGTTGGATCAGGCCTGCTCGAACTACTGCAAGGCTGCCTCCAAGGGCGTGCTGAAGGTCATGTCCAAGATGGGTATCGCCTCACTGCAGTCCTACCGTGGCGCTCAGCTGGCCGACACCGTCGGTCTGTCGCAGGAGTTCCTGGACGAGTACTTCACCGGCGCTGTTTCTCCGCTGGAAGGTATTGGTCTCGACGAGGTCGCAGAAGATGTTGCCGCCCGTCACCGCAGCGCATTCCTGCCGCGTCCGGAAGAGCAGGCACACCGTGAGCTGGATCTCGGCGGCGAGTACAAGTGGCGTCGCGAAGGCGAGTACCACCTATTCAACCCGGAGACCATCTACACGCTGCAGCATGCCACCCGCACTGGTCAGTACGCGGTATTCCGCGACTACACCAACAAGGTCGATGCGCAGACCAAGCAGCTGGCAACTCTGCGCGGCATGCTCGAGTTCGCCTCGGACCGCGAGCCAATCGACATTGATGAGGTCGAACCAGTCTCTAGCATCGTCAAGCGTTTCTCCACCGGCGCGATGAGCTACGGCTCTATCTCCGCGGAGGCACATGAGACGCTGGCCATCGCTATGAATCGCCTGGGCGCCATGTCCAACTCCGGCGAGGGTGGCGAGGACCCAGACCGTTTCGAAATGGAGGCCAACGGCGACTGGAAACGCTCTGCCATCAAGCAGGTCGCATCGGGCCGCTTCGGTGTGACCAGCCACTACCTGTCCAACTGCACCGACATCCAGATCAAGATGGCCCAGGGTGCAAAGCCCGGCGAGGGTGGCCAGTTGCCACCGAACAAGGTCTACCCGTGGATCGCGGAAGTCCGCATCACCACCCCGGGCGTGGGGCTAATCTCGCCGCCACCGCACCACGACATCTACTCAATCGAGGATCTGGCACAGCTCATCTACGACCTCAAGAACGCCAATCCGCGCGCCCGCATTCACGTCAAGCTCGTCTCCGAGCAGGGCGTGGGTACCGTCGCCGCTGGTGTCTCGAAGGCGCATGCCGACGTCGTGCTGATCTCCGGCCACGATGGCGGCACTGGTGCCTCGCCACTGACCAGCCTCAAGCACGCCGGCGGTCCGTGGGAGCTGGGGCTCGCTGAAACCCAGCAGACCCTGATGCTCAACGGGCTGCGCGACCGCATCCGCGTGCAGTGCGATGGCCAGCTCAAGACCGGTCGTGATGTCGTGGTCGCGATGTTGCTGGGTGCTGAGGAGTTTGGTTTTGCTACCGCTCCGCTGGTGGTTGAGGGCTGCGTCATGATGCGCGTCTGCCACCTGGACACCTGTCCAGTTGGTATTGCCACCCAGAATCCGAAGTTGCGGAGCAAGTTCACCGGCCGTGCCGAGCACGTGGTCAACTTCTTCACCTTCATCGCCCAGCAGGTCCGTGAATACCTCGCTGAGCTGGGTTTCCGCACCATCGATGAAGCGGTCGGACATGCCGAGTGCCTGCGTCCGCGCAAGGATCTCGACAACCTTCCGCGCGTCGCAAAGCTTGACCTGGAGCGAATCCTGCACGTTGCCGAAAGCCCCTTCTTTGCGGACCAGGATTCCTACTGCACGAAGGCGCAGGACCACGGCCTTGAGGGCGCGTTGGATGAGCGCCTCATCGACGAAGCGCAGCCCGCGCTGCGTACGGCGCGCGCGAATGGGCTGGCGCCGACACCGGTATCGCTGCACCACGCCATCAGCAATGTGAACCGTTCCGTGGGCACGCGCCTGGGGTATGAAGTCACCAAAGTCGCAGGTAAGCAGGGGCTTGCCGACGACTCCATCGTCGTCAACCTGCTCGGTTCCGCCGGTAACTCGCTGGGTGCGTTCCTGCCGGCCGGTGTGACCATCAAGCTGGAGGGCGATGCCAACGACTTCGTCGGCAAGGGCCTGTGCGGTGGCAAGATTGTGGTTCGACCTTCACGTTCGGCCCCGCCGACCGCGGATGTGGCTACCGACACCATTGCCGGCAATGTCATTGGTTTTGGTGCCACCAGCGGTGAGATCTTCGTCCGCGGCACTGTCGGTGAGCGCTTCTGCGTGCGTAACTCCGGTGCTACGGCCGTGGTCGAGGGCATCGGTAACCACGGTTGCGAGTACATGACCGGTGGCCGCGTCGTAGTGGCGGGCCCGGTCGGTCACAACTTCGGCGCCGGTATGAGTGGCGGTATCGCTTACCTGCTGGATAACGAGGCGACGCGGGCGAACATCAACACCGAGCTGGTCGATATTGTGCCGCTCGATGATGAGGACATCAGCTGGTTGGAGGCCACGCTGTCGAAGCACCGCAAGCTCACGGGTTCTAAGACTCGGTTCCCGGCTGCACAGTTCATCAAAATCATGCCGCGTGATTACGCCCGAATTCTCGACGTAGTCGCGAAGGCAAAGGACAACGACGCTGACATCAACGAAGCAATCATGGAGGCAGTAACCAATGGCTGATCCGAAGGGGTTCATGAAATTCCAGCGCGAAGAGCCTGCTCATCGCCCGGTTCCGCTGCGTCTGATGGACTGGAAAGAGGTCTATGAGGAGGCTAGCAACGAGCAGGTGCAACAGCAGGCGACCCGCTGTATGGACTGTGGCGTGCCGTTTTGTCACTCGGCCTGCCCGCTGGGCAACATCATTCCGGAGTGGAATGACCTGGTTCGTCAGAACCGCTGGCACGAGGCTTTCGAGCGCTTGCACGCCACCAACAACTTCCCCGAGTGGACCGGTCGCCTGTGCCCGGCTCCGTGCGAGGGCGGTTGTGTGCTCGGCATCAACGACGATGCCGTGACCATTAAGAACATCGAGTTGGCTATCGTCGAGCGCGGTTTCGATGAGGGCTGGGTGCAGCCGATTGTGCCGACTTTCGACACTGGCCAGCACATTGCTGTCATCGGCTCCGGTCCGGCGGGTCTTGCTGCAGCACAGCAGCTCACTCGCGCCGGGCATGATGTCACGGTTTTCGAGCGCGACGACAAGATTGGTGGTCTGATGCGCTACGGCGTTCCGGACTACAAGATGGAGCAGCGCTTCCTCGACCGCCGTCTTGAGCAGATGGAAATCGAGGGCACCGAGTTCCGCACCAACATCTCACCGACAGCAGCTGACCTGGCCGATTTCGATGCAGTGGTCCTAGCTACCGGCGCGTCGCTGGCTCGCGACCTGCCCGTCGATGGCCGTGATCTGGAGGGTATTCACCAGGCTATGGAGTACCTGCCGGGAGCCAACCGCGTTGCCGCAGGCGAGCTCGACATCCCGCCGATTGATGCCAAAGGTAAGAAGGTTGTCGTCATCGGTGGTGGCGACACCGGCATTGACTGCTTCGGTACCGCGCTGCGCCAGGGAGCGGCGTCCGTCACGCAGTTCGATATTCGCCCCCGTGCACCGAAGTCCCGTGCGGCGTCGACTCCGTGGCCGATGTACCCGCTGGTCTGGCGCGTGGCGACTGCTCACGAAGAAGGTGAGTACACCATCACCGGTTCCGAACCGCCAGAGGTTACCGAGGCGCTCGGCCTTAACGCTCGCGTCACCGGCGAGACCCTGGGCAAGCGCGTCTTCAACGTCAACACCGTCTCCTTCCACGGCGAGGACGGTCACGTGACCGGCCTGTCCGCCAACGAGGTCGAGGTCATCGATGGCAAGCGTGTGCCTATGGAGGATACGGATTTCGAACTCGATGCCGACCTAGTTCTCATCGCGCTGGGCTTCTCCGGTCCGGAGCGCGGTGGTCTGTCGCATGAGCTGGGGATTCAGTTCAACGATCGCGGTGTGATGATGCGTGACGACGACTACCTCGCCGTGCGCAGCGACATCGAGCAGAACTTCGACGGTCCCGTGTTCGTGGCCGGTGACAATGGCCGTGGTGCCAGTTTGATTGTGTGGGCTATCGCCGAAGGCCGCGCCTGCGCCGAGGCCGTGGACCAGTACCTGATGGGCGAGTCCAACTTGCCTCGCGCGGTGGAGCCAGAAGACGCTCCAATTAAGTTGTAAACCCTGGTTTAGTTCACCACTATGTTGCCGCGTGCCCCCATTTCGGCATGCACCATCTGGTGGTCAACAAAGCGGTACGTGCCTGGCTCCGGGAATTCGGCCTCAACATAACCGCCCTGCGCGGCACCGAGGTCAAGGGCTTGGGCACCGCCCACGCCGTCGTCAAGCAAAAGCGCGCCCTCCTTGTACACGCGATGGAACTGCGTGCCGACGATATGGAAGCTCGTGCCCTTGTTGGGGCCGGCGGCAAGTACCCAGAAACGTACCGTCTCACCTGCGCGAATGCGAATTGGGTGGGTGAGATACTGGTCGGGGTAGCCGTTGAACTTGTAGATATCGGGGTCCTCGGCCATGGTCTTGTCGGCGTCGGGGCTGTCCTCGCCCCAGTAGCTTTCCGACTGCACCAGAAGAACCTCGTGGTCAACATCAGTGAGATTCGGTGGGTCGATGATGACGGCACCGTGCATACCGGCAGCGATGTGCATGGACATGGGCATGGTTGCGCAGTGGTACATCCAGATGCCCGCGCGGTCAGCACGGAAGCGGTACTCAAGCTTCTCACCAGGGGCGATGTCGCGCATTGGCTCGTCCGGCGAAACAATGCCGGCATGAAAGTCGATGGAGTGACTCATGGTGCCGTCATTAATGAGCGTGACGACGAACTCGTCGCCCACCTTGCCGCGCAGAGTTGGCCCCAGCGGTTTGCCGTTGTAAACCCAGTGCTGCTGCTCGACGCCAGGGGCAGCGTAGCCGGTGAACTCGCTGGCTCGCAGGGTGACGTGGTGGACTGTGGTGTCCTCGGCGGGCGTCAACATTGGATTGATGGTGGGGGAGTCCGGACCGGGCTGTTCGCCGACATTCCCGAGTGCGCCTGGCGTTGCGTGGTCGGAGTGGCCGCTGTTCCCGGTGCGGTGTGAATGATTCGAGCCACCTGCATTGACCGTGAGCGTCATGCCCATCTGGCGGTGACCAGCAATGGTGCACCAGCCGTCAATGTCACCGGGAACAACCGGCACTTCAATGGTGGCGGAGTTGCCAGGGGCGACACGTCCGGTGTCCTCGCCGGTGGCCAAGCGCAGATCGTGGACCTGGGAATCAGCGTTGACCATGGTGATGACCAGTCGGTCGCCGGGGTTCGCCTCTATAACGTTCGGGGTATAGGTCATATCGTTGGCAGTAACCGTCACCTCGACGGTTTCTCCGGTGGGCGCAACATCACCGGTGGTTTCCATGCTGCTCGTACCACCACCGCTACCGCTCAGCGCAACGCCGACGGATACTACCAGGCCTAATACAGCCAGAGCAGCGGTAGTTTGAGCACCGAGACGACGCGCGGTTGCTTGCAGCTCGACCGGCTTCGGCGATGCTTCCTTGTTAGCTCGTGCCTTCTGGCGTTCCTTCAGCGCACCAATCTGTGCCTTTGCGGCCCGGCCGACCAGCGGTAGGTAGGACACTAATGCGAGGGAGACCAGCGCGGAGACCGCCACCTTGGTCCACGACGGCAGTGGTAGCAGCCACAGTGCCAGACCAATATTGATGGTCGACCAGCGGAATGCGCCCGCACGGTCAAGTTCCTTCATACCTGCTGAGACTGGACCAGCACCTCCGCCGATGGTTGCGGGCAGGAGTTGGCTCATCATGCCGATAAGCAACTGAGCGCCGAAACCGATTACCAGCGGCAGCGTGAGGGTTGAGATTACGAAGCCGTCGTCAAGCGCCTTGACTGTGGCGACTGCGAGTGTGCCGATTAGCCATACGATGGCGGCCGCGACAGACAGCGCCGGGTAGCTGAGACGGTCGCGCGGGTCTTTAGCGACAGTCATGACGTTGTGTGCCCACGGGATGGCGGCTATGACCCAGCCGATAGTGATAATGCCAAGGCCGACCGAGGCGATCCAGTTGAAGCTGGTCAGTGCACCGATCGCGGTAACTGCGATACCTATGAGCTGTACTGCTAGTGCCAGCTTCGGGCGGGAATGCGGCGACATCTGGGTTCGCCACAGCGCTGGGAACATGGTGATGAGCGTGCCGCAGGCCGCGAGCCCGAGGAAGCCAATGAGGTTGACGGCTTCGTGTGCCAATAGGAGGTCGTCGTGAAGCGCTTTGCCCTTCGGAGATGCGAGGATGGCGCCGAGTGCAGCGCCGATGGGCAGTAGGCATGCCGACGCGACGTAGTGTGCAACGGAGATGGCGAATGGCCGATCGCGCTTCGCTACCAGGTCGCGTCCGAGGGAAAACGCATGCCATGCGACGGCGACGCCGACGACCGCCGCGCCGACGGTGGTCACTGGCCACCAGTCACCGAGCTTGCCGACGACCGTCGCGACAATACCTACGTTGAGCAGGTAAATATTTGCCAACTGAATCTTCCGATTGCCAACGGCCATCGGCGACGAAAGGGTGAATGAGTGCTGCCACAATGATGGAGGCGAACCACCAGCGCACTGGCATACCGGCCTTGCGATGCCAGGACATGCGGCGCTTCTTGCCAGGCTTAGTAGGCGGTTTGGTTGTGGGGGATTGGGGTTCTGGTGTGGCGTGCGACGACATATATCAATAATACGCATACTGGGTGCGCATTTAATATGGGCGCATGTAAGAGTGCTTTTATTTGGTCGGGTCTTCGCCGTTTTTGTGGGCCTGCCAGGACTGTGTGGTCTTCTGTGTCTGACGCATCCGGTTTTGAATCAGCATCAGGGTAGTAAGGAAGGGCTTCCGGGTGATGAAAGCGCGTGCCCGACGCGTTGATGATGTGCTCACGGGGGGGGGTGTAACCCTTTTGTCAAAAGCGATTGTTTGAGCATTCACGCAAATACTTCCTTGAATAAATATCTCAATAAAGAGGTGATTTTGCATTAATTGCAATCGTCAGGAAGTGGCTACGTTAGAAGCTAGTTTGTACAGCTAGTTAGATGAATGTAAACAGATTGAAGCTTCAGTAAACAGTTGGTGAAACGTTGTTTTACCAGGGAGAATGGTGAGTGGTAAAGGTGGCTTTTTGGCTACCCGAACGATGGGGTAGCCCTTTGTAGTAGGGGGCTGTAAATGTAGTTCATATCGCTTAGTATGCCAAGCCTGTGGAACGCATTGTGCGTAAGAAAATTTAACCAGCAGTAAAAGGCATAAGAATGTTTATCCGAGACTGGAAGCAGCTCGCCTGGTGCGTATTTGACGTACTCGCCTGGCTGATTGCGCTGTCCGCCGCTAACGGAATCGTCCGCGGTGAATTGGTATCTTTCTCTGAAATATCAGGCACTAATTTTTTGGTTGTCGCTGTCGCCGTGGCCGTCATCGTCCTGCTCGGCCTGCTGCTCGGGGAGTACACCAACCCACAACGCGTATGGCCCGGCAGTCGAACTGAAGATATTGTTCTGCTGAGCATCAGCATGGGCGGCGCTACCGCAGCCACTGGGTTAGCTCAAATCCTGAAGACCTTCCCGGAAATTGCGTGGTACGTTCCGTTCGCAGGCGGCTGTGTCGCAACTTTGGCAAGTATCTATACCCGAACTCTCGCTCGCTGGATTACCAACAACTTTGGCTCCCGTCAGACGGATGATCGCTTGATTGTTCTCGGTGCAGGCCGTCGAGCCAAATTCTTTATTAACAGCCTTACGGATTCCGGTATCTCCCGTGAGAACCGCTTCCACTTGGTTGGAATCGTCGATCCCAAAGAAAGCGGCGAGAACCATATTTCTCGTATCCATGGTCTCCGCGTGGTTCGTGGAATTGATCAGCTGGGTGAGCTCGCATCGCGCACTTCGGCGCAGTCGGTCATCATTGCGACTGATGAGCCACTGTCCACTGAGTGCATCAACGTCCTCAACCACATTTGTGAGGAATCGTCGCTGCGCCTGCTCATTCTGCCGCCGGTGGAAGAGTACTCGCGCCACCGTGGTGCTGTCGCTACCTCGCAGGTGCGCGAAATTAACATCGCCGACCTCATTGGCCGTCAGCCTCTGCACCTGGATGAATCCAAGGTCGCTTCCATAATCCGCGGTAAGAAGGTGCTGGTCACCGGCGCTGGAGGTTCTATCGGTTCGGAAATCTGCCGACAGGTTCACCGCTTTGAGCCGGCAGAACTGATCATGCTGGATCGCGATGAGGGCGGCTTGCATGCCACGCAGCTGTCGCTGACGGGTTCGGCGCTTCTCGACGGCTCCGATACCGTCCTGGCTGATATCCGTGACGCGGAGATGCTGACGCAAATCTTCACCGAGCGCAAGCCCGATGTTGTCTACCATGCTGCAGCTCTCAAGCACCTGCCACTGCTGGAAAGCTACCCTGCAGAAGCAGTGCAAACCAATGTCATCGGAACCCAGAACGTCCTGGATGCAGCGGCTGGGGCCAACGTTTCAACCGTTATTAATATTTCCACGGACAAGGCTGCGAACCCGGCCTCGATTCTGGGTGAATCCAAGCGCGCTGCGGAACGTCTGACTGCGCACATGGGGAAAACTCACGAAGGTGTCTGGGCATCTGTCCGCTTCGGTAACGTGTTTGGCTCGCGCGGTTCAGTCATTACGACTTTCCAGCGTCAGATTGAAGAGGGCGGCCCGGTGACGGTGACGCATCCTGACGTTCAGCGCTACTTCATGACCATTCCGGAGGCATCGCAGCTGGTGCTGCAGGCTACCGTTATTGCAGAGTCCGGTGAGACTCTGGTGCTGGAGATGGGTAAGCCGGTCAAGATTGCTGAGCTGGCGGAGAACTTGATCAGGCTCCATGACGCAGACGTAGAGATTGTCTACACGGGCCTTCGCGAAGGTGAGAAAATCTCCGAAGACTTGGTTGATGACCGCGAGGTTCCCAAGATCGGTGATCGTCATCCGCTAATCACTGAGGTACGTGTTGAGCCGGAACGGCTGAATTCGCGGATTCTCCCGTGCACACATAATCACGATGCTGCACGTCGTTGGCTTGCAGAGCACGGTGGGGCGCAAAGCAGTATTGAGGCGCATCCCACCGGTGCACAATCACTTGCAACCGTTAGTGCGAAAGCAAAAAAGTTAGGATGACTCCCCACCGTGACAACTACCAGCTCCTCTAACTCCGGGCAGCTGGCGCAAAGAGTTCGAACAGTTGCGACGATTTCGGCAGCTTCAGCGCTCGCCGCAGTCGTCGCCTTTGTGGTCAGTATTCTTTCCGCGCGAGTGCTGGGGCCCGCTGGTCGAGGCGAGGTCGCTACCGTTTTGCAGTTCGCCTATATTGTGGCGCCATTCGTCGGCTTTGGGGCCGATCGGCTTTTGCTGCGCCGCGATGATTACGACCACGGTCTCATTCCGAGTGGTTACGCCATGACCGTGGTCGCTCTGATTGCCTGCGCCATCGCAGGAGTCGTCTACGGACCGTGGACGGCAATGGCCGGCGTCGTCGCCTTGGTTACCGTGTCATTTTCCATGGTTCGTGCGATGGCCATCAGCCGCCATCGAGTGTCCTTCTTCGTCGCAGTATTCGTCGGCTTCCAGGGCTCAGTACTGCTGATTAGCGCTGCGCTATATGTCGCCGGAGTCGAAGACTGGCGCTGGTGGGCTGCAGCCTATATCTTCCCGGCACTGCCACTGGCAATCTGGTCGCTAGCGAAGTCACGCAAACACACCGATTCCCGTGTTGGCGGAGTGGTAGAGACGGCTCGAACAAATGCCCCATTCATCGCATCGGGCCTGGGGCCGCTGACGACGACACGCTTGGGTCGCGTTTTGCTGCCGGCGCTGGCCTCACCGGCGTCGTTAGGTCTTTTCGTAGTCGTGGCGACGGCGACGGAACCGCTGTACTGGATCGCGCAGTCTGTCGCCGATCAGCGCACCAGCGACCAGAGGGGTCGCGAACTCACCCCATCTCGTGTGCTCCGACATCTTGGCATAGTCACTGCAGCGTACGGCGCACTTGGTGCGCTCGGTGGGGTGGCACTCTACTTCCTCATCGTGCCGGTATTCGGCCATGAGTTTGAGCCTGCCCGGGAGTTGGTGCTGCCACTGACTATCGCGGCCGTGGTGCTCGGCTGCTACCGACACCTGTGCGGTGAAATTCTCGGCAGCGACAATCCCCGTCGAATTGGCCGAGTGGAGCTCATTTCCGCCGTTATCGCTGTCATTTGTTACCCGATTGGCATTCTTCTCGGAGATGCCCTCGGTCTCGCGTGGACCAGCGCAGTTGTCTATTTTGCAGCAGCCGTGGTCGCGGTAGTGGCGCTAATGCGGCCAACCGGAGGCCAGAAGAATCCATCAACTACCACCGAAGAACTCCCCGTCGACGTAATCGAGGAAGCCTAAACAATGCGAATCACTTATATCCACCAGCACTTTGTTCTCCCCGGTGAGCCGGGTGGTTCCCGACCCTACGAGTTTGCGCGCCGAATGGCCGCCGCAGGCCACGAGGTGACAATGATCTGTGGTCGCGATGAGGCCATGGATAAAACTGTTGATGGTATCCACGTGCGTCGTCTAGCGATTCCGTACCGCAATGAAATGTCGAAGCGCGAGCGTATCGTCAGTTTCTTGAACTTCCTGGTGCGCGCCTCCGCGGTCGCTGCCCGTGTGCCTGCCGACGTGATCTACGCGTCCTCGACCCCGCTGACTGTGGCGGTTCCGGGAATCGTGGCGAAGTTTACCCAGCGTGCGCCGTTGGTGGCGGAGATCCGTGACCTGTGGCCAGAGGTGCCGATCAAGTTGGGCTACCTCAATAATCCGGTGGCAATTTTCTTGGCCAAGCAGCTGGAGAAGGCATTTTATGCGGCATCGAGCGAGGTCGTGGCGCTGTCGCCGTCGATGGCCGATGGCGTCAAAGAGGTCGCTCCGAAGAAGCGCGTGACCGTCATTCCGAATGCGTCGGACTTTGAGCGTTTTGATGTCCCGGCCGAGCAGCGCGCAGCTTTCCGCAAGGATCAGGGCTGGGGCGATGACGTGGTGGCTGTCTATGCCGGTGGTTTTGGTATGTCCTACCAACTGGAGTGGCTTGTGGATCTGGCGGCGCAGCTGCGTCGTGATGGCGTGGAGAATGTGCGCTTTGTCCTGCTGGGGCAGGGAAGCGACTCGGATGCGTTGTACCAGCGCGCCGAGAACGCTGGCCTCGATGCCGATGCGATGTTCCTTGGCCGTCAGCCGAAGGAAGATGTCGCCAAGTACGTGTCTGCCGCCGATATCGCGCTATCGCCGCTGCGTGATGACCCCTGCCTGGAGGGCAACTCCCTGAACAAGGTCTTCGATGCCATGGCCGCATCGCGTCCGGTGGTGTTCAACCACGGTGGCTGGCTGGAGGAAGCCGCAACCGAGCACGATGCCGGTTGGCGTCTCTCGCGCGATATTCCGGCCGCAGCCAAGCGATTCGCTGAGATCATCTCCGACCGCGATGAGATGCGCGCAGCGGGACAGCGAAATCGCGAACTGGGTGAGAAGCGTTTTGCCCGTGACAGCCTGTACTCCCAGCTCATCGAGGTACTCAACCGCGTCCGAAAGGTGCAGAAGTAATGACTAACGCCGACGCTAACAAGCCCAATGAGCGGATCTTCCTTTCGCTCGCGACAGTCACCGAAGCAGAAGAACAGGCCGTCGTTCGCGCGCTCCACTCTGGTTGGGTGGCTCCGTTGGGCCCCGAAGTAGACGCGTTTGAAGCGGAGATTGCCAAGCGCTGCGGTGTTGAGCTCGCGCTCGCGCTGTCGTCTGGCACCGCTGGTCTGCACTTGGCGCTGCTTGCGCTGGGGATCGGTGAAGGTGACTACATTCCGGTTTCCACCATGACCTTCGCGGCCACGACCAACGCCATTGCTTACGTTGGTGCTACGCCGGTGTTCGTCGATGCCGCAGAGGACGGAAACATCGACCCTGAGCTGCTGCTCCGCACCGTCGATGAGCTGCTTGCCGAGGGCAAGAGCGTTCCCGCCGTGATGATTGTGGACCTCTTTGGCCGCTGCGCCGATTACCCGGCCTTCGCGCCACGCCTGGAAGAACTCGGCATCGCGCTCATCGAGGACGCCGCCGAGGCGCTCGGTGCCAGCGTCCATGGTCAGCCGGCCGGCAGTTTCGGCCGTGCCGCCGCGCTGTCTTTCAACGGCAACAAAATCATGACCACCTCCGGCGGTGGCATGCTGCTGTCCAACGATGCTGACCTCATCGCCCGCGCGCGCTACCTCTCCACGCAGGCGCGTCAGCCCGTCGCCTGGTACGAACACACCGAAATCGGCTACAACTACCGCCTGTCCAGTCTGCTCGCCGCACTGGGGCGGGCGCAGCACTCGCGTCTGGACGACATGATCGCTCGCCGCCGCCAGATTCGTGATGCGTACATCGATTTGCTCGCCTCGCTTGACGACGATGCCCCTGGTAAAGGTACCCGCTTGCTCTCTGACTCCGACGAGCGTTTCACCGAGAACTGCTGGCTGACCTCAATTGTGTTGCCGCAGGAGGCCGTCGATAAGGGCGTCCTGAGCCCAGACAGCGTGGTTGCAGCACTTGGTGAGGCCAGCATTGAGGCTCGTCACCTGTGGAAGCCGATGCACCTGCAGCCGGTATACGAGGACGCACGAGCCAGCATCAACGGCACCGCTGAGAATCTTTTCTCCCGTGGCATTACTCTTCCTAGTGGTCCGGCGCTGGACGATGACGACGTCGCGCGGGTGATAGGTGTTTTGAAGGAAGTGCTGGGATGACTTCTACAGAGGTAGCAGGAGAAACTGTAAAACAGCGAAAACCAATACTGCAGTCGCTGTTTATTGTGGTGGCCGCGGGAATGTTTGCTGGTGTCCTCTACGTTGGCGACACGACGATGAAGGACGTCTCTTCGGCGCTTCCTAATCTCTCTCTTGCATTGCCGATTTTGGTAATCGTTGCAATCCTTACAGCCATCGGCACCCCAGAAGCGCAGCGCCAGAGTTGGCTGAATGCGATGAAAGGCGCTGGCAATGTAAAGCAGTGGCCGATGGCCGTGTGGGCATTAGTGGCTTTCTATGCCTGGTTGTTCTGGATGATGCTGTCCGGACTGTGGGCCCCCGAAGCTGCCGAAGTTGCTCCTGTCGTTACTGCGTTGATAACGCTTGGGCTCATCGCCACGATGTCAGCAATACTGTTCTATTTGCATCCTCAGGCACTGGTATGGCTGTGGTTAGCAGTAGCCATTTGCTCGCTTATTTTTCTCTACGGTGGCATTACTGGTCCGAAATATGTCGGGCGCATGACGGCGTTCGGCGGTGGACCGAATGTCTTTGCCCGTTTCATGCTGTACGGCATCGCGGCAGCTGTGTTTTTCATGCTGTGGCGTAAGTTCATGTGGGCAGTTCTCTTGTTTGCTGCACCATTTGCTTACGGTCTCGTTGCGTCGGGAAGCCGCGGTGTACTGGTTGCTACCACCGTGGTAGTCCTCTTTACCGCAATAGCTGTGTTTTTTCACTGGGGTTGGAAGTGGGCGACTGTTTTTTACGTCGCAGTCGCCGCAGCGGTCGCGTATGGATACTCGCGGTTCATCGCAGGTACCGAGATTGAAGAATACTTTAAGACGCGCTTTATCCAATTGACCTTCGAAAAAGAACATGATTCCGGACGCGGTTATCTCCATGATGAAGCTTTCCGAATCATGAGTGAACACCGCATCTTTGGTGGAGGCCTGCATAGCTTCGTTGTGCTGTCGACACCGAGGTCTTCACGTCCACTGGAGCATCCGCACAATATCTTCTACACAGTCGGATCTGAAGCGGGTGTCATAGGTATCGGCCTGTTTGTGATTGTGCTGGTTGTGCTGGCAATCGCCTGTCGCCACCTATTCAAGTTTCTTCAAGCTGGTCTGACCGCAGCTGTGGCGTTAGCGGTTCTTGTGGCACAGGTTTTTTCCGGCTACTACTACGATTCCCGTTCGCTATGGCTATTTGGCTTTGCAGCAGCATTTACAATGCTGAGCCTACGGCGCAAGGCCGCAGCATCGGCAGAACCAGAGCTGGATGAGCAGCCGCAACCAGAACCCGCAGTCGAGCCCGAACCAGTCATGGTCACCGATACCGCGGAGCCGGTTGTGCCGGAGCTGGAGCCAGCGGTGGCCGTCGTCAAGCAAAGTGCGCCTGACAACCAGAATGACCACAAGAAACTGCGCGTTGCGGCAGCGTCGTTTGCCGCGGCCGGTGCAGTGGGTGCAATCGGATGGCTGGTCAGGAACCGTTCCAATGCGGAAGTCGATGCGCGTGCCGAAAAGCTTCTGCGCGAAATGTTCAACGAAAAGTAGGAGATGACCAATGGATTCACTGAGCATCCGCGCGCAACGGGTAATTAAGCGTGGCGTCGACATCGCGGCATCTGCAGCGGGTCTGATTGTGCTGTCGCCAGTTATGGGCGCTACGGTTCTGGCAGTGCGACTTTCCATGGGAAAGCCAGTCCTATTCCGCCAGGAACGCCCGGGCCAGGATGGTGAGCCGTTTAATATCCTCAAGTTTCGGACGATGCACCACGTCAATCCGGAAAAGGGGCTTGTCGACGATGCGTCCCGCCTCACCGAGGTGGGAAAATTCCTTCGGTCCACAAGCTTGGATGAGCTCCCGGAGCTCTTTAACGTTCTGCGTGGCGATATGAGCCTCGTTGGCCCGCGTCCGCTGCGAATGAAGTACCTAGAGCGCTATTCGCCGCGCCAAGCACGCCGCCATGAGGTGCCACCGGGAATTACGGGGCTTGCCCAGGTGTCGGGCCGCAATGGCATCACCTGGGAAGAGCGTTTCGAGTACGACGTGCAGTACGTGGATAATTGGTCGCTACTGCTCGATGCAAAGATTCTGCTCGACACGATCTTGGTGGTGCTCAAGCGTGAAGGGATCTCGGAAGAGGGGCAAGTGACCATGACCGAGTTCACCGGTTCGTCGGATAAGGACGTTTCGGCTAACGCAGGTTCTTAATTACGCCCGCGGGAACACCGGCGACAACGGTGTAGTCATCGACGTTTCTGGTAACTGCGGCTCCGGATCCGATGTAAGCTCCCTCGCCGACGGTGAGGCCGGGGTTGATTACGGAGTTGGCGCCTAGTGTGCAGGCCTCGCCAAGCGTGACAAAGCCCGACACGGCATTGAGCGGGAAGATTGTGCAGTAGTCCCGCAGCACTGCATCGTGGCCGATTGTGACATTCATATTGATTTGGGCGTGCTTGCCTACCTCAATATTGCAGGTCAAGCGTGCCCCGGGGCAGATGACCGTGCCCTCTCCGAGCGAGACCAGCGCGCCAATGCTGGTGTCTGGGTGGACCAGAGTCGCAGGCACGAGCCCTTCGGCATCTGCGCGTTGCGCAATCGAACGTCGAGCTGCGCCGCTACCGATTGCGACTGTGTAATAAACCCCCTCGGGCAAGTCCGCGAGGATTTCGGTTTTGCCCAAGAGTTGCACGCCCATTTTGTGGAAAAAGGTCATATCTGGGGTGCCATCATCAATAATGCCTAGGATTTCCCACTGCGGTGGTAGGCCGTTGGCTGCTGCGTAGTCGTTGATGTCCTTGATGAAGCTGACCACGTTTCGCCCAAAACCACCAGCGCCGACGATGACAATTTTTTCGGTCGTCGTGTTGTTAATCCACTGCTTTGGCATGAGGACAATTGTCCCATGCCGTATAGCGGCACCGCCAGGGCAAAAGCGTCGAAGTGAATTTGCACGCTAAGAGATTAGGGGGCGATTGTGTATGGGTGCCAACGTTCGAAGCACCATCGTTTAACGAGGCTGTTCATTCCGGCCTGCTAGTTAAGATGCTGATAAGAAGCAGATGGAGAAGGTCGCGTGAGGGTATGCGGTTAAGGACGAGAGGAGATAGAGAAGAAGATGGTTAAGAAAAATCCTGATTTAGTCAGCGTAAATATCCGTGGTGCAGCGATGGGTTTAACAGATTTCCTGACCCCGTATGAGACATATATGTGCTGGGCTCGATTCGAGTTCTTCCATCCCGATACTCCGAACCCTGAAGCTTTGAAGGATAACCCAAACCTTTATTCATCGCTTGAAATTGGGCAGAATTTTTCTAAACGAGTGGACTGGGGCAACCAAGAAGAAGCATCACGGGGACTTCGGGCTTTGAGTCAGATGCTTCGGAATAGTGACTATTCCGACTGGGAGGGTGAATTAAGGTATGAAGCCTTGATTCAAGATCTCAGCCGCGCTTGCCGTGAAGATGGTTTTAGGTTGTCTTTGGAGAGTCAGAGGATTGAGGAGCCGGAAGGGGTTCCTCTTGATCTTTTCGATTTGAGTAATCTGCCTTCAATCGATGGGGTTACGCGAAAAGTTAAGAAGCTAAACCGAGCTTTAACAATCGAGCATGACTACTTGGAAGTCGTAGGTTACGCGAAGGATGTAATTGAAGCAGTCGCTGCTGCAATTCTTTCCGCTATGGGAATGAAGGATTCGGAAATCATTGATCTCAGGGTGATGGAGAGGGCATCCAAAGTGCATAAAATGCTAGGAATTGGCGAATCAGGGGGAGCTTTGATGACAAGCGAAGCTTTCGAGTCGGTACGTAGAGGACTGAATAAGATGGTTCAGGGTGTAGCGGACCTAAGGTCTCGCCAAACTGACTCAGGACATGGAATGAATGAAGTTCCAGAACTCGATAAAGTAACTGCGGATTTAGCAGTGGACTCTGCTATTGCGTGGTGTCGTTATGTCCTCGGAGTCTATAACCAACGGCAGATATCTCCCTTTTAAGTATTGAAATTTTTTGGTCTTTTCTCTCATTACTAAAAAGTTATCTGTATCTAGTGATTCTTCAGCTGGATTTACTTGGTCTCTGTAGTAGGCTCTTGGCGGCCTATTTTTCCGTTAGAGAAATGGGGAAAGGTTCGAGCTATCTAAACGTTGGTGGATGTGTCTCGAAAAGCTCCATTAGAGTTTTTCTCGTTGCAGTTCGGGAAGGTAAAAGTTCATAACCTAGGAAAGCCTAGGTTGTGTTCGCCGTAAAGCGAGAAATCACTATAGAAAGTGCGACGGAACTATATTTGGGGCTGCAAAGATGCCTAGTAGTGAATCCATAGATTTCCCTGGCGCTGGTTCGAGGCTGAGCTCCGAATCCACCTACCACCAGTATGTGGGATAGCGGAGGCCGCGCAGTCGATTTGCGAGGATGCCAAGCATCACGATCATGATCGACGAAGCGAAAATGAAGCCTATGAAGCGGAAATCGTTGGCAAGCCCATGACCGTGTGGCATCAGCACAGTGACCATAGCGGTAGCGGTGGCAGGGGAGTGCGCCGCGCGAGCAAGAAGCATGAGCGCGAAGGCGACGCCGGCGGCAACCGCTGCAGCAATGATGGTCGAACCCAACATGTGCAGAATTGCGATGCCAGTCGTGCAGCCGATGAGGTGTCCGACCACGACATTTCGTGGCTGAGCCAGAGGCAAGTTGGGCGCACCGACAATAAGCGCCATGGCAGCGCCAATAGGAGGCAGAAATAGCAGGTCAGAGACAGAAGTTGAGATGAGTGCCAGGGTCATCAGCGGCAGGCTCACGGCTACCGAGGCGGCGATAACATGGCGTAGCGGAGGGCGAGGTGGCGCTTCGCTGGCGATCCGGGGCCACTTCGGAGACCGTGAATTAGACATGAGAACGATGTTAGGGTGTGCTGCCTCATCTGCGTCGCGGTTCGAGGTTTTTATTGAAATAGAAGTTTAAATGGGGTGGCTCCCAGGTCTCCCAAGCCTCCAAAGCCGAACCAGACCCGAACCAACCCCGACCATTTTCACCGGGTATGACACACTTAAGGACATGGAGCCTATCGATGTCGCAATCCGGGATGAGTCCATCCGTCTCGGGCAATTCCTGAAGTTGGCAAACCTGGTGGAAACGGGCGGTCTGGCCAAGGAACTCATTGCCGAGGGCCAGGTCAGCGTGAACGGTGAGGTCGACACCCGCCGTGGCAAGGTGCTGCGTCCAGGGGACGTCGTCTCTGTTGCCGGTATGTCGGCACGCGTGGCCACCGCCGATGAAGTCGATGATGACTACTTTGATGAGGCCACCGCCGACGATGACTTTGATCCTGAAAAGTGGAGGAACTTGTAACTCATGCCCGCATTTCCCGCCGAATTTGGCATGCCCCTGCGCGTAGATCTGCTCTCCGCCGCACCGCGTAAGACCGAGCGCTTCTACCGCGGCGTTCTCGGGTGGGCTTATCGCAATACCGCGCCAATCCATGAGGATGCCCGCGAGGCATCCGCTGGTCGCCGCGTTGCCATGCTGTCCGGAATGCCGGTGTCGGTGCTGCTTGAGGCCGATAAGGACGCTGAGGATGCCTTCGTCAACCAGTGGCGCGTGAATTTCCATGTCGACTCCGCCGCTGGTGCCGTCGAGAAGGCGCGTGAGCTCGGCGCCGAGGTCTTCCAGGAACCGACCCCGCTTGTCGACGGATCCACGATGGCTGTCGTTTCCGACCCCGCCGGTGGCCTCATCGGGCTACTGGAACAGCCGGGTGAGCAGGCCTTCATCGCAGCGGGCGAGCCCGGCACACCAGTGTGGTTCGAGCTGGTCGCAGGCCCGGAGGAGACCTTCGAGCAGGTCGCGGACTTCTACCGCAACTTCTTTGGCTGGGAAATCGCAGTGCGCAACAAGAACGAGCACGGCACTTTCGCAGTTGCGATGGAAGACGGGGCGCCGTTCGCTGGCTTGGTAGCCAGCTCGGTTGCTGCACAGACCGATGCGGCAGATAAGAGCTTCGTTGGCTGGCTGGCCTACCTTGGCGTGGAGAACATCGACACCGCTGTCGCCAAGGCTGAGGAACTGGGCGGTTCCGTGCTCGTTGCCCCGCAGGCCACCGAGTTCGGCCCGCTGGCAACCGTGCAGGATCCGTGTGGTGCGGCAGTTGTGCTCTGCGAGGTGCCGCTGCCACCGGAGGAGGACATCCGCGAGTCCGACCCGCTGGAAGGCATTGACCTCAGCCAGTTCCAGTAGGGGCTAGAGCTCTTCTTCGTCGTCCTCAGGGTCCTGTTTTCCGGTGTAGTTAACGTGTAAAGGATCGTCTTCGTTTTTTAGCCAATGCAGCGAAGAAGTCATTGGTCCAGGTAAAAAGTTCACTTTTACCAAGGTTGACTTGCTGCTGGAGCAATGGGTGATAAACAACCCGCTGTGACGGTGGGCAGTCGTAGTAAAAGATTCGGTACAGTCCAGCGCGCGATTCACGTATATGGCGATGGCAGTACTTGACCAGTTCATCAGCGCGATCCTCTGCGGTCTTATGACCAAACAGTGTTGCCGCACGTTTGCGGTAAAAGCCACCATCAACAAGCACTGCTGTAGTGATCTCGCGTAAAGGCACAGCTCGCGCAGCACTATATCTGTTTCTACTCATATTTCTTGGCCCTCCCCCCTATGAGTAATCCCAGTCATCGGCGCTCTCCTTATCGGCGGAGGGTCAACGGCTGGGATTGATAGCAACCACTTTAATTGCGCTTCGTAATCGAGTCAATGCCTACAACCCCAGCTCCGCCCGCACTGCAGTCACAAACTCGCTGGTAGTCGCGGTGCCGCCGAGGTCTGGCGTCGGCGCGGTGCACTTGGCGGCGTAGACGGCCTCGCGCAGCTTGGCTGCGGGCGCAAGTTCCGAGGTCGGATGCCCAAGGTGCTCCGCGCACATTGCCGCAGAGAGCAAAAACGCAGCCGGGTTGGCGATGCCGCGCCCGGCAATGTCCGGTGCCGAACCGTGCACCGGCTCGAAAACCGCAAAGTCGTCGCCAACATTCGCCGATGCCGCCAGCCCCAGCCCGCCAATCAAACCGGCACCGATGTCACTGAGAATGTCGCCGATGAGGTTTTCCGCGATGATGACATCAAAGCGCGCCGGGTCGGTCACCAGCTGCATTGCCACGGCATCCGCATTGGCAAAATCGAATGCGACCTGCGAATACTCCTCCGCCACTTCTTCAACTGCCCCGCGAATCACACGCGCAGAGTCCCGCAGGATATTCGGCTTGTCCGCCACCGTCACCGTCGGCGTGGCCTCCGAATCGGGGTTTGCCGCCTGGCGCGCGAGAGCCAACTTGGCCGCCTGTCGCGCAAGGCGGTGCCACGCAAAGGACGTCGTCACGCGCAAAGAAATCGCAACGTCGCCACGCTTATCGACGGCGCGAGCCACCGTCGAGTCCTCCGCCACCTCTGCCCACAGGTGGTGGTGCGGGGAGTCGGTCGGGGTGTCGTAAGGCGGGAGGAGATAGTCGTGACTGTAGAGACCCTCGGTGTTTTCGCGGACAATGGTGAAGTCGACAGCCGCGCCGGGCAGGGTGACCGGGCGGATGTTGGCGAAGAGGTCGAGGCGCTGGCGCAGCTGGAGAACAGGGGAGCGGTAGGTCAGGCCGGTATCGCGCAGATGCGGTGCTAGTTCTTCCTCAGCCTCGCGAGCGGGCTTGGAGGTAATCGCCGCGAGCAGAGCGGCGTCGCTGCGTCCGAGTGTTTCCCAAGTTTCCTGCGGGACGGGATTGCCGTGCGCGCACCACTGGGACCAGCCAATTTGTGCCTCTGTCAGCTCCCAGTGCGGGAAGACATCGGCGATGAGTCCTCGGCAGGCATCGGTGATTTCAGGGCCGATGCCGTCGCCGGGCAGGAGTGTGATGCGGCGCGGTGCCGCTTCTAAAGCAGTCGCAGGCTGGTCGGTTTCCATGGCTCTTAGCCTAGGACTGCGACGCCTGCGCGTGTGTGGTTTGGCCTACTTAGCGAAAGTAACCGGGATCTCGGTGATGTCCTCGAAGCCCTCGCTGTGGTCACCGAAGAGCTTCAGCACGCAGTCCTGCTGGGTGCAGTCCACGGCCTCGCCGGTGGGCACAACGCTGAGCTCGAAGTGTGCGGTGTTGTCGTCGGCGATGGTGGTGGTGCCGCCGGACTTCTTGGTAATCCACTGCTGCGACTGGGTGCCGGCACTGCGGTCACCGGTGCAGTCCGGGACGGGGTTGCCTGGAGCCTTCTCGGCGGCGCAGAGTGCGGCGTAGTAGCCGTAGTCGGGGTCGAGACCAGACAGGTCGACGGAGATGACATCGCCCTCGGAGAGGTCGTTGACCGGCTCGGCCTCCATGGTTACTTCGCCGGCGCTGGCGTCGGTTTCTTGATCTGCAGCGGAGCTGGTGGTTTCCGAAGCGTTGGCAGCATCCTGCGCGGCATTGTCCGCGTCATCTGCGCCACAGGCGGCGAGAAGTGGAAGTGCGGCGACGGCCGGAATAGCCAGGAAAGCCGCGCGACGCTGGAGTGTACGAGTAGTCATAGGAGGTAACGTCCTTCCGAAAAACTGTAGAAATTACTATCTTTATTTAAGGGTAGGCTAACCTAGAACTAAAAGATAGCCTAAGATTCTTTGGGTGAGTAGAGCAAAGTCCTTTCTAAGCTCTTTGTTACTAGTGTTAGTCGTTATTTAGTCAATCTTTTTGTCGTCTATCTCCGTGCAGCGTCAGCTCACAGAGGGGGAATATGTTCACCGTGCCTGCCTGTCGCGTTCGCAGCCTTGCCGGAACACTGCTGAGTGTTGTCCTAGTCGCAGGACTAGTCGCCTGTGGTTCCGATGATGCCGCGAGGGAGGGGGCATCGTCGTCAAGCGCTGGCGTGACGACGGTTCCGCGCGCCGACAACATTTCCGCTCACGGTGCCGCGCATGCGAACCTACCTTCGGAAAACCCCGAAGTGCTGCTGAAAGACCCGAAGCCGGCAGAAGATAAGGACTACCAGCGTATTCTCACGCTTGACCGGGCGGGAGCACTCAGCCGAGCGGTCTACACGCTTGGCCTCGGAGACCGTCTGGTGGGGCGCGACTCCACCTCCGATTTCCCGGCGGTAAAGGATTTGCCGAACCTCACCATCGGCGGGCATGCAGTCAATGCTGAGTCGGTGATGAAGCTAAAGCCGGAGCTCATCATTACCGATGGCACGATTGGCCCTAGCCGTGTCTTCGACACGTTTGAAAAAGCGGGGATCACCGTCGTCCATGTGTCGGACGAGCGCACTCCCGAGACGATCAACACGCTTATCGACGAAGTCGCGGGCGCAGTCGGCCTGGCTGACCAAGTTGGCCCGGTGAAGGAGCACCTGGACAAGGAGCTGGCGGCTGCGACCGAGTACGCGCAGGCCAAGGCCGATGGCCGCAAGATGATGATTCTCTACGTGCGCGGAACCGGTGTGGCCATGATTGCGGGACCGGATTCTGGTGGGCGTTCTCTGATCACTCGTCTCGGCGGTGTCGATGCCGGTGAGGGCGTGGGTATTGAGGGTGCGTTCACGCCGATTACGCCAGAGTCGCTCATCGCTGCGGCTCCAGACACCATCCTGGTTATGTCTGGTGGCCTGGAGTCCGTCGGCGGGATTGAAGGCTTGAAGGAAATCCCGGGTATCGCACAGACCCCGGCGGGCCAGAATGAGTCCGTTGTGGACGTGCCCGATTCGCAGCTGCTGTCCTTTGACTCGCAGTCGCCGCGTGCGATTCGCGCCATTGCGGATGCTCTCTACGGTGGCGGTGCTGGTGATGGCGCTGACAAGACTGCGGGAAAGTGACTGGCTGAGCAATGCAGACAACCGCGAACAAAACTAGTCCGTTCAGACAGGTGGCCGTTTTCATTGGACTCGCCCTAGCGCTGGTGCTGGCAATAGGTTGGTCGGCCTCCGTGGGGCAGTTCGGCGCTACCATCGGCGAATCACTGAGCTCAATGGTGAGGCTAGTGTTCAATGGCGGTCTCGGTGACGCGCCAGAGCCCATCGACACCGTGCTGTGGCAAGTGCGACTGCCGCGCATCGCGCTGGCCTGCCTCGTTGGCGCGGGGCTCGCCCTCGCAGGTGTGGCGCTGCAAGCGGTGTTCGGCAACCCGCTTGCCGAACCCGGCCTCATCGGCGTTTCCTCCGGCGCCGCGGTCGGCGCTGCCACCGCCACAGTTTTGGGCACCGCCGCCGGGCTTTCCGGAGTGCTCGGCGGAGTGTTGAGTGTCTTCGCCAGCAGCTGGGCCATTGCGGTCTCAGCTTTTATTGGTGGCGCGGTAGCCACGGCTATTGTGGCCGCCAATGCGCACGGTGGCCGCGATATCGCTCGAATCATTCTGGTCGGTGTGGCTGTGAACTCCATCTGTGGTGGTCTGGTTTCGCTCCTGACATTCGTAGCCTCCACGGCTGCCCGCGACCGCATTGTGTTCTGGCAGATGGGCTCGTTTGCCAGTGCCACCTGGACGCAGGTTGTCATTATTACGTTGGTGACAGTTCCGGCCGTGATTGCCATGTGGGTCAGCTACCGCAAGCTGGACATTCTGAGTCTTGGTGAAGCGCAAGCCCGCCACCTGGGTATTAACGTCGTCACGCTGCGTCGCGCCATCATTTTTGGCACGTCCCTGGTCGTGGCGGCTGGTGTGGCATTTTCCGGCATCATCGTCTTCATCGGCCTGGTCGTGCCGCACGCTGCACGACTGCTGCTGGGACCAGCGCATCGCACGCTGATTCCTGCATGCATCCTCGGCGGCGCGCTGGCCACAACGCTGGCCGACCTCGCGGCCCGCACCATGATCACCGGTGCGGACCTGCCGCTGGGAATGCTCACCTCGATCGTCGGTGGCCCGCTGTTCTTCTGGCTGCTCCTGCGTTCGAAGAGGGCGGTGCACTAATGGAAATTCACTCTGGCCTGGGCATTTCTGCCGAAAATGTCAGCATCACCCTGGACGGTCACCGCATTCTCAACGATATTTCCGTGGTCGCCGAGCCCGGAAAAGTCACCGCGCTGGTCGGCCCGAATGGTGCTGGAAAGTCGACACTGCTCGCAGCGCTTTCCGGCGACCATGAGCTCAGCGGCGGCAACGTCCGGATCGGCGAGCACTCCATTACCGAGCTCTCCATCGCCGACCTGGCCCGCTACCGCGCCGTCCTGGTACAGAGCCAAGAACTGTCCGTGCCATTCACCAGCCGCGAAGTAATCAACTTCGGACGCAACCCCTGGGGCTGCCCGAACGAAGAGCTGCTCGCGGAAGTCATCACTGAATGCGACGTCGCGCACCTCCTTGACCGGGAAGTCCCGACCCTCTCCGGCGGCGAGCGCGCCCGCGTCCACAGCGCGCGCGTGTTCTACCAGGACACTCCTGTCGTGCTTCTCGACGAACCGACCGCAGCCCTGGACCTCCACCACGCCGAAAAAATCATGGGAATGATGCGCGCCCGCGCGGCGGCGGGCAAAGCCGTGGTCGTGGTCCTGCACGATTTGTCCGCCGCAGCGGCGTATGCCGATCACGTTGTGGTGGTGGCGCAGGGGCGCGTCGTAAAGCAAGGCCCGCCTGCGGAAACCCTGGATGCACAGACCGTCAGCGAAGTCTACGGCATCGGTGTGGAAGTGCTTCAGGACTCCGCGGGCAACCCCGTGCTGGTGCCTCAGCGTGCGGGCCACAATCTCTCACCCCAGTCTCCGAACCTCACAGAGAAAGAAGAAAATCATGGTTGAAAACACGATTAAAGAAGGTGACAAGCAGGCTGCTCAGCCCCTGGCAGAGCGACTCAAAGTGGAGACTGCGGGTGTCCACAGTGAAGCGGAGAACTCCGACTTCATGTCGAGGCTGCTTGCGGGTGAACTGAATGCGCAGGCGGCCATCGATCTAACTGGTCAGCTCTACTTTGTGTACGAAGCGTTGGAGCAGGCCGTGCGGTCCACTGCGGAGTCGCCGCAGGTCAGAGCGGTCTACGATGCGCAGCTGGAGCGCCTGGAGGCTCTGGCGGCCGACCTTGAACATTTGGTGGGGCCTGACTGGCGGGAAAAGATCTCGCCAGTGGAGGCGACAAAGAACTACGTGGCCGAGCTTCGTGAAATCGAAAGCAACGGCAACGCCAACGCCGCATTGGCACACCATTACGTTCGCTACCTGGGCGATCTTTCTGGTGGTCAGGTGATTGCGTCCATGCTGGCCAAGCATTACGGCATCGGTGCGGAGGGAACCCGATTCTATGACTTCTCCGCGATCGGAAAAATTAAGCCCTACCGCGACGGCTACCGACAGAGACTGTCTGAGCTGGGCATTTCGGATGCCGACAAAGATGCCGTGGTTGACGAGGCGAAAAAGGCATTTCGTCTCAACCGGGCCATTTTCCACGACCTAGCTGGCGGCCTAGACGACGCAGTGGCGTAGGTCGCGGACTGGAGTGCTGTGACCGTGGCGGTGGGCGGTATGCGTTAGCCGATGTACACCACTGCGTTACGGCCGCCCGTGCACTTGATGTTGCCGCCAGCAGGGCGGCACCACATGTTGTAGGTCAGGCCAGTCGTTGGGCTGTAGGCCGTGATGGTGCCGGATTCCGCACCAGTGGAATTGCGGTAGCGGACGTAGGCGCTGTGTACATTTCGAACGAACGGATCGCTCGTTGAGGACGTGCCCTTCCATGCGCTGGAGAGGTTGCCGCCAGCCAGGCCCGATGAGCGAGACGAGCCCGAATTACCGGATGAGCCACTCGAATCTTGAACAACCACGGTCTCAGTCTGTGTGACCGGTGGGTTGGGCTGGCTCGAAGCATCGGCAGCGGCCTGTGTAGTGGCAGCCGTCTGTGTGTCGGCCGCAGTTACCGAGTCATCTTTACTCAGGGTGACATAAAGTACCGCGCCAACCAGGCCCAGCAGGACCACGACCAGCACTGAAATGAGCGCAATCATTGCGCCGGAAGTACCTGATCTTTGCTGCGGATACGCCGGGGCTGCGTAAGCGAAAGCTGGTGCCGGCTGCGCAGCGAATTGGGGCTGCGGCTGTGGTTGGGGTTGAGGTGCCTGGTTCGGGTACACGGGGCCGAAAGAACCGGTGGAAGGATTCGAATTGTAGTTGGGGTCTGAGCTGGGGAACTCGTTATACGACATGCTGGACGTACCAATCACGAGGAGGAAGTGTTCCCCCTGTGATGAGCCCAACCCACGTAGCGAATGGTGCTCCATCCCTTGGGGACACGGTTAACGGCTTTTATTGTATTACTGGGAAAACTGTAAAGCATGTTAGGAGACGCATGTCTTGCGCAAAATGCGGCAAGGACGGGTTTAGCTAGACCCGAAATGAGGTGGTGAGCTTCAAATGAGGCTGTGACCATCGAGAAACTGCCTAAGTTTATGTCAGTTTCGGCACTAATTTCTGCTTGTTTTTGTCATAAACCTAGTCAGTAACTCATGAGCCGGTCCAAGACTCCGGGCTGCATATGTGAAACTGGGGCGCGCGTGAAACCCCACGGCCATTTTTCGGCCGTTTCGTTCATGCGCACCCCAGTTTGTTGCGAGGTGTAGCTGGTAGCTGGTAGCTGCTTAGTGGCTACATCCCCAGGATTTCCTTGAGCTCGGCCTTAATCTGGTCGAGCCGCTCGGCCGCGGCCACGTGCGGAATCGCGGCCGAAGCGACCGGCAGCACGACTTCCAGGTAGCACTTCAGCTTCGGTTCCGTGCCGGAAGGCCGGGCAATGACGCGGTCGTTGGCCTCGGTGAGGATGAGAATGCCGTCGGTAGGCGGGATGTGATAGCTCTCGGCCTTGGCGTCGACCATGTCTAGGCCGTCATTCATGTCCGTGACCTGTGTGACCTTCGATCCGGCCAGCTGTGCAGGCGGGTTGGCGCGCAGAGTGTCCATGCCCTTGGTAATCAGCGAGCGGTCCTCGACTCGGAAGGTCAACGGGGCGGTCTTGTAGAGGCCGTGGGCGCAGGCGACCTCATCCAGCAGGTCCTGAATGCCCAGCCCCTGGCCCTTCAGACGCGCCACCGCGTCGGCGACACGCACCGCCGCAGATACGCCGTCCTTGTCTCGCACGACTGCCGGATCGGTGCAGTAGCCAATGGCCTCCTCGTAGCCGAAGACGAGCCCGTCCACACCAGCAATCCACTTAAAGCCAGTCAGTGTAGCGCGATAATTCAGTCCGTGACCTGCGGCAATCTTGCCCAGCAGGGGTGAGGACACAATCGAGTTAGCCATTGTGGCCGGAAACTCTGCGCCCTCATCATTGGTCACGGTCGCAATCCCACGGGCCTCGGCATCCGCAGCGATGACTTCACCCAGAAACGCACCGATGTCATCGCCGGAGAGCTGTCGCCAGCCGCCGTCGACGCCGCTATCCGGAATAGCCACCGAGCAGCGGTCCGCATCCGGGTCAGCCGCGATGATGACATCCGCGTCTTCGGCACGCGCGAGCTCAAACGCAAGATCCAGCGCACCGGCTTCCTCCGGGTTCGGGAACGATACCGTCGGGAACTCCGGATCCGGCGCGAACTGCTTTTCGACCACGCTGACATTCGAGAAACCTGCCGCGTTCAGTGTGCGCACGATGTTCTCGCCACCGACACCATGCATCGGGGTGAGAACAATCTTCGCTGCTTGCTTCTCTTCGCTTGACGACGTCGTTGCGAGCGCTGCCGCCCGTTTCACATAAGCATCCAGCAGTTCAGGACCAACCTGCTCGACGGCATCGAAGTCACGCGGGACCTCATCAGCCGGTGGAGCAGCGGCGATGGCGTCCGCAATTTGCTTGTCATGGGGCGCGATGATTTGGACGCCTCGGCGGGAATCCGACTCCACCGCGCGGCCACCGAGGTAAACCTTGTAGCCGTTGTCCTTCGGTGGATTGTGGCTGGCCGTGACCATGATGCCGGCATCGGCATTGAGGTGGCGCACGGCAAAGGCGGTCACCGGTGTGGGCAGCTGCTGTGGCAGAGCCAGGGCCTTGCCACCGGCTGCGGCGACAACCGCGGCGGCATCGCGGTGAAAATCGGCGGAGCCGTGGCGGGCATCGCAACCAATGACCACGGTGAAGTCGTCGCCCACAATGTTCTTCAGATGCGCAACCAGGCCAGCGGTGGCACGGATGACCGTGGCACGGTTCATGCGGGACTGACCAGCTGCAACGACACCGCGAAGACCTGCAGTGCCGAATTCGAGTGGCCCGGCGAAACGGCTTTCCAGCTCGGCAATCGCATCGGGGTTGGCGGCCTTGGCTTCGTCGTAAAGCGAAGAGAGCTCGGCGGCGGTGGCCTCGTCCGGATCGTGGGCGATCCAATCGGTGATGGTGGCTTGTAGCTGTTCGGAGAGCATCGGGGTTCGCCTACTTCAGACCGTCGAGGACAGCGGCGGAGGAGGAAAGACCCAGGCGAGAGGCGCCAGCGGCGATCATTTCCTCAGCGGCAGCGGCATCGCGGATACCGCCAGAGGCCTTGACGCCAAGGCGGTCGCCCACGGTTTCGCGCATGAGCTTCACGGCGTGAGCGGAAGCGCCGCCGGCCGGGTGGAAGCCTGTGGAGGTCTTGACGAAGTCTGCGCCTGCGGACTCGGAGGCCTTGCAAGCTGCGATGATTTCCTCATCGGTCAGGGCGGCCGACTCGATGATGACCTTCAGGATCTTGCCCGGAATGGCGTCGCGAACAGCCTTGATTTCGGCCTCGAGGTCGTCGAAGCGGTGCTCCTTGGCGAAAGCGATGTTAATGACCATGTCGACTTCTTCAGCGCCATCGGCCACAGCGCGAGCGGCTTCAGCGGCCTTGATCTCGGCCTTCACCGCGCCGGAGGGGAAGCCGACGACAGTGGCGATGTGCAGGCCCTCAGGCACCTCGACTGGGAGCTGCGAGGGGGAGATGCAGATGGAGTAGGTGCCGAGCTTGGCGGCCTCGGCGATAAGAGCCTTGACCTGGTCAGAGGTGGCTTCTGGCTTGAGCAGGGTGTGGTCAATCATCTTGGCAACATCAGCGCGGGAAGTCATGGGAGAAATCAAGTCCTTTCGGAAATTTGGGAGAGAGCGTCAAGGTAGGGAGGTGGCGGGCTCGGGGCGGGGAAGTGGCGCCGACGCGAGCCCATCAGTAATTTTTCTAGGACACGCGATCGAGGATAATCTCGCGCTCGGCTGTCGGCGCGGTGTCGCCGATTTCAATGCCCGGCTCGATGGACTCGAGAGCGCGCTCGAACTTATCCGGAGTTTCAGTGTGCAGCGTGAGCAGCTTCTGGCCCTTGACCACCTTGTCTCCCGGCTTGGCGAAAATCTCAATACCGGCAGTGGCCTGCACCGGATCATCCTTACGAGCACGTCCCGCGCCCAAGCGCCAGGAACCAACGCCGAGAGCCAGTGCATCCAGCTTGGTCAGGTAACCGTCAGCCTGCGCAACCACATCGTGCGTGTGAGGTGCCACCGGCAACGCGGCATCCGGATCGCCGCCCTGAGCGCGGATCATCTTCTTCCACGAATCCATTGCGCGGCCGTCCTTCAGAGCCTGCTCCACGTCGGCATCGTGCACGCCGGCCAGCTCGAGCATGTTTCGGGCCAGTTCACAGGTCAGCTCCACGACGTCTGCGGGGCCGCCGCCGGCGAGAACCTCCACCGATTCGCGGACCTCGAGGGCGTTGCCGATGGTCAGGCCCAGCGGCGTGGACATGTCCGTCAGCAGCGCGCGGGTGTTCACGCCCGCGTCGTTGCCCAGGTCAACCATGGTGCGGGCCAGTTCGCGGGCCTGATTCAGATCCTTCATGAAGGCGCCCGAACCGACCTTGACATCCAGCACCAAGCTGGAGGTGCCCTCCGCAATCTTCTTGGACATGATCGACGAGGCAATCAGTGGAATGCAGTCGACCGTCGAGGTGATGTCACGCAGCGCGTAAATCTTCTTATCCGCAGGTGCCAGACCCGCACCGGCTGCTGCGACGACCGCGCCGGAATCCTCCAGGATCTGCATCAAGCGGTCATTCGGAACATCAGCCTGCCAGCCCGGAATGGATTCCAGCTTGTCCAGGGTGCCGCCGGTGTGGCCGAGGCCGCGGCCGGACAGCTGCGGGACGGCCACGCCGTAGGAGGACACCAGTGGGCCCAGCGGCAGCGTGATCTTGTCACCGACACCACCGGTGGAGTGTTTGTCCGTGGTGGGCTTGCTCAGCGATGCGAAGCTCATGGTCTCGCCCGAGTCAATCATCGCCTGAGTCCAATCCACAATCTCGCGACGGTTCATGCCGCGGATGAAGATGGCCATGTTCAGCGCCGCCATCTGTTCATCGCCCACGACACCGCGAGTGTAGGCATCAATGACCCAGGAAATCTCTTCCGGACTGAGCTCACCGCCATCACGCTTTACCTTGATGACGTCAACTACATCGAACTTTTCAGCCATTGTTCGCTCCTTTTATAGGCGATTGTGCTTAGCGATATTGGTCTTGTGAACTCTGCTGATTCCGATTATCATCAGCACTAGAACAAATGTCAATAGGCAACTTTCCATTTGTACCCACATAAGTATGTTTGCATAAACACCTCGAACAGGCTCGGGGAGGGAGAGCACAATGTCCTACATTTCAGACGAAGAACTACTGGCTAAGGCCTACGCAGCCACGGAAAACTCGTACGTCCCCTATTCAGGTTTTCCGGTCGGTGCCGCACTTCTGCTTGACGACGGCACGGTGGTCACAGGCTGCAACGTGGAAAATGCGTCCTATGGGTTGACCAACTGCGCAGAGCGTACAGCCGTGTTCCGCATGGTCGCGGAGCACGGCGGCAACCATAAGATTGCGGCCTGTGCCATTGTCGGGCGAAAGGCGGCACCGTGCCACCCCTGTGGTGCCTGTCGGCAGGTCCTGCACGAATTTGGGTGCAAGCGTGTCATTGTGGAATCCGAGCGCCCGGAAAATGGTGGTTTAGGCGCTCCGGCCAGCATCGACTTCGAAAAAATTCTCCCTT
This sequence comes from Corynebacterium sp. LK10, assembly GCF_008042455.1. Classification (NCBI taxonomy): domain Bacteria; kingdom Bacillati; phylum Actinomycetota; class Actinomycetes; order Mycobacteriales; family Corynebacteriaceae; genus Corynebacterium; species Corynebacterium sp. LK10. The sequence goes on from NZ_NOVT01000015.1 coordinate 83,170, forward strand.
ACGCCTTTGGTCCCGAGGACCTGTAGGCATCATCACCACAGCCTCTTTTATCAAGAAAGAAGACCTTAGTCATGGATAGACTGCAAGGCTTACTGGGCATCATCCTCGTCATCGGATTTGCCATTGCTATCTCAAAGAACAGGAAAGCCATTAACTGGCGCACGCTCGGCGTTGGCCTGCTGCTGCAAGCGGTGTTCGCGCTGGTAGTGCTGAAGTGGGAACCCGGCTTCCAGGCGTTGAAGAGCGTCGCCGGTGCCATTGAGAAGATGATCGACTTTACAAATGAGGGCACCTCATTTGTCTTCGGTAATCTTTTCGACGGCACGGGGAAAAACTTCGTCTTCGTGCTCAACGTGCTGCCAGTGATCATCTTCCTGGGCGCAGTCCTCGGTGCCCTCTACTACCTGCGGGTAGTGCAGTACTTCGTTGAGTATGTCGGGTCCGCACTGAAGTTCATTATGGGAACCTCGAAGGTAGAGTCCGTCTTCGCTTCCACGGTGATTTTCCTCGGGCAGTCGGAGGCTCCGCTCGTCGTTAAGCCGTATATTCCGAAACTGACCAAGTCGGAGCTGTTCGCATGTATGTCGGGCGGTTTTGCTTCGGTGGCCGGATCGACGTTGATTGGTTACTCCCTGCTCGGTGCGCCATTGGAGTACCTGCTGGCGGCATCGGTAATGAACGCGCCGGGCTCGCTGCTGATTGCGAAGACTTTCTGGCCGGAGACGGAGGAATCCGATCTGGATGCGTCGGTGAAGGATGTCCGCGACACTGAGTCGAAGAACGTCATTGACGCGCTTGGATCGGGTGCGTTGGCCGGTGGTCGTATCGCTGTGGTTGTGGCATGTCTGTTGATTGCGTTCATCGCTGTGATTGCGATGCTGTCGGCCATGATTGGCGGCATCGGCGGCTGGTTCGGTCAGGAAAACTGGTCACTGGAGGGGCTGTTCGGCCTGATCTTCGCGCCGATTGCCTGGTTGATTGGTGTGCCGTGGGAGAACGCAGGGCTGGTCGGTAGCTTCATTGGTGAGAAGACGATTCTGAACGAGTTCGTCGGCTACACCTCGTTCTCGGAGCACGTCGACTCGCTGGATCCGAAGTCCATCATGTTGGCGACCTTCGCCCTGGCTGGCTTCGCCAACCTGTCTTCCATTGCAATTCAGATCGGTTCCTTCGGTGCGCTATCGCCGGAACGTCGCGGTGAGATTGCCAAGAACGGTCCGCTGGCGCTGATTGCGGGTCTGTGCACCAACCTGCTCAACGCTGCAATTGTGGGTGTGATTGCGCTATAGCTAGGTTCTGTGTGGTTAGTTACTGGCCCTGCTAGTCGATCCTCTTGAACGGATCGGTAGTAGGGTCAGTCTCAGCAGCAGGCTGCGAGGAAAAATCTTCAGTTGCTTCTGCTGGCATTTTATCCAGGCGGTCGAGTTCCTCAGTTCGGAATTCGGCCGCCTGCTTTTCTAGATTCTGATGGATTTTCTGCTCGCCCTCGGCGGCCGCGGTAGCTCTGGGTGGAAGCTGGATGTATCGCTCTGCGGGCAGGCCGGCGCGCAGTTGGCGCATCCTCTCAACCTCGGCATCCAGCTTGAAGCCGAAGACCACGACCACATTAATGCTCCAGAGTGCGGTCATCAGCGCGATAACCGCACCCATGGCGCCATAGGGATTCGAAGCCGCAAAGTTGAATAAGTACAGCTGGAGCGCCTTGCCGATGATCAGCGAGCTAATAATTGCCAGTGCCGAACCTGTGCTGAGCCAGCGGAATTTGCGCATGCGCACGTTCGGCGTGAAGTAGTACAGCGAGCCAATCAGAATCATCGACATCAAGATAATGACCGGCCAGCGTACCCAACTCCAGACGGAGATGCAGAAGTCAATAATTTGGCGCGTGGTCGATTCAATACCCAATGGGCGGGCAACCGGTTCGACAATGGTGATAACTAGCTGGTCATTGACAATAATCGCAATGAGCAGTACCACAGTGCCGATTAACAGCAGCAGCGTAATGGCGACCATGAGCAGGTGGTAGCGAATCAGCGTGCGACCTTCGGAAACACCGTAGATGGAGTTCGCCGTGCGCGAAAAAGCGCGCGTGTAGGCCGAGGACGAAATCAGTGCAAAGACAATACCGATAGTCAGTGCGACAAGACCGCCCGTGGCGGAGCCGATAATCGTTGAAATGACATTGCGGATCGGTTCGGCATACTCAGCCGGAATGTAGCTGCGGATGAAATCTTCGGTCAGTCGGTTGAGGTCTTCTGTATAGCCGGCCAGCATCAGCGTGGCAATCGAATAAATCGCAAGCAGTGCGGGCGCGAAGGTCAACACCGTGTAGTAGGTCAACTTCGCGGCAGCGTCGAAACCGAGCTCCAAGAAAAATTCGATACCCGCACGCTTGAGGGCGTAGAGCGCTCCTTTCCACCCCACGGGTGGCAACTTCTTCGCGGACTGGGCAAATGATGCGTCCGCCGACTCGTAGGCCTGGAGTGTGTGCTTGATTTGCTGTGCTGGTGACACCTAAAGAATCGTCCTCTCCGACCGGACAGCGGCTGCAACATATATGCGGACATGTGCGCTCGCTTAAGTCTATCGGTCGAAGAGGACAAAGACGCTTCTCGGGCCCGGGTGTCAGTTCTTTGTACTGATGCGTTCCGGGACGGTTATTCCGTGGCAGTAAGAGGGGTGGAGCTATCGGGGGAGCCCGGTGAGCCCGGTGAAGCCGGTGAAGCCGGTGCAGCTGGTGAGTCCGATGAGTCGAGCGAAAGTAGGCGCTCGGCGGTGGCATCGTCAATGACCAAGTGAGTGGCCAACTTTGTTCGAAGGGCCACATCGATAGCCTCGGCCTTGTGTGCGCCACCGGCCACAAGTACCCGAGTGGGGATCCGGCGCAGGTCAGAGAGGCTGATACCTACCGTGCGGGCATCGACCTCTGGCAGCGCAATGCCACCGTCCGGGCGGTAGAAGCGTGAGCAGGCATCGCCCACTGCGCGCTCCACGAGTAAGTCCTTTTCGGTTGCCGACAGCTGCCCCAAGTTCAAGGCCAGTGAATCATGGTCGACTGCGCCGACAGTGAAAACGGCAATGTCCACCGTCCGGCCAAGCGCCAATACGCTGGCGATGAACCGATCCTGTTCCACGATGCGCTTGGTCTCGACCGAATCGAAAATCACCGGCAGCGGCAATGTGCGGGCATAGGCATGGAAAGCGTGGCAGAACCCGCCAATAGTGCGGATGTCATTCGTCGACTTATCGGAATGACTCATTCCGCCCTTGAGCTGCACAATTTCCACGCCCGAGACATCCTTGGACTTCAGTTGCGTGGATACGGAGTACATGGTCTTACCCCACGAAACACCGAGAAGGGTACCGTCGACCACCAGCTCGTCGAGAAGCTCGGCGCCCACACGCCCCAACTCGCGGAGCAAGACCGCGTTGCCAGCGCGTGCCGGTTGCGCCAGGCGCACATCGTTGAGCTGGTAGCGATCCCGCATCTGCGTCGCGGTCTCTGAGGCTTCCTCGCGCGGGTCGTGGATTTCAATGCGCACGTAACCGCGCTCACGGCCAAGGTTGAGCAGTTTAGAGACCGTTGGACGGGAAACCCCGAGTTCGGCTGCAACCTGAGACTGTGTGAGCCCCTCGCCGTAATAGAGTTTGACGGCGGTGAGTGCTTGGATGTCGCGAGTGTCCACAGCGGCCTCCTCCAGCAAGAGCACTTAGCAAGCGCACTTGTAACAGGAACCTCGCTTGATTGGGGCCCTGCCCGATTTGATCATCGGGAAAGCGTGCGCCTCACCTGTGATTTTAGTTCCACGTTTGCAAAAACAAAAAGTCAGCTTTTGCATTTGTAGTAAACGGTGAGGCGTTGGCTGTCCCCGGAGGCTGCTGGAAGGCATCGGAGAGCCCGGAAAGCATCGGAGGATAAGGCAGCGCAGGTTGGGTTCCCGCAGAATTACCAGATATTCACGCGCTCATTCGGCTCACGCCACATGCCGTCCCCCGCTGAAGTGCCGAAGGCCTCATGGAACTCATCGATGTTGCTGGCAATGACGTTGCAGCGGAACTCCGCCGGCGAGTGCGGGTCAATGGCAAGCAGCTGACGTGCAAACTCCGGACGAATCTTGGAACGCCAGACCAGTGCCCACTGCTTGAACAGGTCACGGTAGGTCTCGGGGGTGTCCTCCAACCCGAGTTCCTTTCCGCGGGCAGCGAGGAAACGGCGGAAAGCGACGACAGCAATACCAAGCCCGCCCAAGTCACCGATGTTCTCGCCCAAGGTGAAGCGACCATTGACGCCGGGCAGGTCAGCGCCCTCCTCGGCCTGCTCGCGCAGAGCCTGCGGAACCAGGCCCTCGTACTGGTCCACCAGAGCGGAGGTCAGCTTCTCAAAAGCTGCACGATCTTCATCGGTCCACCACTGGTGAAGGTTGCCGTGACCGTCATACTGCGAGCCCTGGTCATCAAAACCATGCCCAATCTCGTGACCAATAACCGCACCGATGCCACCGAAGTTCTCCGCCGGGGAAGCGTCCGGTGAGAAGAACGGCGACTGCAAAATCGCAGCCGGGAACGTGATGTCATTGACCACCGGATTGTAGAAGGCATTGACCGTCTGCGGAGTGCCATGCCACTCATCACGATTGGCCGGAGTGCCCAGCTTTGCCACCTCATAATCATGCGCAAAAGCGCTGGCAGCACGGGCATTGTCCATCAGGGAATCCCCGAGCTCCATCGCCGAGTAATCACGCCAACGCTCCGGGTAACCAATCTTGGCCTTAAACAGCGACAACTTCTCCAAAGCCCGCTCTTGCGTCGCCTTCGTCATCCACGGCAGCTCCGAAATGCGCTCCCGGTACGCCGCCAGCAGGTAGTCCACCAGTTCCAGGACCTGCTCCTTGTACTCCGGCGGGAAGTGCTTTTCCACATACAGCTTGCCGACGTCATGTCCAACCGCCCCGTCCGCAAAGGCAACACCACGCTTCCAGCGTGCACGCTGCTCGGTCGAACCCTGCAAGGTGCGGCCGTAGAAGTTAAAGCTCTCCGCAGAGAAGTCATCCGACAGGTAGGCGGCACGCTGGTGGAGAACGCGCCACAGCGCCCACAGGCGCAAATCTGCCAGGTCAGTGTCCTGCCACAGCTTGCTCAAGTGCTCGAAATACGACGGCATCATCACCACGATGGTGTCGATGGCAGTCTGGTTCGTCTCATTGACACCGGTGGCCGCGAGCCATTCCGCGACCGGGAAGCCGGTGGGGAGATCAGAAATAGCGGTCTTGTTATAGGTCTTCAGTGCGTCGCGGGTATCGACCACATTCCAGTGACCAGCGGCAATGCGCTTTTCAAAAGCCACGATGCGCGCCGCCGCAGCGGCCGTGTCTACCAACTCGAATGCAGCAAGTGCAGTGGAGAGGTCCCCCGCGCCGTCGTCATGCGAGGAGAGGAGCTTCAACATAGCGGCAACATGCTGCTCATAGGCGGCGAGAGTGTCGGCGTGACCAGGCTCGCGGTAGTAAGCCTCATCCGGGAGGCCGAGGCCCGACTGCAGCAGGTAGAGAGCATCCAGGTCCGAGCCGGAATCCTTCTCTACCCAGTACCCGAGTGCACCGCCGACGCCAAGGCGGTCGAGGCGGCCGAGCGCCAACGCCAGCTCATGCGCGTTCTCGGCGGAGGCAATTATTTCTAAATCCTGCGCGAGTGGAGCAGCGCCGGCGCCATTAATAGCGGCTTCGTCCATGAAAGAGTTGTACAAGCGAGCGACGCGGGAATTCGGATCCGCATCGGCGGCAGTGGTGATGAGCTCGCGGACGTTTTCCTCCGCCTCATCCCTCAGCTTGTAAAAGGCGCCATCGATGGGGCGGTCAGCCGGGATGACGTGATTACTAACCCACTCACCGTTGGTGGCCAAGTAGAGGTCATCCTGTGGGCGAGGAGTCGTTGAGAATTGGGACGTTGCGGACTGGGTCTCAGTATTAGTGCTATTTGTCATGCCGCCAGTCTAGGGGCAAGGGCGGATTGCAGCTGTGACTGGAGGGGTGGAATAAGTTTAGGCTTACGAATGGGGCTGAAGTGGTTTAGGGGGTAAGGTGCAAACCATGAAATTTCTTCCACTTTCCGCGACCGCGGTGCTGAAGCGACGCCCGGGACGCGCCACTTTGGCAAGTATCGTGGCCGTTGCGCCGCTGACCTTGGGTGTTATTGCACCGGCTGACGCGCAACCCCAGGACGCATCTGCACACTCCAACCCGTCCGCTGCTGATTCCAAGGGGTCGCTCGACTTTTTGACCGAATCACCGAGCATCACCGATGCGCCGCTTGCGTCGGATGTTCAGGAGTCGCAGGGCTCTGGTGCCAACGGTTCCTCAACTGGTTCGGCTACCAGCGCATCGTCGAACCCGGCTCGCACCGGCTTCCACATGGGGCCGACCGGTGTGGACGTCTCCAAGTGGCAGCGCCCAGGTGGCGTCGCGCTGAAGTGGGACGAGGTCGCAGCCAGCGGCCAGAAGTTCGCTTTCATCAAGGCCACCGACGGTGTCGAAGGTGACCAGAAGTACTTCCTCGAGGACTCCATTGCTGCAGCGAAGGCCGGTCTGTATGTGGGCAGCTACCACAAGGCACATCCGGATCGCTCCGCAATTGCGCAGGCTGACCAGTACGTAGAAGCACTGCAGCAGCGCGATGAGCAGATCTCCACAGACAAGACTCTGCCACCGGTGCTGGACATCGAGCTGGACAATGGCCTCAACCCGACCCAGCTGCAAAAGTGGACCAAGGACTTCCTCGAGCGCGTAGAGGAAAAGACCGGCGAAACCCCGATGATTTACACCTACCGTTGGTTCTGGCAGAACCCGATGGGTAACTCGACCGACTTCACCGACTACCCGCTGTGGCTCGCCGCCTACGAAGACAGCGCTCCGACCTCGCTGCCGGGCGGTTGGGAGAGCATGGCCTTCTGGCAGCGTTCCTCCACGGGCCGCGTCGATGGCATCCCGACCAACGTGGACGAGGACGTCTTCAACGGCACCGAAGCTGAGCTGCAGCAGCTGGCTGCTGCTCACTAGCAGGATGTTGTGGGGTCTGGGGTCGGGCTAAAACTTCGTCCGCCCCGCACGCCACGCAATCAACGCAGGCAGGAGCTTGTCGACGTCGTCGACGACAATAAGCGCATCGAGAAGCTCCGGCCGCACAAAACCCGCATCCACAACGTTGCGGAGCAGAGCCAACAGCGGCTCCCAAAAGCCCGAAGGGCCCAGCAACGCCACTGGCTTGGCATGAATCCCCAGGTGCTGCTGGGTCCACACTTCGAAGAACTCCTCCAGCGTGCCCGCGCCGCCGGGGAGCGCAACAAAAGCATCGCCAAGCTCATACATGCGCGACTTGCGGTCGGCCATAGTCGCAACAGTTTCCAGGTGAGTCAGCCGCGGATGGGCAATTTCCTTCTTGACCAGGACCTCGGGGATGACACCGGTGACACTGCCGCCGTCGTCAAGCGACGCGTTAGCAACCGTGCCCATAAGACCAATCGCCGCGCCCCCGTAGACGAGCTCCACCCGATTTTCCGCGAGTGTCTGGCCGAGGCGTTCGGCGGTGACGCGCCAGGCGGGATCGTTGCCGAAGCCGGAGCCGCAGAAGACAGTCAGTGACGACAGTGCGCGCTGTGGCTGCTCACGGCCAGCGGCAAGCTGGGGCAGCTCTTCGCGGAGCTTCGGCAGAGTGGTTTCGACCAGCATAGGGGCGATTTTCCCGGTCGGTAGCCAGGGGTCGAGCCAGCGGACCTCTTCAATTTCGGCGTGGGGCTGAACGTTCGCCAGCTCATCGGTGAACTCGCCGACATAGCGCACATGGTGGCCGACGACCTCGAAGCCCGCCTCGTTGGCGGCGGCCGCACGGGCGATATTCCACGGACGCAGCTGCGATAGCTCGATGTCCACGCCGAGCTCCTCGGAGACTTCGCGCGCGGCGGTGACCTCCGGGTGATCGACGGACTCACCCGGCTCGAACTTGCCGCCGGGCAGCATGAACGTATCCGTGCCCCGCTTACGAACGCACAAAACCCGTCCCACCGGGTCAGTCACAACCATTGCGGCGACAACGATGGAACGGGTTTGTGCAGTCACTCGGTCTCCTTAGGTGAAGGAGGCACCGAGGCTCTTTCGCCTAGGGATCCTTCACAATCATCTTCCCGGGCGAGTATAGACCCGAGCGAGTGATATCTTCATACTCAATTTCGGCGACATCCGGCTTGACCTTGTCCTTATTCGGACGCGGCGAGAGCTTCTCGACGGAACCCCAGTCGCGGCGCCAGTCGTTCTTGAGGTAAGTCGGTACGGACGTAGCCTCATTCACAGCGTCGGAGAATCCGAGCGGACCACCGCCATCGACCGACTGCCAGACATCTGCACCGACGACCTTCAGGCCACGGTCCGGAGTGATGCGGTACTCCGGAAGCTCTGCGACACCTGCGTAGTGGTCGAACGGACGCTGGCACGGGAACTGGAAGGCAACCGGCCAGTCCGGGATAGTCGCAGTTTCCGGCGAAATGACATCAGTCATCGACTGCAGCTCGGCCAGGCGAGGAGGGGTCAGCGCCAGCCACTGATCCTCGGAGACGTCATTGTCCTCCGCTACCAGTCGCACAGCGGTAGCTCCCTCTGGGATCTCCTCGGTCAGGAAGCGCAGGTTACGCCAGGTCGGAGCAGGGCCGATATCAATCGGCTCCGACTCGGAGAGGACCTCGAAGCCATCCTCGTCGCCGCCCTTGCGACCGTACTGTGCCACCAGCTTGCGACCCTGCTGAGCCACACCGTTGATGTCGTGGTGGAAGATACGGCCGGCCGCCGATACGACGAGTAGCGGGTGGGCCTCGTCAATCTCAGGCAGCTGGAACCAGGAAGTTTCCAGGCTTGCAGGACGCTGAATGTCCTCGGAGTAGGAGCCAAGCACCGGCACCTTATCCGGATCCAAGCCAAATGGCAGCTCGACCTGCGAGCCGTTGACACCCTTGTCGGCGCGCTTGCCGCCGTCGGTGCCCGACGCGGAACCGCCCTCAACTGTGGCTTCCGGATCAGTAGATTGATCATCAGTGTCGGCAGTACTTGCCTGGCTCTGGCTGGTGTCCACAGCTTCGGCCTTCATATTTGACGGGACGCCGTTCGGGTCGAAGCCACGGTTCTTGCCGCCACCGCGCAACGATTCCGCTAGCGGCTTGCCATCGACGGTATTCAGGAAGCCATCGTTCGGATCGGTTTCCATCAGCACATCGCTCGCCATATTACATGTCTGACCAGCCAAGGAGCGGATATTGCCCGCGGCGACCGAGTATGCCGGGTACTGCGATACTGCGCCCTTGCCCAGTGAAGCCACCATGAACATCGTCACCAGCAGCGTCGTCACCGCAATCGGGGACGATGCAACTGCATTGATGCGGCGCGCGCGTGCCGACTTTTCCTGCGACTTCGGCTTGGTGCGGAACTCCTGGACGAAGTTCATTACGGCACCAGCCAGCAGCAGTAGCAAGGCTAGAGCCAATACTGCTGAACCCAGCTGGTGGCCGCGCAACTGAATAGTCTTGTCGAACCACGGCACACCGTAGGACGACACATACCACCAGCCGTTAATGCCCATCAGCGAGAAAGCGAGGATGAAGGTGAAACCACCGGCAAAGAACAGCTGGTTGCGCGGGTTACCTGCTACCCAATGGCTAATGGCCATAGCGGCAAGTGCTGCCAGGGAAGCCGCGATGCCCGCGTACACGCCGAAGTGGTGCGTCCACTTTGTCGGCGTGAAGGTCAGGAAGAACATGGTGCCGATGAACATGAACACCAGGCGTGCCGACGGACCGGCCAGAGCCCCCGGAACGGTGCGGTGACGAAGCAGCGCGGCAATCGTGATGCTCAAGCACGCCAGTGCAATCAGAACCGGGAAACGACGCGGGAAGGCGCCGTCGACCGACTGCAGCACCAGCCAGTAGTAGCGGACGTACTCGTTGTACCAAGGCTCCGACGGGCCGATGATGCTGCGGACGCGAATGGACTCGCGGACCGTGGCCAAAGTCTGGTCGCCGAAGACACCGACCAAGATGGCGGTGCCCGCAGCCAGGAACGGTGCAATCTGCATCAGTGGGGCCTGCCAACCACCACCGAGAGCCTTATGGCGCTCAACGACAATGCGCACCAGCATCGGGATGCCTGCGAGCAGGGCAGCAACTGCCATTAGGCCCGTTGGGCCCGAGCCCAGTGCCAGCGTGGCGATAACCACTGCGACTGCAGCTGGCAGCAGGCGTCGAGTTAGAATTGCGCGCTCGATAAATACCCAGGTCAGCAGGGATCCCAGAGCAATGACCGGCTCCGGGCGCAGTCCGTTGTTGTACGGCAGCCAGAAGGCCAACAGCACACCAGCAGCAGACCAGTAGGCCACCCGGCGCTGGGCAATCTTCTCGCCGAGGCGCGGGATAACCATTCGGGAAATAATGAACCACACCAGCAGTGCGGACAGCAGCGCAGGAAGTCGCATCCACAGAGACGAGGTGGACACCTTCACCATCAGCGACAGCAGGTCGTAGTAGGGGCTGCCGAACGGTGACTCAGGAGCGCCGAACCAACGGTAGTAGTTCGCCATGTAGCCCGACTCGTCGGAGACGCGCGCCATGGTGAAGATGTAACCGTCATCGGAGGTGTTGCCACCGATGAAGTGCCAAACAACCAAAATCGTGCCGACCAGGATGTCCAGCGGAGTCGGCTTCAACGCACCGCGCTTGAACAGCGGAGTGAAAGGGGAACCGTCGATACGGTCAATGCGAGCCAACGCGACCAGGGAAGCCAGCGTCAGAAGCAGACCCAAGTACATGACGATGTACTTCACCACTGTCGGGTGTGAGGTGTAGCGGGAGTCGATGTTCATGTGGACATCGAGTCCATCGGCTACGGCCTTGGCCGCGTCACCGTCAGCGGGCAGGTCAGTGTAGATACCGGTGACCTGCGGACGGTAATCGCCGTGTGTGGTGGCGGTGAGCTTCTCACCATCTGAGTTCTTGGCGCCGTCGATGTTGACGGTGGTCTCATGCTCGTTTGAGCGGATCTCCAGGATCTTGCCCTTGTTGCTGGCAAGCTCCTTCTTATCCAGGCTCATCACCACGCTGTCGCGCAGAATGACGTCGAGGCCGTCCTTGCCCGAACGCACCATCAGGCCCCGTTTGGTCGGCTTATCCGCGGTCGGGGGGATAGTCGACAACAGGGTCGTCCGTTTGTCGGAAAGTTCATCCGTCAGGGACAGAGGCAGATCGACGCTCAGATCCAACGGTGCCTGCGCCATAAGCGGTGCATCCACTGAGTTCAGTGTGTCGCGCTGAGGCCAAGACACGGAGGACTGAGTATTCACGACCGGGAGGAACGGTGTGATGACAAAGCAAATGAAACCGACGATTCCAGCGATAATCGCTGTCCAACGAGTCAGTGTCGTAGGAGAGGGGCCGTCCATAGGCGGTCTCTCCACGCGGTCGATGGTCACTTCGGGTGAGCCGTCGACACTTTCTTTGATTTCTTTAGTTTCGGCAGTCACAAGGAAAGATACTACGGTAATTGGCGTTTTTCTTTGAGTTTGCAACGCGAAAGTTACATCACAGTTTCCACATTAGTAACAGGAATCACGTTTACAGCAGGGGATAGCCGCCCAATACCTACTTGCGAACCGCCACTACGAACGGGCCGACCTGGTTTAGCTCCCAGTGCTTCTCAAATGCAGAGCGGGCAAAATTCAGGCTCCGGAAGACCACATTCGGATTGTTCGGATAGATATCATCCGCGATGTCCAACGTCAGTGGAGCGGCATCCTCGGCATCAGGTGTCTCAACCTCGCCCCGCAGCACAATGGCATCCGGTCCGCGCCACGGCGTTGCATCCATGGCCTGCACGAGCTCATCGGGATCGCGAATCTCCGACCATTCCTCCAATGCCTGATTACGGCGGTCAAACTCACCCAGAGGGTTAGCGTAGTGGCTGGTCAGTGCCTGGAATCCATACCAGGGATAGAGTGCTTGGAAATTCTTCTCATCCGTCAGCACCACTGTCTGGGCCGGATCGAGCCCGGCCTCCTTCAGCGTTTGGTCCACCGCTGAGTACCACGCCCCGGCATTCGGTGGGAAGCGGTCCGCGCGCTCGCCGTTACCGTCGGTGTCGGTATGCGCCAAGTCGATGGCACCATGCAACTTATTCGGAATCGACTGCGCGTAGCCAATGCCCGCCAGCAGCAAGACTGCCGCCATTACCGCGGAAACGCGCTTGGCAATGTGAGCTGGTGCCGCCTGCGGCCAATACTTCTCGATGCCGTTGAGACGGGCGTCGGCAAGCGCGACCACACCAGCCGCAATCAACATAAACGTAATCGGTGCGGTGAGGCGGAACCCCAGCAGTGTGCGTCCGAGCAACGTCGCCACCATCGAGGCAACTACCCAGCCATAGAGCACCAGCGTGCCCAGGCCGAGCGCGCGGGCATCCGGCTCCGTGGCGCTGACCAGCATGCGCACGACACCGATGAAACACAGCACACCGATTACGCTGGCGGCGAGCATCGGCAAAGGCAGCTGCGCGCCCTCCGGGGGCAGGTAGTGCGTCGCTGTCGCGCCCGAGCGCGGTGCCCCCGTCGCAACCGCCAGCATGTACGGCCCCCACACCGTCGCCGCAATCAGCATCGATCCCACGCCCATAATGATCAGACGCACTACAGGCATCCAAGAGCTTGACGACGTCCACGCGACCACGGCCAACACGACCACAATAAGCGCGCCTACGGCAGTGTAAAGAGTGTAGAAGGTCGCAGAAATACCCAGGAAGACGAGCACGCCAAACATGGCGGACCAGGCGCCGGTGAGACCGCGCCAGGCCATCACGGTCATCGCCGGAAGACCCATAGCAACGACTGCGGCGTAGGGCTCATCGGCGACAGTCGCCAGGGCGACCGCCGTGGTTGTCAGCGCAATGCCAGTGGCCACGGGCAGGGAGCCACTCAGGCGTTGCCACACCGGGACCAAAACACAGCCAGCGGCAGCGAGTGTAATCAATGCCCAGGGCTGGAAGACCTCCCAGCCGGCAATGCCCAGGATATTGGCCAGGCGTCCGCCCAGGAAAAACCAACCAGCGGGGTAGAAAGACGGGATGTCGATGTACGACATGTCATGCAGGCCAGGCTCCGAGGCCATCCTGGTGAGGTATTCAGTGCGGAACTCCTGGTCGACGGACAGACCGTCCAACCACAGCCTGGTCGAGCCCATCGGTAGGCCGACGGCAGAGACCACCAAAATGGCCGGTGACATGTAAGCCATCAGATACGTCAACCACGTTAGCCACCGGGGGCGATTATCTTTGCCCTTGGTGGCGAAGAAATACAGCAGGACGGTGGTGAGCGTCAGCGTGATGACAATCAGCGCTGTTGCGACTGCCCTGGTCAGCTGCGAGCCGCCAAAGGCCGGCAGCGACAGGCGGTGGAACACAAACCAGGACGCTAGAGCGATAACCGAACCGCCCACAAGCGCTGCGAACAGGTAGGTCAGAGCAGCCTTGAGGGAGAGCTGGTCATCGTTGAAGATTTCGTAGCGATCTTCGTCAACCAGCTCACTGTAGGATCGTGCGCCCGTTGTGTTGGCGCTAGTGTTGTCGGCACCCGTGGTGTCAGCGCTCGAGGTTTCGGCCTGCTTGTCTACCATGCCCTCAAGTTTTGCACAGGAACCGGACTCCGACGAACGGCGGAGCTAAAGGTGGGTACGTCAGCCCGTCAAGCCCCGTCAAGCTCCGCCGAGTTCCATCGAGTCCCCCGAGTCTCGCTTTTAAATCGGCAGCTTCTTGAAGATCGGGCGCGGAATGTGCTTCAGCACCATCATCACCAGCTGGAATGCCGGCGGAGCCCAGACCAGTGTCTTACCGGCCTCGACGGACTTCACCGCGAGCTTGGCGACATCTTCCTTGTTCACAGTCAGCGGGGCCTCGTCCACGTCAGCGGACATACGGGTACGTACCTGACCAGGGCGGATAACCAGGGTCTTGACGCCGTACTCCTCCAGGGCCTCGCCCAGGTTCAGGTAGAAACCATCCAGGCCGGCCTTGGTGGAACCGTAGACAAAGTTGGAGCGGCGCACGCGCTCACCAGCGACGGAGGACATGGCAATGAACTGACCATGGCCCTGCGCCTTGAACTTCTGGCCAACCAGAACACCCATCGACATCGCGCCGGTGTAGTTGATGTTCGCAGCCAGGACGGCCTTGCGCTGGTTCTGCCAGAGCTCCTCGGCGTCGCCAAGCATGCCGAACGCGACGATGCAGATGTCCACGTCGCCGTCGGCAAATGCCTTATCGACGACCTCCGGGTGGGAGTCGAAGTCCGTTGCGTCGAAGTCGAGGGTGACCACCTCGGAAGCGCCGGCGGCCTTCATCTTTTCAGCGGAGGCCTCGCGCAGCGGATCGTTCGGCAGGGAAGCCAGGATGACCTTGGCTGGGCCCTTCTTCAGGAACTCGGCGGTAATGGCCAGACCGATTTCACTAGTGCCGCCGAGCAGCAGGATGGACTGGGCAGCGCCTACAGCATTAATCATTGGGGCTTAAATCCTCTCGGTTCTTTTAGTGCAGTTCCAGTCGACGCGACATGTCAGAGGCGAAGACACCGTGCGGATCGATCTCATTGCGGGTGTCCAGCCAGCTCTGCATCTCGGGGTACATCTGGTGGAAGTTAGCGGCGGAAGTGCGCGACTCCTTGGCCAGGTAGAGGCGGCCGCCGAACTCCATGACGCGCTTGTCCAGATCATCGAGGAAGGCGCCGAGACCCGGCTTGATCGGGAAGTCCACGCAGACGTTCCAACCCGGCATCGGGTAGGACAGTGGGGCCTTGTTGCCGGGGCCAAAGAGCTTGAACACGTTGAGCGCGGAGTAGTGGCCGGAGCGCTGCATGTCCCGGATGATGTCCTTGAAAGGCTCGACGGCGTCGGTCGGCACCACGAACTGGTACTGCAGGAAGCCGTTGGAGCCGTAACCACGGTTCCACTCGCCGATGAGGTCCAGCGGCTGGTAGAACTGCGTGAGGTTTTTGACCTGGTTACGCGCCGGGGCGCCCATGAAGTAGTAGGCCTCACCGATAGCCATGAGGGAAAGCTTGTTCATGGTGAAGTTCGGGAAGATATCCGGAACCGTCATCAGCTGCGGAGCGTTGAACTTCAACGGATCTTTGGCCAGCTTCGGGGCGAATTCCTCCAGCTGCGCCAAGGTTGCGAGCGAACCGCGGGAAATAGTGGAGCGGCCCAGCTTTGGCTCCGGGGAGATGACGTCGAACCACGCGGAGGAATACGTGTAGTTGTGCTCCGAGCCATCGGAGTGGAATGCCACGGTCTCGTCGAGGTTATTCGTGCGGTCCGTATCGGCGATGAAGTAGGCCGTCTCGGTCTTGGTCATCTTGATCCGAGCGCGGACAATAATGCCGGTCAGGCCCATGCCGCCGACGGTTGCCCAGAACAGCTTGCCGTCCGGGTCGTCTGCAGAGCCCTCCGGCTCAAGGTGCAGGATACGGCCGTCAGCGACCAGCAGCTCCATCGACAGCACGTGGTTGCCGAAGGAACCTGCGGAGTGGTGGTTCTTACCGTGAATATCCGGACCAATGGCACCACCGATAGTGACCTGGCGAGTTCCCGGCAGCACCGGCACCCACAGGCCGTAGGGCAGTGCGGCCTTCATCAGCTGGTCCAGCGTGACACCGCCGTCGACATCAACAATCGCCGACTCCTGGTCAATGGAGTGGATCTTGTTGAGCTTCTGCATGTCGATGACCAGACCGCCCGAGTTCTGGGCGGGGTCGCCGTAAGAGCGGCCCATACCGCGGGCAATTACACCGCGGCGCAGGTGGGCAGGCTTGTCGGAGTTCTGGTCTGCGACAGCCTTGACGGCGTTAACGATTTCATCCAAGTCCGGCGTCGACAGCACCTGGGACTTAGCGGGGGCGGTACGACCCCAACCGGTCAGGGTCCTGGCTTCTGTGTGTACGGCTCCGTAGGCACCGTTCGAAGCATCGGTGCTGGACTTGCCGTTAGTGTTAGTGGACATCAAGGCTAGGCTACCCCTTTGCACCGGCTCCGTCGCCCGTGACGCTCCGAGGTGTTGGTCACGCTTGAGGTCGCGCACGGGCCGTCGGAAAGCAAGCGAAATGTGCGGAGAGACTATAGATCCATAATTTTTCGGATCTCTTCCGGCAGCATTTCCTGCGAGGTGATCTGCGGGCCGTCGTACGCCTCGAGTGCGCGGTAGACCTGTGCGCGTTCCTTGCTGTCGAGGATGGGCAGTTCCTCGGCGAACAGCATGACCATCTGGTTCGACAGCGGGGTGTTGGTGTACTCGGCGGCCATGTTGATGGTTTCACGCGGCTTCTTCTTGAAAAAGTCGAACATGCGATAAAGGCTACCCCGCGTGGGATCCGTCACTCGCGATACCATCAACCTCATGACTTCCACGCCTGCTGCTACTCCGCAGACCCTTGCCGTATGTAGTTCCACATCGCCCGTTGTCATTTGGCATGTGGAGCTCTCGCCGTCCTTTGCAGGCGAGAGGTTGTCGGGTGCATGGCTGGTGGATCCGCTTGACGACGGAGCCCTGGAGACCGCCACCAATCTGCTCACCGGTTGCTTTGTTGCGTCTGTGACCGCGGGCGATGGTGACGGTGACGCTGCGGCAGAGAGCGCTGAGGGTGCTGAGGGTGCGGACTTGCTATCGCAAGCGATTGAGCAGGCGGGGGCCACGGTGATTGACCTGCCGGCATCCGTGGCCGGCATTCGTGACCACATCGGGCAGCTGCGCGCTGCCGCGAAGGAAGAGAAGGCCAAGCCCGGCAAGGGAAATCTGACGGAGCCGCGGTTTCCCAAGGTCAACGACGTGGAGGTTATTGATTTTCCGCATGTTGGCGAAAAAGTCGCAGGGCCGGTGCTGGGGCTTGCCCGCGGGGTAGAAGAGCTGGTGGCGCAGTGGACCGCGGTGGAGTCGCAGCGCCTGCGTCGCAAGTACTTGGTAGAGCCGTGGGGCGCGGAGCCGCGCCAGATTCCACTGGTAAAAACGCGCGCATTGTAGCGAGTTTTTGCTATCCAGGCCACATTGTTTTTCCTGCGTACGCTGTGAGGTATGGCAGCACAGACCGATAACGTAGTCGCCTTCCCGGGCGTTCGCGTGGCCACGGAACCGGCCACGCTCATTATCGGTGCCTCTTTGGAGGAAGAACCGTGCAGCGCCCACCGCGTCTTCGGGGTCAATGACCAGATGGATCTGCGAAGCCTGTCCCGCGTGTTAGCGGTCATCTTTGGGTGGGGCGAGGAAAGCGTGCCGACGAAGTTCCATTTGCCCGGCTCTGCGGTGGAGTCTGCGGCGCAGCTGGTGACTGGCGGCAGACCCGCAGCGGTCGGAGTCGTCGATGTTCCCCTGTCCACCACAGTTGCCGAGGTGCTGCAAAGTCCCGGCGATACCCTTATCTGGCAGTGGGGCTTGTGGGAACATACCTTGCAGGTCAGAGAAGCTTTTGCCCGCGATGAGGCCACCCCGGATGCCCTGTGTATCGGTGGCTCGGGCTCTATCCGCGCACTGGGAGATGTGGACGCGGAGGAGCCGGTAGATATTGCCGCAATCAATAGGGAATTGACCGGGCGGGACTCTATTCAAAATACGCTGGCCACCGCTCGTGCTGATGTGGTGGACATCATCGAGAGGTCGGGGGTGTTTGAATTCGTGCCCCTGTTACAGGCTCTGGACCTGCAGAGGTCGGAATCAACCGCGCTGGAATTGACCGGGGAGGCGGGGGAGAGCGTCGTTAAGCGATTGCGCGCATTGCCTATAGAGGACGCCGAGAAAGACCCAGCCGGGCACGATGCGGCATTGGTGGAGCTGCTGTGCTTGGCGGCGCTGACCTCGGATGAGCTACGGCATGATGTGGCGGCGCATGTCATGGAGCGCCTCGGCTGGGAGAGCGACGAGGGCATCCCGCTATCCGGCGAGGACGTTGAGGAATTGGCGGCGGCTAGCTGGGCGGAGATGAGCGCGTTGGGGCTAGCTGGGGAGGATGCGCTCTCGCCGGTGGAGCGGCTGGATCTGCTGCGTGAGGCGCTGCGGCGTTAGTTCTTTTCTCCTCTTTATTGCCTGTTTATGTTCGCGCTGGCTGTTTGTTAGCTGGCCGGTGGCCTAGAATTCCTAGGCGTGTCAGCGAATGAAACAGCAAATGAAAACCCGAACCGCGACAACGGCAAGCTCGGAAACGGCTCCCACGAAAACGGTTTTGTCGTAGAGGACTCGGCCGCAGTGCCAATGGCGACGGAGACCAAGGACGAGCACGGACTGAAAGTGCAGATGATGCGCTTTATCATCTCCGGCGTCATCGCGGCGGTGGTGGACTTCGGCCTGACGTTCATCATGCTCAACGCCTTCGGGGCGACCAACTTCTGGGGCAAGACGGTCGGCTGGGTTTTCGGCACGATTACGGCGTACATCATTAACAGCCGCTGGACCTTCAAGTCGAAGTCCTCGGCGAAGAAGGTGCTGGCAGTTGCGGTGCTGTACCTGATTACCTACGCCACCCAGGTCGGCATCTTCAACGTGTTGCAGCCCTGGCTCGTCGAATCCTGGGACTGGAACGCGCAGTGGGCACAGTTCGGCGCATTCGTCGTCGCACAGGGCGTTGCGACGGTAATTAACTTCATCATTCAGCGTGTATTCATCTTCCGTGTGAAATAGCGCGATACGCTGGGGGACGTGACTTCGACTGCTTCTAATAAGGAATCCACTCAGCTGACCGCCGAAACCGATGTTGACATGCTGACTATTCAGCGCGTGCTGTTTGCTCCGCCCGCAGACTGGGTGGAGCCGGATTTGTACTACCGAGTCGAAGGCGTTGGCGCCTACGACAGCTCGGTGCAGGCCACCCGTAACTCGATCACGCTCGGTCGCCACACCGTAGTGCGCACTGACACCTACTTCGGGCGCTTCCGAGCTTCTTACTGGCAGCGCTGGACCTCAATTAAGCAGGTCGAAATCCGTGCGCGCGTGGTCGGTTCCGCGCGTGTGCTGGCCTACACCGAGGATATTGGGGGCCACCTCCGATTGGAGGACTCCTGGGCAGCGGGTGGCTCGGATGCCGACGGCAACTGGACCGGTGAGCACTCGCCGATGTCGGGTTCTGCCAATGAAGAGGTTCGCCTGACCGTCCCGCTGGACCGCTTCGCCGATGGCGGTGCCATTCACCTGCGCTTCGACACCGAGGACGCAGGCGCAAAGATTTCCGATGTCCGCTATGTTGTGCCCAAGTCGGCTATCAAGCGCGATATTCCGACTGACCTGGTCATTTGTTCTTACAACCGACCGGTTGACTGTGCTCGAACCGTCGCCACGCTGGCTGAGGACCTGCCAGCCCTTGAGCGCGTTCGCACCATCCGCGTCGTTGACCAGGGCGAACAGCACCCGGCTGACGAAGCCGACTTCATCTGGGCCAAGGAGATCCTCGGCGAGCGCCTGAACGTTGTCCACCAGCCAAACCTCGGCGGCGCCGGCGGTTTCTCCCGCGGCATGCGCGACGCCACCGCTGCGGGCGACTGCATGGTTCTGCTTACCGACGACGACATCCGCCCCGAGCCCGAAACCACCCTGCGCCTATCCGCCCTGGCCGTATGCGCGGAAAAGCCGATGCTGCTCGGTGCGCAGATGCTCTTCCTGTTCAACCCGACCAGCCTCTTCCGCACCGGTGAGACCTACAACTGGAAGGCGCTGACCGTCGAGGAGAACGACCCCAAGTTCGGTTACGCCGACGTGGACGTGCGCAAGTACCACCAGCTGCGTCGCCTGGGCGTTGACTACAACGCCTGGTGGACCTGCCTGGTGCCGTCCGAGGTCATTAAGAAGATTGGCCTGGCGCTGCCGCTGTTCTTCCAGTACGACGACATCGACTACGGCTTCCGCGCCGCCAAGGCCGGCTACCCGACTGACACCATTCCGGGCGCCGCCGTCTGGCACGCCGATTTCTACTGGAAGGACATCGAAAACGCCGCCCAGTACTTCGGCCTGCGCAACTCCCTCATCGCCGCCACCATGCACGGCGATGTCACCGCAAAGGACATGGTCAACGTCGCTTCACGACGAATCCTCTCGAACCTGGTCTCCATGCGCTACGGCCTGGCCTGGACGCAGATGGAAGCTGTTCGTGACCTGCTGCGTGGCCCGGAGGTGCTGAAGAACGCATCGCAGGGCGACTTCGCACGCATTTCTGCTGGTCGAAAGAACTTCCCGGAGACCGAGCTGCTGCCGATGCACGAGATGCCGGGTGGTCTGACTCCGGTTCGCCCACCGTCACACGAAATCTCCAGTGAAAACAAGACGATGGCAAAGCGTTTGGCTTATACGCAGATGGGTAAGAAGCGCCCTGGTCCGGTGGCTGTGGCCTTCGAGGACTCCTTCTGGTGGCACATTTCCACGTTCGACGATGTCTGGGTCACCGATGCCTCCCAGAACGGAGTGCGTCACCTGGTCCGCGACCTGGATAAGGAAAAGTCCATGCGCGCCGAGACCATCAGCCTCATGCGCGAACTGTCCTCCAAGTGGGACGACCTTGCGAAGCAGTGGCGTGCCGCCGTGCCATCTTTGACCAGCGAAGACAACTGGGAAAAGTTCTTCCAAGGCGAGTAGTTCTTCAATCATGACCACGCACACACCCACGCCTTCGACTAGCTCAGGTGGCAAAACCCGCAAGCAGCTCATCGCCATTTTGGTGCTATTGGTGCTGATTATCCTGTTGCTGGCTCTGTTCCTTTTCCTCCAGGTTTCTGGGGATCGAGGTGGCGATTCGGCGGCTGCCGAGGGTGGGGCGTCGTCGTCAAGCGAAAATGGCGATGCGCAGGTGCAGGCGCAGGCGGAGAAGGCCGTCGTTGTGTACAAGCAGGTGCTGGCGAACCCGGCGCCACTGCAGACTTTTGTCGGAGAAGTTAGCCCCGGTGGGGCGATGAAATATGCGCTCGTGCATCTTGATGATGGGTGCGTGCCCGAGCTGGTGCTGAACTATGGCACAAGTGCGATGAGCGCCGAAATTGATGCGATTGGTGTCTACGGCGTTGACGAGAATGGTCAGGAAATTCAGTTTCAGAATTCCTACCATGACGGCGTGACTTCTGTGGGCGGTGTACGTCGCGCTCTTCAGCGAGCTACTGGTCAGCCGGGTATGTTCTCGTTTTCTGCAGAGAGGATGGGGCGCGATCAGGAAGATTTGCTGGTGACGCGCCAGGGCAATGAGCTGGTGGAAACGCCTGCGAATCCGGGTGCCGGGGAGTTCGAACAGTTTAACTGGATTCCGGTTGACAACCTGGATGTCGTCGAGGCCATTGCTGCTGGTAATGACTGCGCGCCGGGCTCGGGCTCGGGCTCGAATGGTGCTGGCGCTGATGGTGGTAACGGTGGCAACGGCGGCCCGAATCCGACGGCGGGGCGGTCGGCTTCGGGGTCGGGGGCTGGTTCGGGTTCGCAGTCCGGGGCGTCGGGTTCTAGTCCGCAGGGGTCGAGCAATGGAACCAGCGGCCAGCAGACCGTAACCGGTACCGTGAAGGTTTTCCAGAACCGAGCCGAGGTTCTCGCTTATCAGCAGCGTGAGGATCCCAACCCCCATGCTGCCGACAATCGACAATTTGCGATTCTGGTTCTCGACCAGCCAACTGAAGTGACAGCAACGCTTGCAGGAAGTAATGAAACTGAGACACGCACTATTGACCATGTCGTGATTAACCCAAATCGCCACAGCGATGGGGAAAGGGCAACGATTAGCTTCTCAGCTGACGAGAAGTACTGGCCGTCAGACACCGGCATTCCGTTCGGTCTCGCAGTTGAGGACGGCGCCAAGTATTAAGTAAGCGACAGCTGGGTGTCCGCAGCTAGTTATCCACAGCCGCCAAATTGTCCACAGAAACGGGCAATTCGGCGGCTTTTCTGCTGCCAATTTCCGCGGGGTCGACCATAACTAAAGGCACTAATTCCAATGCGTGAATTCCTGTAGCCCACCTCGGGGAGCGTGCCTAAACCAATGCCTAACTGGACTTACGATTCCGATGGCCTCATCCACGCGGCTTCGCAGAAACAAATCAAGCATCCTTGTGAATATGTCAGTGCCAAGTCAGAGCTGGATAATCTGCACGGGCACGTCGGAAGCGCAAATATTCGAGATGGATCCCTGCTCAGACTGGCGTACGGCACCTACATCGAGTGCTCTCGCTGGAATGCGCTGTCAGCATTCGAACGTTTTCAACTACAGATAAAGGCACTGGTCAAGCCAGGTTCCGGGACAATCATTACGGGCGAAGCAGCCGCTGCGTTGCATGGCATCCCGTTGCTTGTTCGAAATGCCACAATCGCGCTTGCCAATTCCGGCCTGCGCCGACCTGGCGGCGGATTGCGCCATGTCAGTGGCAGAATCCTCGAACAAGACATCGTTCGCATTGGTGGGCGCTGCGTTACAGATGTGCCGAAAACCGTCATCGATATCTGCCGCACCGCCGAGTCCGAAAACGGGCCAATCATCGTTGACACCGCACTGCGACAGTGGTGTGACCTCGAAGAACTGCACACCGTCCTCACAAATTACCCACGTTCGCCGGGGACCCGTCGCGCCCGCGAGCTACTTCGAACTGCCAGCGAACACAGCGAAACCATCGGTGAGTCGATCACAAAGAAATGCATAATCGACTCAGGAATTGCCACGCTTTACGACGAAAAATGCGTGCTCATGCAGCAGGTCGAGTTCTATGACAGTGAAGGATTCATTGGGCGCGTCGATTTTTATGTGCCTCATCTGAATTTGATCATTGAGTTCGATGGGCTGACTAAGTATTCCGGTGGCGGGGTAGCAGCTACGGAGACTGTGCTTCTGAAAGAGCAAGCTCGCGAGAAGCGTCTGCGAAACCTCCACTTAGATGTACTCCGCTTCCAATGGTCACAGGTCATTAATGGGGACTGCGTGGAGGTCTTGCGACAGTTCGCTATTCGGCAGAGGCAGCGCATTCAGGCAGGTGGATTGGTATTTTCGTCCGAAGTTGGGCGTTTTCGTCAAGCCACTGTCCCGTATAAAGATCGGCAGCTCCGTGAGTCCAGAATCCAGGAGCGTAAGCAGCGTTTGCAGCTTCTGGAAAATGCACCGGCCTCGCGCGACTCAGGCTAAGTTCAGCTGCTGACCTGTTGCAATTGTGCTGACTTATGGCCAACTTTCCGCCACTTGTCGATGACTTTTCAGGACTTATGGCCACGCTGTTGGCCTGGCCCGCGCACTTATCGTAGGACTATTCACTTATGCGCAGGCTGTAGCGCATCGATGAGTGAATACCTCATCGATATGTCAGTGGAGGAGAAGGGAACCAGGGGTTAGGTAACACTTTTGCGCACTGAGCACTCGAAATGCGGACTACACGACCCGGGCGAGATCAAATATGCAGGCCAGCGCCTCAGCCTCAGCCCCACCAGCCGCAACGTCTGCGCTCCAGGCCAGCGCCACAGCCTCAGCCCCACCAGCCGCAACGCCAGCCCGAACTACTTCGACTTTGGATCGAAGCGCTCGAAGTTCTCCGCGCGCCCCTGCTTCAGTAGCTTGAACCAGCGGTAGAAGCCGCGGACATCGCGGCGCTGGACCAGGAAGAACCAGCCGAAGCGCAGGAACTCCTGTGGCATGAGCTTGCGCATGCCGGGCTGGCTCATCAGGTAGCCGCGGTTGCGGTAGGTGAAGTAGCGCTTGAAGTCGTTGGTCGGGTACTGCGTGTGCATCTTGCCGCCGAGAATGGGCACAAATTCACCCGAGCCGGAGGGGTGCAGGTAGGCCGTCGTCAAGCATGTGCCGAACCGGAGGCCGGAGCGGACCAGGCGGCGGTGGAATTCGACCTCGTCGCCGCGGATGAATAGGCGGTAGTCGGGAACGCCGAGCTGTTCCAGCGAGCGGGCGCTAAACAGCGCGCCGTTGAACAGGGATGCGATGCCGGGCAGGAGATCGTGGTTGCCGTCGATGGTCTCGAGGTCGCTAGGCAGTTCGAGCCCGGTAGCAGCCTTCTGATCTGCGAAATTGGTGAACCACTTCGTGCCCTCGGAGTCGCGTACTTCCGGGAGTTTGGGGTTGATGCCGCTTTCGAAAAGCTCCTCGCGATGACGGCGCCACACCAGCCCGCGGCGCAGGGGGAATGCCAGCTTGTTCGGGGCCTTAATGTCGCAGACCACCGGCGAGACAGCGTCGAGCTGGTGACGTCGCGCGCAGCTGTGCAGCGCCTTCAGCACGTAGGAGTCCTCCGGGCGCCCGTCATCATCGGCGCACCAAATCCACTCCGCGCCCAGCGACAGCGCAGTCAGCATACCCAGTGCGAAACCACCAGCGCCGCCCAGGTTCGTCTTGGAACCGACGTAGTGAATCTCCGGCGCCGATCCGCTTTCCGACGACTGCTGCGCCGCCACCTGCTCGGCGAGTTCCTTGACCTTCGGGTCGTTGCCGTTGTCGACGATGATGAGCCACTTCGGCATGTGGGTCTGGCTGGCAACGATGGGAAGCGATTGGCGCAGGTCCTCGATGCGGTTGTGAGTCACCACGATTGCGGCCGTTGCTGCCTCATCGTGATTTGGGTGGTCAGCCGAGTTTTCGCTCACTTCGTTCTCCATCGGGGACGTACCGTTTATTACTGTTTTTATTGCTGTCTATCTTGCCATGTTGCTCCGGGTGAGCAATTCCAAGCATCCGTGCCGCCCGCCAGCCGCCGGCCGGCTGCCCGCGAGCCGCTCGCTCGGCCACGATGGGGGAACCGCGCCCGGACTCCCGGCGAAGCTGCTACCGTCGCTGCGCGAGCACGCGGCGCACCTGGTCGGCGGCCTCTTTACCTTCGTAGGCTTCGACCACTTCGTCGACAAGCCCTGCCTGTCGAACCGTACCGTGATCAATCCACAGCGCCGTGTCGCACAGCTGCGCCAGGAACTCATTTGAGTGCGACGCAAACACCAGCAGACCGGAGCGATCGACCAATTCGGTCAACTTCGTCCGGGCCTTCGCCATGAATGCGGCGTCGACGGCTCCGATGCCTTCGTCGAGAAGCAAAATCTCCGGCTCAATGGACGTGACCACGCCGAGCGCCAGTCGCACGCGCATACCGGTGGAGTAGGTGCGCAGTGGCATGTGCAGGTAGTCGCCGAGTTCGGTGAACTCTGCGATTTCGTCGAGCTTGGATTTCATCTGCTTGCGCGTCTGCCCCAGGAACAGACCGCGGATGATGATGTTTTCCAGGCCTGAGATCTCCGGGTCCATGCCGACACCGAGGTCGAACACCGGAGCCACACGGCCGCGCACATCGGCGGCACCGCGCGTGGGCTCATAGATGCCCGACAGCAGTCGCAGCAGCGTGGACTTACCCGCTCCGTTGTGGCCAACCAAGCCGACGCGGTCGCCCTCGCGCAGATGGATGTTGATGTCCTTCAGCGCCTCAATGACCACGACATTGGAGTCATTGCGGCCAATCGCACCACCCGCGGCGCCGAGGAACGCCTTCTTCATCGACCGCGATTTGGCGTCGAAAATGGGGAAGTCAACGCACGCGTTGTAAGTATCAATGCTGACCATGCTTATCCCTTGCTAGTTCTATTCGCTTAACGACGGCCTTTGCGGCCTAAACCCAGTAGCTCACGCGGGAGCGCCACAGGCGCATAGCCCCGAGTGCCAGCAGCAGGCCGACTGCGGTGCAGGCGAGGACAATCCACCAGTGGTAGGTATCCACCGGCTCGCCGGTTAGCGGGGCACGGATGATTTCCAGGTAGTGGAACAGCGGGTTGATCTCTGCGATGCGTGCGCGTTCGGCGACGGCACCGCCCTGTTCCTCCAGCGTCTTGGTGGTCCACACAATCGGAGTCATGTAAAACACCAGCTGAATTAGGGAATCCAGCAGTGGTGCCACGTCGCGGTAGCGCGTAGCGATGATGCCGAAGAACATCGTCACCCACACACCGTTGACCACCAGCAGTGCCATCGCTGGGATGACTAGGAAGAAGTTCCAGCCCAAATCCGGACGGAAGACCAGCACGAGAATCAGCCAAATCACCATGTTGTGGGCCAGGAAAAGCAACTGACGCCACACCAGCCTGTAGACGTGAACACTCAGCGCACTGGGCAGCTGTTTGATGAGGCCTTCGTTTTCAATGAAGACGGTTGCGCCCTCGCGCACGCAGCCGGAGATGAAGCCCCAGATAATCAGACCAACGGTCACGTGCGGCAGGAAGAACGCCAGGTCCTGCTGGAACAGCAGCGAGTACAGCAGGCCGAGAGCCAGGGCCATCGCGCCGGTGGCAATGGTGATCCACAGCGGGCCAAGCGTGGAGCGACGGTACCGCTGCTTGATGTCCTGCCAGCCCAGTTGCAGCCACAGTTCGCGCTGGCCGAAGCCGATAGCTAGATCCCGCCAGGCAGCGCCCATGGTGCGGGAACGCGACTTGAAAGCCGGTGCCTCGCCTGTTGCGTCAGTTATGCGCGCAATGTCGCGACGGAGAGTTTCCTCCGTGCGGATAGCGGAGCCATTGCGCACAGTATTGGCCGACTGGTCGGCTGCAGCTGCGGATTGGCGATCATTTTCTGCGTTAGTCACGTCTCCAAAATACTAGCTAGGGCGGTTTAGATTGAATACCGACGGCACTGGGCGAGCCATTATTCCATGTCGTGACAGCGAACAACGGTCGCGTGGGACGGTCGTCATTGGTGGTGACGTGGTGCTTCTGAGGCTGTTTCCACGGTTGGTTATGTGACTGGTTATGTGACCCTGGAAAACTTACATACAATCGCCGCTGTAACTGCTTTATGGCATGCAGCTGGTGCATATGGTTCACGCATCGGGAGTGCTTGCGCATGGATACAGGCAGGAAAAGTTCGGCCAATTTTAAGCAACTGCTAAAAAGGGATAAAGATTATCCTATATGGGGTTGCTTCGATAGAATTGGCTCCAACTAAGATGTGCAAGCGATACACGGTTCGGGGCATGGATGCTCGATTCGTGGGTGATTGCACAGTTAACTCTGAAATAGATATCGCAGCTTGAATTCGAAACCGGGAAAGGGTTTTCATGGCCTTCGATGTGCCGACAACCAGGGGTGCTTACTCGTCGCTTTCCGACGGGTGGACATACCTCAATGCGGGTCAACGCACCCAGGTACCCGAGCGTGTCCAGGCTGCGATGATTTCTGCATTTCGCAATGCGCAGAAGTCCCTTCCTGGTGAGACTGGGGCGGGGGCTCATGGCCAGTCGCGCAGCTCGGGCGTTCCCGCTGCAGCGGAACTAACCGCCAGTGCGCGCCGGGCTTTTGCCGATCTCACTGGTGGCCCGGTCGCCGGCGTGGTGTTGGGATCTTCGCGTGAGGTGCTCATGGAGCAGTTCACGTCCGCAATGAGTCGACGCTTGACGCTCGGCTCTAACCTGGTGATTTCTCGCATTGGTTCGCAGGTCGTACACGCACCACTACGCCGAGCAGCCAATCTCTACGGAGCTCAAGTCCGCATTGCTGAGGCTGACTTGTCCTCGGGTACGTTGCCGTCCTGGCAGTTCGACGAGCTCGTAGACGAGCACACTCGCCTCGTTGTCGTCCCGGCCGCGGATCCGTTCATTGGCACCATTGCCCCGGTAGCTGACATTTCTCGGCGGGTGCATGAGTACTCCAACGCCTGGGTTTTGGTTGATGCCTCGGATATTGTCGCCTACCGCGATGTGTCGATGAGCAAGCTGGGCGCCGACATCATGCTGGTTGATGCCTCCGTGCTGGGCGGGCCTGAGGTCGCAGCATTGGTGTTCAAGGATCCCGAGATGTTCGAGCGCATGACGTCGTTAAGCTATGTGCCGAATGTGCGCGGCGTCGAGCGGATCGAGGTTTCCGCGGTGTCGCCGGCATTGCTCGGCGGAGTGTCGGAATCGGTGCTGCACCTGGCATCGCTGGATAGCACGGCGAGGGGGTCACGTAGGCATCGCATTGAAACGGCGATGCCGCAGGTTTCTCGCTACTTGACGACGTTGTCGGAACGCCTGATTGCAGCGTTGATGACCCTGCCTCGGGTGTACATCATCGGTATGGATACCGAAGATGATTCTTTCGCGAGTGTGTCGCGGGCACAGCACATTCCGCGCGTTAGCTTCCTCGTCGATGGGGTGTCGGCGAAGGTGGTTGTGGACAGGCTGCTGGATAATGGCCTGGTGACCAGCATTGTTGATGCATACGAATCGCCACTGCTGGAGGCCATGGGCATCGATGAGGCTGGAGGCGCCGTGGGAGTTGGCCTCCAGCCGTTCAATACGCCGCACGACATTGACCAGCTCGTGCGCGCAGTTGCCTCGCTCGGTTAACTAGGTAGTCAGCTAACTAGACGGTCAGCACAATCTTGCCGCTGACCGCGCCGCTGTCGAGCAGCTCGTGGGCCTTGGCTGCGTCGCGCATATCCATGACCTCATGAATTTGAGGGGTGACGGTGCCGTCGGCAAGCATTGGCCAGATGGTGTCCTCTGTGGCGTTGACGATGCGAGCCTTGTCAGCGAGATCGCGGTAGCGCAGGCCGGTGGCGGTGATGGAGCCGCGCTTGCTCAGCAGGCGGCCGATGTTGAGCTCGCCCTTAACGCCTCCCTGCATGCCGATGATGACCAGGTGGCCGTCCTTCGCCAGGGCCTTGACGTTTCGGTCGAGGTACTTTGCGCCCATGATGTCCAGAATGACATTGGCGCCACCCTCAGCTGCAACGATCTCCTCGAAGTCCTCTTCCTTGTAATTGATGAGGATGTCGGCGCCGAGCTCCTTGCACTTAGCCAGCTTCTCCGCCGAACCGGCGGTGACTGCGACGCGAGCACCGAGCCGCTTGGCCATCTGAATAGCGAAAGTGCCGATGCCACCCGCGCCACCGTGGACCAGCAGTAGGTCGCCTTCCTTGAGGCCGGCAATCATCACGACATTCGAGAACACCGTGCAGGCAACCTCGACGATGGATGCGGCCTCGGTGAAGGAGTAGCCATGTGGCAGGGGGAGAATCTGGCCGGCCGGGACTGCGACCTTTTCGGCGTAAGCGCCACCGGAGAGAAGGCAGCAGACCTCGTCGCCGACTTTCCAGCCCTGGGAGTCCCCCTTGACCTCTTCAATGACACCCGCGCACTCCAGGCCGAGAGTGTCGGTCACGCCTTTCGGTGGCGGGTAGTGGCCAGCGGCCTGCAGTAGGTCAGCACGGTTTACGCCAGCGGCCTTGACCTTGACCAGCACCTGCCCATCCTCGAGAGTCGGTTCCGGAGCATCGGCCCATTCCAGGGCGCGGGGGTTGGAAAGATCAGTCTGAATGATTGCCTTCATAGTCTTCAAAGGTAATGCAAAAACTGGTTATGCACGCGGTATTTCAAGCTCTTTTGCAATTAGCAAAAATAGTTATGTCTGTAGAGGTGGATGCTTGGGGTGTGGTTTCCGATGAAGGGCTTGCGAAAGGTGCTGGCAAGGGGTGTTATGAGGGCGTTTGCTGCCTTACGGCGGTATGCGGTTATGATGTTGGCGTTGGAAGTATGGCAGAGCGGCCGAATGCACTGGTCTTGAAAACCAGCGAGGGTCACACCTCCGGGGGTTCAAATCCCCCTGCTTCCGCAGATAGAAACCCTCGGTAGATGTTCTACCGAGGGTTTCTTCATTTCTCTTAAAAGTTGGCGTATGTGCTGAGGTCAGCGACGGATAGTCGGACCTTTGGGAGGCTTTCGTGGTTAACCCCGTTATGGGGTGGTCGGACGGGCATGTAATTGGGCTCTTTGGATACCCCTGAACAGCGTTACAGGGGGCAAGCTGGGGTGTTTTGTCGCGGGATGGAAAATGGGGGCAATTTTGGCAGCGGTGTGGAACAGCCATTTCAGGGCAGTGCGTATTTCTATAGTTAAAAGTATTCCAGCCGGCCCAAACCTGTAACGCATGTGCGGACATGTGACTGGTGTGACTGATGTGGCGACATGGTTTTCGATTTTTAGGGCGATGTTCGAAAAATGGCTACTTGTTGCCGCCGTCGATAGGCGTCGTATTAACTATCGCCAAGTGAACCGCACGCCGATGCATCACGCGTGCATTCCTACTGGAGAACCGCCATGTTTGGCCTACTCCGACCACAAGTCTTCGCATCGTTAAAAGGAGCCCGTGACAGATGGCAACTCGCACCGTACGTAACCGCAGCATTGCTCGCATTGCTGCACTCTCTCTAGCTGCAGGTATGACCTTTGCGGGATTCGGTAATACCGCACATGCTCAGGACCTGCTGAGCGTTGATTCCATCACTCAGACTGTCACCGACGCCATTGGTGAAGTCACCGGTACTGGTTCCTCCAGCGCGACGCATAGCTGGAAGAACTCCAATGTGACGCGATCCGTTGAGGTCAATGGTGTCGCGGGTGCCGTCGTCAAGCCTGGCGATGTCGTGACCTTTACTCTGACTTACACGGACAACAACATCTGGGGTGCGAAGTCCTACATTCAGCGCATGACCGATGTCATTCCGAATGGTCTGCAGTACGTGGCCAACTCGGCGACGTACAAGGTCGGCAACGATGAGTGGGCGAATCCGAACGAGTCGGATAAGTGGCTGGAAATCGTTAACAACGGTGCGGTGGAGTTTGCAGCCGACAGAATCACACAGGCATGGGGTTCCCCGACCACGTCGACTGTGAGTTTCAAGTGGAAGTACCGCGTCACGGACGCAATTGCCGACGGTGCGTTGAATACGGGAACCGAAATCCACTTCAACCCGAGCAACTCGGTGGAGAAGCTGCATGACATGGGGCCGAAGCTCACTGTGAAGCGGGAGGCGCCAGCTCCGGATATTCCGGGTATTCCGGATGTCCCAGGTGGCTCGCTGGGCTCCCCGAGCCTGCAGTCGCCGAGCCTGTCGTCACCGGGCTTCCAGTCCCCGGGGCTGCCGTCGCCGGGCATTAACCGCTAAGTAATTCCAGCTTTTCCACCGCGCCTGTTTTCAGGTTTTCACAGAAAGTTTTCCCATCATGCGCAATATGCACTCCAAGAACATCGCGGCCTCTCGTCCGCGACGTCGCTCCCGTACCGCCATTGCCGCAGTTACCATCGCAGCTGGCTTGACCTTCGGTTTCGGCGCTCCGGCCATGGCGCAGTCCCCGGGTCTGCCCTCGCCGAGTCTGAACTCGCCAGGACTTAATTCGCCTGGTCTGACCCTGCCGGGCTCGAGCGCCCCGAAGAAGAAGCTCGGCACCATCGGTGGCCCGGCATGGTCTGCTGATGTTTACTCGCAGATTATCCGCGGTAAGGAGGTCCGACCGGGTGACGAGGTCACGATCCGTATTGAGGTCGTCGGTGTCAACGGCAACGCCAAGCTGCGGGGAATCGGCCACAACATCCCGGCTGACTTTGAGCTCGTTCGTGTGACTCGCCAGTCGCAGGACAATATCCTCGGCGGCGGTATTTACACGCTGAAGGAGGGGGAGTACGTCAACACCGAGCGCAACGGTAATCGTCAGGTGCGCCTGTCCTGGACGGAGGGCGGCTTCCTCGGTGCCTTCAAGGACAACCCGACTGTCAGCAGTTCGAAGTCTGTCTCCGTTGACTTCACGTACCGGGCTCCGGACTACGAAGGTGAGTTCGACAACGGCGGCTACGCCCACGTGGGCGCGCTTTTGAACCCCAACGAGAACTGGGTTGTCGGCGGCGAAAAGGTAGTCGTGAACAAGAATGCGAAGCCGTCGTGGTGGCCGTTCTAACGACTGTTCTAGGTCGCGATTAGCGGCAGTTCTCTCTGAGGGATAAGTAAAAACTTCCCCCGGATAGAGAGCGAATTGCAGAACGTAACCCCCGGTCGCATGCGGTCGGGGGTTTCGTGTGTCCGAAATCTGCCACAGGTAATTTTGCGGAGGTAATTTAATTGCTCCGACCAACGTGTACTGTGGCCTGAAACAATACGGGCAAATTGCCAAAACCGGTAAGCTCGGTCTTGCTGTAATACAAACCCAGCGTCATACTGGCGGACGGTATTGAGGGAAAAGGTCGAACAATGGCAACGAATCGGAGCAACCACTCGGACGACTCGTTCGGTGAGTGGAGCATAAATCCGGGCACGTCAGATGATCAACCCTCCGCTGATACGCCGGCAAATGCGTGGAGCGCTGTGGATGGGGCACAGTGGGAGCAGCCTGAGGGGCAAACGCAGTATCTGCAGCAGCAGTATCCACAGTCCCAGCAGCCTGAACCATACCGCCCTGCCCCCTATGTTCCAGGTCCGCAAGCTGGTCCGGCTGCTGCGCCGCGCAATGACAACAAGGGGCTGACCATCGCGGTTATTGTCCTGGCACTCGTTGCGGTCGCTCTCTTCGTCGGCGCAATGGCTTACTTCTACTTCTCCGATTCGAAGGGAGTGAATTCGGCCGGCAGCAACTCGCCCCAGTCGGTTCAGTCCGCTAGTGCTGAGGGTTCCTCCACCTCGTCGACCGCTGAGCAGAAGCGTCGCGCTGAAGGGTTCCAGCCGCCATCGAACTGGCGTCACTGCTCCGGCTCGGGCGATCCGGGTGATTTGAACTTGGTATATGCAGAAGATGTCGGCGGTAACACGACGACCTGTCAGTTTGCCACCAACGTCCGCAATTCCTTCGTTGAGCAGTACCAACTTACGAAGAAGCTCAACGGTACTGTCACCGCTAGCAGCCCAACAACAGGCAAGACATACAGCATGACCTGCCGCGATAACGGTGAGGTTGTCACTTGTACCGGCGGTACGAATGCGACGGTGCACATTGTCTAAACGTCTCCGAGCGGCTCTGGCCGCAACCGCCGTCGTCACGCTCGGCCTTAGCGCCTGCACCATTGGCACCGATTCGGCGGGCATGCCGTCGCCGACGCTGTCCAATCCGCTTGACGACGGCCCCGGCGGCGCATCCTCCGACGGGAAAGTTGTGCCCGGTGAGATGCCTCGCGAAGTTGTCGAGGCCGTGAAATCCGCGCAAAAGGAACTCGGTGGTTTGGCCGGCGCCGCTCTGGCAACGCCGGATAAGGATTCCGAAGTGGTTTCCACGGGTGACTTCAAAACGGGTCCGGCCTGGTCGACCTCCAAGGTGCCGATTGCGGTGGCTTATGTGCGCCAATCGGGCGTGGATTCCCTGGTCGAAGACGCAATCACGGTTTCCGATAACGATGCGGCTGAGTCCATGTGGTACTCCCTGGGCGATGACGCGACCGCGGGCGCGACCACCGACGAGATTCTCCGAGAGGGCCACGACACCCGCACCGTCATGGGCACTGACCGCATCCGTGCGGAATACACCGTCTTCGGGCAGACGCAGTGGGATTTGCGCGACCAGGCTATTTTCGGCGCCAATTTGCAGTGCATCGAGGCGGGCCCAAAGGTCGCTGACCTCATGGGACAGATTGCCGACGAGCAGTCCTACGGCCTCGGACGCATCCGCGGCGCCCACTTCAAGGGCGGTTGGGGTCCCGATGATGAAGGCGTCTACCTTGTGCGGCAGTTCGGCTATCTGCCGGGCAAGAAGCCGGGCACCTTCGTTGGTGTCGCTATCGCAGCCCAGCCTGACGACGGCACCTATGAGACCGGCCAGCAAATGCTTGACCGCATCGCAAAGGCGATTGAGCGCAGCGGTGGCGCGACCACCGGCCGCGCCGGTAGCTGCTAGCTGAGCGATAGCTGTTAGCGCTCAATTCCTAGCGCAGCCAGCAGCTGCGAGGTCTCTTCCTCAGTAGTGATGGTGATGCGAGCACCTTCGCCGGCAAAGCAGCGGATGAGAATGTTGCGCTGCGCCAGGAAGTCACCGAGATCCGTGGTGGTGGCCACCGAGACGTCGTCAAGCAAAGAGAGATTCGCGATCCGCCCCTCGTCAATCCAAATGAAGTTGGCCTGCGAGTTCGGCAGCACCGTCTCGCGGCCGGTGGCGGCGTTGATGGCCTCTGTGACGGCGACGCGCTGTGCGCGGACCTCAGCAATGCGGGCGGTGAGCTCTTCCTGTGCGTCGAGCGAGGTGAGCGCGGCAATCTGCGCGAGAGTGTTTACGGAGAAGGGGATAGCGACCTTATTCACGGCCTCCACAAGCTTCTCCGGGCCGAACATGTAGCCCACACGAAGCCCGGCCAAACCGTAGACCTTGGAGAATGTGCGCAAACCGACCAGGTTGGGGTAGGTATCCAGCAGCTCATGCGCCAACGGGGTAGCGGCATGAGTGGCCTCGTCCACCAGCTCGATGTACGCCTCGTCGAGAGCGACCACAACATCACCCGGAACCTGCGCCATAAACTCCGCGAATGCCTCGCGAGTGATGGTCGTGCCCGTTGGGTTATTGGGATTACAGACGAAAACCAGGCGCGTGCGGTCGGTGATAGCCGCAGCCATTGCCGAAAGATCATTGCGACCCTGCGCATCCAGCGGCACCGGCACCGGAGTAGCCCCGGCGACGCGAGCGAGAATGGGGTAGGCCTCGAAGCTGCGCCACGGGAACACGACCTCATCCCCATCCGCACAGGTGGCCTGCACGAGCTGCAGGCACAGAGCGGAGGAGCCGCAGCCGACCGCGACCTGCTCCATGGGCAGACCCAGGTGCTCGCCGAGCTTAATGCGCAGGTCAACCGCGCCCATGTCGGGGTAGCGGTTCGGGCTGGTGGTTGGGTCAGCGATGGTCTGCGAGATGACCTCCACCACCGAGGGCAGTGGCGGTTGAGTCATTTCATTGGACGCGATCTTCAGCGCGCCGGGCACAGCCTTGCCCGGGACATAGGCCGGAACCTGCTCGAGGTCGGCGCGGGTTTTGGGCTGAACTGAAGATGCATCGTTGGTCATAGGCCTAACTGTAGAACATGGCCCGGATTGGGCAGTACAGAATCCCCGCAAAATCCCAAGGTGTGGTCGCTATTTGTGGCGCCGTATTTGGTGGCTCCGCGGGTGTTTTGCTTTTCAATTCTTGTGTTCTGTAGGATTGGCTGCGGTTATTTGGTCTCGTCCACGCAATGGCGAACAGCTTTGCTGAAGCGGGATCGATGCCAGTGGTTTTGGAGGCGTGCCAGAGCGGCCGAATGGGGCTCCCTGCTAAGGAGTTGCCTGTCTTGCGACGGGCCGGAGGTTCGAATCCTCTCGCCTCCGCCACACGCGCCCGTAGCTCAACGGATAGAGCATCTGACTACGGATCAGAAGGTTAGGGGTTCGAATCCCTTCGGGCGCACCATGTAGACCCGCACCTTGTAGGTGCGGGTCTTTTTGTTTTTATTACCTGGCAGTGCAGCGCGAGCCGGGGCATTGCGGGGCGGGGCAGCGCGGTCCTTCACTTGTGGCCAGGGTTCGGTCACTTATCGATGGTTTCTCGTGACCTGTCGATGGTTTTTCGCCACTTATGCGCGCGCTGTGGGTGCTACGTGTGCACTTGTCGATGCACTGTTCACTTGTGGCCAGGCTATAGCGAATCGATGGGTGAACTATGCATCGATAAGACAACGAACCAGCTCCCTTGCTTCAGCAACGCGCAGCAACAGGTAGCAAAGCGCAGCAACAGGCACCAACCCGGACCTGCCGACCGACTCGCCACCTCTCTGAGCCGCCACGGCCGTACCTCCAACACCCCCGCGCAGCCTTTGCCCGACCGAATCCGATTAGCCTGGCCTTGTACTTGGTCAATCGGGGCTTCCGCCCCGCGCCGCCTCCGCCCCGCGCCGCCCCGCACACCGGGGGACATTTTCCTATCCTGAACAGTTGCAATAGACTTAGACCCCGGTTGCCCTCCCCGTATTTCGATAGGAGCCTTGATGGACGCCCGTCTAGCCGTTCGCCGTAAGCCCGAGTTCCGCAATGAGGAAGCTACGCTGCTGTCCTCGATCGGCCAGGACGGCGAGGTGGCAATCTACTATCTCTACGATGCTTTCGATGCGACGGAGGAGGATCTTGTCGCGCTGCGTGAGTCGGTAGTTGCTGATTCGCGTGTCGACGAGCTGGTCGAGCTCCCGGCCCCCGCCGAGCTGGGGAACTACCTTGCTGTCGAGCCGCTGCCTGGCCAGTACGACCAGCGTGCCGATGCCGCCGAGCAGGCCCTGCGCCTGCTCCGCCCGGAAACGCAGGCGCAGATCACCTCGGCAACGCTGTATGTTTTCGACGCTCCGGTGAATGACGCCGTACGCTCCTTCCTCATTAACCCGGTCGAGTCGGGGGAGAAGAACCTGAACGTCCTGCGCCGTCCGAGCATGGGCGAGATTGAGCCGCTGAAGGAGTACCCGGGCTTCACCGAGCTGGATGACGAAGGCCTGGCCGAGCTGCTCGCAGCCGACGGCATGGCCATGTCGCTGGCCGATCTGAAGACCATCCAGGACTACTTCCGCTCCGAGGGCCGCACTCCGACCGAGGTGGAGCTGTCCGCGCTGGATACCTACTGGTCAGACCACTGTCGCCACACCACCTTCAACACCGAGCTGACCTCCATCGAGAACAACGAGCCGCGCTTTGCCGCGCAGTTGGATCGCGCGCTGCGTCGCTACGACGAGCTGCGTGAACTCAACGGCCGCACTCACAAGCCACGCACCCTGATGGACATGGGCACCATCATGGGCCGCGAACTGCGTCGCACGGGCGTGATGGATGACCAGGAAGTTTCCGAGGAAATCAACGCCTGCTCCGTCTACGTCGACGTCGAGGGCGATGACCGCAAGTGGCTGCTCATGTTCAAGAACGAGACCCACAACCACCCGACCGAAATCGAGCCGTTCGGTGGCGCCTCCACCTGTCTCGGCGGCGCAATCCGTGACCCGCTGTCAGGCCGTTCCTGGGTCTACCAGGCCATGCGTCTGTCCGGCGCAGGTGACATCAACACTCCGCGCGAGCAGACCCTCGAGGGCAAGCTGCCGCAGCGCGATATTTCCTCCCGCGCCGCAGCCGGCTACTCCTCCTACGGCAACCAGATCGGTCTGGCCACCACTGGTGTGCGCGAGCTGGTCCACCCGGGATACGTCGCTAAGCGAATGGAACTCGGTGCCGTCGTCGCCGCTGCCCCGGCAGACAACGTCAAGCGCCTCGAACCTGCGCCGGGCGATGTGGTGATCATGCTCGGTGGCCGCACCGGCCGTGACGGTGTCGGCGGT
Source organism: Corynebacterium sp. LK10 (assembly GCF_008042455.1). NCBI lineage: Bacteria > Bacillati > Actinomycetota > Actinomycetes > Mycobacteriales > Corynebacteriaceae > Corynebacterium > Corynebacterium sp. LK10. The sequence goes on from NZ_NOVT01000015.1 coordinate 120,264, forward strand.
GCGACCGGCTCGTCGAAGGCTCACGATGAGGACTCGCTGGGCCGCTCCGGTGCCGAGGTGCAGAAGGGCAACCCGGTCAACGAGCGCAAGATTCAGCGCCTGTTCCGCCGCGAGAACGTCGCCACCAAAGTTGTCCGCTGTAATGATTTCGGCGCTGGTGGCGTGTCCGTCGCGGTCGGTGAGCTGGCTGACTCCATCGACATTCACCTCGAGCGCGTGCCGCTGAAGTACGCCGGTCTGAATGCCCGCGAAATCGCGATTTCCGAGTCCCAGGAGCGCATGGCGCTGGTCGTGCGCCCGGAGGACGCCGACTTCATCATCGCCGCCGCTGCTGAAGAGAACATCGAGGCCGTCGCGCTGGCCGACATCACCGATACCGGTCGACTGCGCATGTTCATGGGCGACGAGGTCGTCTTCGACCTCTCCCGTGAGTTCATCGACACCAACGGCGCCGACCGCGCCCAGAACGTCGAAATGGTTGCTGCGGAGGGCGGCGTCGTAAAGCAGGCTCCGACGAGCGTATTGGAGTCGCTGCGTGCGGCGACGGCGGGCTCCCAGGAGGGCATGATCGAGCAGTTCGACTCGACCGTCGGCCGCTCCACCGTGCTCATGCCGTACGGCGGTGCGATGCAGAAGACCGACGAGCAGGCGTCGATCCAGACGCTGCCGGTCGATGGCGGCACGAGCACCGCGTCCATCATGACCTGGGGTTACTCGCCATCGCTTGCCGACGAGTCCCCGTACCTCATGGGTTCCTACTCCGTCGTGGAGGCACTAGCTAAGCTCGCAGCGGCCGGTGGCAATCCGCGCGGTGCGTGGCTGAGTGTGCAGGAGTACTTCCAGCGCCTGGACCAGGATCCGCAGCGGTGGGGCGAGGTTGCGCAGGCTCTGCTTGGCTTGCTCGAGGCTCAGGACGGCTTCCAGGTTGCGGCTATTGGCGGTAAGGACTCCATGTCCGGCACCTACGGCGAGGACCTGCACGTGCCGGCGACTCTGGTGACCTTCGCAGTTGCCGCGATGGACGAGACCGACGCTGTCTCTGCTGCAATCCCGGCAGGTAACTTCGACCTCTACCTGTTTGCGCACAAGCCACTCGAGTCCGGGGAGCCGAACTACGAGCAGCTCAACGAACTATTTGCTGCCGTGCGGGAGCTGCGTCCGGCTGCGGCCTCGGCTGTTACTAACGCGGATCTGGCTGCGACCCTGGTCAACATGGCTGTGGGCAATGGCGTGGGCCTGGAGGCATCCCTTCCGGAGGCTCCGCTGGGCTCCATTGTGGTGGCTGTTCCGGCTGGTCAGGATGTTGAGGGTGCTGTGAAGATTGGTACCACCGACGAGTCGGGCACGCTGCGCTTCGGTGAGGAGTCCTTCACTGTCGCCGAGGCTCTGGAGGCAATGGAGTCCGGTTACCGTGAGGTATTCCCGCTCAATGACTACGAGGGTGAGGCCCTGCCGGAGTTCGCTAACCAGGTCAGCGAGACCAAGACCGACCTGCAGAGCCCGGGCAAGAAGGATGTCCACGTGCTGCTGCCGGTCTTCCCGGGTACCAACTCCGAGTACGACATGGCCGAGGCATTCGTCGCGGCTGGCGCTACCTACGAGTTCCACGTAATCCGCAACCTGACCCCGGCAATGCTGGCGGAGGACACGAAGGCGTTCATCGAGAAGCTTCAGGACTCCGACATCCTGGCATTCTCCGGTGGCTTCTCCCTGGGCGATGAGCCGGACGGGTCCGCCAAGTTCATCGCCGCGTTCCTGCGTTCCGACGATGTCGCAGCCGCCGTCAAGGAGTTCGTATCCGATAACGGTCTTGTGCTCGGTATTTGTAACGGTTTCCAGGCGCTGGTCAAGTCCGGCTTCCTGCCGTACGGCGACCCTGCGCAGCTCCGCGAGGACTCGCCGACCCTGGCCCACAACCGCCAGCTGCGCCACGTGTCCCGCATCGCCACCACTCGCGTCGCGACCGTGAATTCCCCGTGGCTGCGCGGTTTCGAGCCAGGCCAGACCCACCTCATGCCGGTTTCTCACGGTGAGGGTCGTTTCGTGGTTTCCGAGGACGAGGCCCGCCGCCTGTTCGAGGCCGGTCAGGTCGCTTTCCAGTACGTCGATGCCGACGGCGTGCCGACGATGACAGCGCCAGCCAACCCGAACGGTTCTTCCTACGCCATTGAGGGCATTGTCAGTGCTGACGGCAGGATTCTGGGCAAGATGGGCCACCCGGAGCGTTTCCGTGAGGGTCTGATGCGCAACATTCCGGGCATTGGTGAGCAGGACATCTTTGGCAACGCTGTCCGCTGGGTCCGCGGCGAGTAGTTCCTCGGTTTCTCCGTTACCTCGGTCAGGGTTACCTCGGTCGGTCCTGTTCGGATAGGCCGGGGTAACCGCTACGAAACCTGTTGTTGATGTGCAACGAATATGTACTTGAATAAGTGCCGAAAAGGTTGCTTGAACAGGCGATTTTGTAAAACTTAGCAGGATGAGTAAAGTATCTATTCGTTGCAGGGGCCGAGGGAATTACCCCAGAGTCGCTGAATAACAACAAAATGCGCCCGTAGCTCAACGGATAGAGCATCTGACTACGGATCAGAAGGTTAGGGGTTCGAATCCCTTCGGGCGCACAACGCAGACCCGCACCGGTAAGGTGCGGGTCTTTTTGTCTGCCCGACTTATCGATGGTTTTCCGGCACTTATGCGCGCGGTATTGGCTTTGCCTGCGCTCATATCGATGAGCTATTCACTTGTGGCCAGGCTATAGCTCATCGATATGTGAATACCTCATCGACAAGTGAATACCGCCCACGAGCCACCCATGAGCCCGTCCACCCGCAAGCCGCCCACGAGCCACCCATGAGCCACCCGCACCCAAACCCCAAAACCCAACCCCCAGCGCCTCAGTATTCGAAACATCTCAAACTCGCAATATCCGCCTAACGGTCTAGACTGTGGAACCATGATTCGTACTGAGTCCATTCTTGACCTCGCTACCGTAGCCTCGGGGCAGTCCCACGCCGACGCCCTGCAGGGCTCCATCGATTTGGCGCAGACAGCGGAAAGGGCTGGTTATCAGCGTATTTGGTACGCAGAGCACCACAATATGAACTCCATCGCGTCCTCGTCGCCGGCAGTTCTTATCGCAGCCGTGGCTGCAAAAACCGAGAGCATCACCCTCGGCTCCGGCGGCGTCATGCTGCCGAATCATGCACCGCTGACGGTCGCGGAGCAGTTCGGCACGCTCGCGAACCTGTACCCGAATCGCATCGAGCTGGGGCTTGGCCGCGCTCCGGGCACTGACCAGGCCACTATGCGTGCGCTGCGTCGTGACCCGCGCTCTTCTGATTCCTTCCCGCAGGATGTGCAGGAGCTGCGCGGTTACCTCTCCGACGAGTCGCTGATTAAGGGCATCAACGCGATTCCGGGCCGCGGCACCCACGTGCCGCTGTACATCCTGGGCTCCTCGCTCTTTGGTGCTCAGCTCGCGGCGGCGCTCGGCTTGCCGTACGCGTTTGCTTCGCACTTCGCGCCGGACGCGCTTCGCGATGCCATCGCGGTCTACCGCGAGCAGTTCCAGCCTTCTGAGCAGCTGGATAAGCCGTACGCTTTTGCGGCCATGAACGTGATTGCGTCGGAAAGCGAAGAGGATGCGCAGCAGCAGTACTTCGCTACCCGCAGGAACATGGTCAGGCGGTTCCTCAGCCGCGGTGGTCACCACCTCACCGACGATGAGGCAGAGATTCTGATGGATACCCCGCAGGGGCGCCAGGTGCAGAATATGTTCCGTCATACGGCAGTCGGCACGGTGGCACAGGTGCGTGAGCAGATTGCGCAGTTCGGTGAGTACTCGGCGGCGGATGAGCTGATCGTGGCTCATCAGTCGTTGAAGGTTCCTGACCGACTGCGTTCGGTGGAGCTCACCGCGGAGGCCACGGGGCTGACCGCGTAAGGCTCCAGGCCCAGGAGTACGTCGAGGCACGCGGCCTTAAGTCGCCCTCTTACTCCACCGCAGCCAGTGGCAGCGCCTTTTCGCTGGCAAGCTGCATGATTTCGGCGTTGGTGCGCTCGCGGAGGAAATCCGCAAGTTCCTCGCGGTTGCTCGCGCCAGTGGCCTCGGTCAGGGCGGCGGCAAAGTGCGGCTCCAGCGCTGCCACGGCCACGTAGCCGTCGGCGCTGGGGTAGAGGCCGTACGTCCACAGGCCGCCACCGAGTAGTCCGCCGGGCGCCGTCATGCCGTACTTCAGCGGCGCGGCACCGGCCTCGCCCGCCTGCTTTAGGCCGATGCGGCAGTGCAGTCCAGGCTGCTTTACGACGTCCGCCCCAGCACCCGCCCGCTTAATCAACCCGGCAAGGGCAGCGGTGACCGCAAAGTGCGCGCCCAGAATGTCGCCCAACAGCACCGGCGGCATCGCCGGAGGCGTGAGGGTTCCGGCCTCCGCCTGGTAGGTCAGGTCATGGCCAGGGGTTTCTGGAGCTTCGGTATCACCGACAATGTCGATATGTACCGGCCCATTCGGGCGCTCGTGGAGGCCCGCCAGCCCCATGCGTTCCAGCGCGGAGGGGCGAACCGAGGTGATGACCACATCGGCCTCATCGATCAGCGAGCTCAGCTGTGCGCGACCCTCATTGCTCTTCAGATCCGCCTGGATAATCTCGTGACCTGCGGACATAGCTTCATACCAGGAGCGGCCGAAGGCGCCGAGCGGATCGCCTGTTGGTGGCTCGACCTTAATCACCCGGGCGCCTAGCTGGCCCAAGTGCTGAGCGGCCAGTGGTCCCGGTACGTTAATGGCGAAGTTGACGACAGTGATGCCTGCGAGGCTGGTGTGCAGCTCGGGGGAAAACATAGTTCCACACTAGAACACATCTATCTGTCCGCCGACGCTTTCGGCCAACTTCAACTGGTTGATCCAGCCGCCCTCGCCGACGCGCAGTCGGAAAATCGGGCGGTGAGCAGGGCGGGCCTCGTAGCGGACACGGGCAATCTGACCGGTTTTGGCCAGGTCCATAGCGGTTCCCTCGGTGGCCAACTGGGTGCGCGCGGCGGTGAGGCGCTCGATGACGTCGTCAAGCGCGGTGAGCACGGGTTCGGTGTTGTTCTCACACCAGGACATGACCATGTCAGGAGCAGCGGCGGCGACGCGGGTGCAGTCGCGGAAAGAGCCGGCTGCAAGCGAAATGGCCAGGGGGCCACCGGCTTCACCGGCGGCGGCAATTGCGTAGGCCGCTAGGTGGGGCATGTGGGAGATGCGGGCGACACTGGCATCGTGGTGATCGCTCAGCGCTGGAATGAGTTGACTGCCAAGAGCTGCTCCCAAGTTGGCGACCTGCGAAAAGACTTCAATCCACCGCTCCGGGACGGGCTTGCCTGCAGCGTCGGCAGCAGCTGCCAGGTCGTAGGTGATGACCCAGGGGGCGCCGTCGAAAAGCCCTTCGAGCGTGGCGGACCAGCCCGCCTGCGCGGAACCCGCCATTGGGTGCGCGCCGACGAAGCGTTCCTCCATCCCGCGAGCGGAGACCTCGGCGGCGACGGCCGCCTTCACGGAGACCACATCCGTGATGCCACAGCTGGGGGCGTGCTCGTTGATCGCGTCGAGCATCGTGCCGACGACTGTCATGGGGGTGCCAATTACGATGAGCGCGCGACTGGCCTCAGCGCGTTCGAGCGTGGCTTGAAGATCTGTACTGGCGTCGAATCCCTCCTTCGTGGCTTCCTCGACCGTCGTGGACGAGCGATTCCAACCGAAGCATTCGACGTTGTGGGCCCGCAGATCGCGCATCATGGAGCCACCGATGAGGCCCAAACCGAGGATGCATACCGCGGGTAGTTGTGCAGCTGACAGGGAGGACGAAGCAGGGGAGGGGGACTCGAAATTGCTCACCTGACAAGCATGACATACAGCGACTAGCGTTGTGGGTTATGAGCACGACCTTTTCCGGAGGGTACACCTCCGATGACGACCGCTCCTTCGCGGTTGCCGTAACTATGGGGGAGCGCGGTTGGCGCGTCGTCGATCTTGGGGACGACGCCACCGATTCCCTCGCTGACGCTGCACAGGCGCTGCGCAATCTGCGTTCGGAACGCGCCGCTGTCGGAATGCTCAATATCGACGACGATTACTTCATTCTCGTGCGCCAGGGCGTTGGGTCGCTGCGCGTTGTGCTTTCCGACGCCACCGCCGCCGTCACCGACGACATTGCGGCAGATGTGTTCGACGAGCTGGATCTGGATATCCCCGACCTCGACGAGGACGAGCTCGACGATGTCGACGCCTGGGCCGAAGGAGATATGGATATCCTCGCTGACCTGGGCTGTTCGGAGGAAGCCCTGGAGTCCATCTGTGACGATCAGTCGCTGTGGGCGTCCGAGCAGCTTCTGGCCATCGCCGAGGAGCTGGGGTGCGCCGAGGAGCTCGCCGATGTCGCCGACCTGGATTACGACGGTGACGATGACGACTACGACCCCTATGACGACTAACCCTGACAAAGGTCATCTGACCGGGCGGCCAAGCGCCCTTGCGGCCAGCCAGCCAGCTGGTCGGCCAAGCGCCCTGCCCCGTCGAAAACAGGACATTCTCGACGAAGAGTGGATGCGCCTGGCTATCGCCGAAGCTGCTCACACGGCCCCCGGGGATGTGCCGGTGGGAGCTGTGGTCGTGGATGCCGAGGGCAGGGTTGTGGGTCGGGGCTCGAACCGTCGGGAAGCGGATGGTGACCCACTTGCCCACGCCGAAGTCATTGCGTTGCGCGAGGCCACCCGCGCTGTTGGTGACGGCTGGCGGCTGGAGCAGTGCACGTTGGTCGTGACACTTGAGCCGTGCGTGATGTGTGCCGGCGCGTGCGTCATGGGGCGCGTGGGGCGCGTGGTCTTCGGCGCGTGGTCGCCCAAGACCGGCGCGTGCGGCTCCATCGCCGATGTCATCCGCGATCCCGCCCATGCATTCACGCCGCAGGTGCGCGGGGGTGTGCTTGCCGACGAATGCTCCGTTTACCTGCGCGAATTCTTCGAACGGCAACGGCAGTCGGGAGCGTGAGCGGGGTCACAGTTAGGTCACAATTCCCGCTGTGGCCGTGACGAGCCTCCATTTTCACGTACCGTCGGAACTAGTGGGGCTGCTAGACGGTGGCTCTATAGAAATAGATTAAGTCGTTTACATGGGAGGCTTACATAATGAGCGAGCTGCAGAACAAGGCCGACGAGTTGGGCGGCAAGGTTAAGGAAGCTGCCGGCGACGCCGTTGGCAATGACGACCTGTCAAACCAGGGCAAGGGCGAGCAGGCTGCGTCCAAGGTCAAGCAGGGTGCTGAGGACCTGAAGGACAAGGCTACTGAGGCCTTGGGCAAGCTGACTGACAAGTAAAGCGCTTAGCTTTCGGGTAGAGATAACCCCAACCTTCTCCGCTTCTGATGTGCGGAGACGGTTGGGGTTCTTTGTGTTTCGATGGCCGGCTGTCAGCGTTGGGGCTGGCTACAGCTTCTGAGCCACTAGGTCATCCAGTGGTTCGGCGGACAGTAGGTACGGGGCGATCTCGAAGACGGTACGGGCACCAGTCTCGCCAGCCTGCTTCAGGCGGTAGGCAGCGCGACCGTAGGCAACCTGGACGGCTGCGGTGAAGTCGGGGTTGCGCTCCAGTTCGAGACCGAACTCGATGACGTGGCCGGAGGTACCGGCCTGGCCACGGGTAATGACCTGGCCGCCGTGCGGCATGCCCTGGTGGTCGCGGTCGAACTCCTCTTCAGAGATGAAGTCCACGATGGTCTCGTATGGGGCAAAGTAATCCGGCATGGTCACGATGGTTTCGCGGATCTGCTCCTTGAGCTTGGCGTCCTCCTCGGCGTTGCCGGTCTCTTCAGCGACGACGAAGCAGTGGCGCAGGTGGCACTCGTTACCCTTCAGGTCTGCGCCCTCGCCCTTCTTCACGGCCTCGATAGCTTCCGGGTTCGGCTTGGTGTACTGGACACCCTTCTTCACTCCCGGCACACGACGCACGGCATCGGAGTGGCCCTGCGACAGGCCCGGCCCCCAGAAGGTCATCTGGTCTGCGCCCGGCAGGATGGCAGCGCCCAGGACGCGGTTCAGGGAGAACAGGCCCGGGTCCCAACCGGTCGAGATCATGGCGATGTTGTCACCCTCACGAGCGGAGGCGTCCATGGCCGCGCGGTGCTTCGGAATCTCGTGGTGGTTGTCGTAGGTGTCGACCGTCGTAAAGTTCTTTGCCAGCTCAGGGGCCTGCTCCGGGACATCGGTGGCCGAGCCGAGGCACACGAACAGCACGTCTACCTCGTCCTTGTACTTTTCGACATCCGCAGCCGGGAGCACGCGGGCCTCAGTGTCCAGCGAATCGCGACGGGAGAAAACACCGACGAGTTCCATATCCGGCTGGTCGGCAATGACCTTTTCGACGCTGCGGCCCAAGTTGCCGTAGCCGATGATGGCGGAACGAATCATGAGGGAGAACCCTTTCTGTGTGGCTGCACTTCTGTGTTTAAGTTTCTAGATTTCAAGCTACAGACTATTCCTTCATATCTCAGCGGGCGTTGGCCACCCCGAAGAGCGCGGTGGTTTACGTGGATGGTGCAGTAGATGGAGTGATTTGGGATGGCGGGGGTTGTGGTTCTGTGCGGACAGCTGAGCCTTCTGACCTGGGGATTTGGTAGATAAAGGGGCTACCTGTAACGTTTTCTAGCGGTGACGTGTCCGAGCGGCCGAAGGTGAAGCACTCGAAATGCTTTGTGCGGTAACCCCGTACCGAGGGTTCAAATCCCTCCGTCACCGCCAATAAACCCCCGGTGGTTCCTTTAAGTAGGAGCCTCGGGGGTTTTGCATTTAATCGGCCCTGATTGCCTGAGTGCGGTGTGTGCGGGGGAGGTGCCCGTCGTAAAGCGGTGAATGGTGAGGCACCCGACCTGGAGTGCCTAAATCACAAAAATAACATCAGTAACACACACCCCATTGTTCACGTTTATCCGGGAAGTCCGCTACTCTTAGCAAAAGTATTTCCGGTTTTTATGTCGTGCCCGCCCTCAATGACCATGTCAGCGCCAGAGTTGATGTTGGCCAATCCGGGGTGGTCGCTAGCATCGGAGTAGCGAAGAGGCTTCAAACTGCAGGTGGAGTCCGAGGGAGTGCTTGGTTAGTGCGAACTTGGGGAAGCTGCAGTTGGGGCGGTCCAGGCGAATATTAGACGTAAGGGAAACTTGACATGGCAAAGGCCTTGTTCAAACTCGGCAGGTTCTCCTACCTGCATAAATGGACTGTGATCATCGCGTGGTTCCTGATTTTGGCGGGGCTGGGCGGTGCAGTTGCCGCATTCCAGAAGGGATTCATCGACCAGTTCTCGATCCCCGGCATGCCGTCGGCAACGGCTTCGCACGTGATTGAGGAAAAGTTCCCCGATGTTCCGAACCCAATTCGAGAGCAGCGTATCTATGTCGCCTTCGAGGCCCCGGAGGGGCAGAGGCTCGATGACCCACAGAATAAAGAAGCTGTTGACCAGGTCATTAACGGCATCCGCGACAATGTCGGCCAAATCTCCGATGATTTGCAACTTCACAACCCGGTAGACCTCAATCCGAAGATGCAGGCGATGGTCAAGGAACAGGGCATGGCCGCCGGCCTGCCCAAGGATGTTGCCGAGGCCGATGCCAATGCCCTGCGTACCGTGTCCGATGACGGTCGCTACGGTATTTCCACCTTCGTTTTCGACGCCAAGATGCCGCAGGACATCGAACCGGAGAATATGCAGGCGCTTCTCGACGCAATGCAGGCCGGTCGTGACGCCGGTATCAAGGTCGAGGCCTCTGGCCCGGGCATGCAGCCCGCGATTGAGGTAGCTCCGACCTCGGAGATTATCGGTGTGACCGTGGCATTTATCGTGCTGGTTGTCACCTTCGGATCTCTGGTCGCTTCGTTCCTGCCTATTGTGACGGCGGTAGTGGGCATTATCATCGGTGTCTTCGGCGTGACATTGATGACCGCATTCACCGACGTCAACTCGATTACCCCGGTACTTGCCGTCATGTTCGGCCTGGCTGTCGGTATTGACTACGCACTGTTCATCCTCTCTCGCTACAGGGCAGAAAGAGCCCGAGGGATGACCAACGAAGACGCCATCGGCATGGCTACCGGTACGGCTGGCTCCGCTGTGGTTTTCGCCGGCCTCACCGTGATTGTCGCTTTGGCAGCGCTGACGGTCGCCAAGGTGCCGTTCATGTCTCTGATGGGTATTTCGGCGGCAATTACGGTGGCCTTCACAGTGCTGGTCTCTCTGACCCTGCTGCCGGCAGTTATGTCTCTGCTGGGCGACAAGGTCTTCGCTGGTCGCGTGCCCGGTGTTGCTGGCAACCCCTCGCGTAACCCGCGCAAGGAACGTCGCTCTTCCTTCTTCGGTGAGATGACGATGGGGCGACGTTGGGTCACTTTCGTGCACAAGGCCCCAGGGTTGTTCCTGGTCGGCTGTATCGTCTTGCTGTTGGCATTGGCCTACCCGGCCATGCACTTGAAGCTGGCGCTGCCGTCCGACTCTACTGCGGCTAAGGACAGCACGAACCGCAAGGCCATCACCATGATTGAAGAGGGCTTCGGTGCGGGACGTAACTCTCAGCTCATCATTATTGCCAAGTCGGACGATGTGAAGCCCGATGCACCGGTGCTCAAACCACTTATCGAGTCCCTGAGACAGACCAACCCGGAACTCTCTGACATCGAGGCCGCCCGCAAGGCTTCCTATAGTTACGCTGTCGACCAGTTCAAATCCAACGTCGGTGTCGAGCACATCCAGATGATTGGCATGAATCATGACGGCACTGCGGTCAAGATGATTATGACCCCGAAGTCGGGTCCACTCGATCCCGCGACCAAGCAGCTGATGAACGCGGTGCGCGATCAGCAGAAGCAGATTGAGCAAACCACCGGCCTATTCACCGGTGTCACTGGTCTGGTTCCTATTGAAATTGACATCACCGACCGCCTCCAGGGCGCAATGCCGCTCTACTTGGGCGTTGTCGTGGGTCTGGCAGTGATCCTGCTGCTGATGATTTTCCGTTCCCTGATGGTGCCGTTGACTGCGGGTGTGGGCTTCTTGCTCTCTGTCGCAGCCGCATTCGGTGTCACAGTGGCATTTTTCCAGGACGGCCTCTGGGGCGTGATTAGCACTCCGGGTCCGCTGGTCAGCTTTGTGCCAATCTTCCTCATCGGCGTGACGTTCGGTTTGGCCATGGACTATCAGGTCTTCCTGGTTTCCCGCATGCGCGAGCATTACACCCACAACAAGGGTGAATCCTCACCAGAGTCGAAGTACAACGCGGTCGAAGAATCGGTCGTTGAGGGCTTTACTCTCGGCGCTCGTGTGGTCACTGCCGCTGCGATTATTATGATCTCCGTCTTCGCGGCTTTCGCCGGGCAGCCCCTGGCGATTATTAAGGTATTCGGCTTCGCGCTGGGTGCCGCAGTGCTTTTCGACGCCTTCGTTATTCGCATGACCTTCATCCCGGCATCCATGTTCCTGCTTGGCCGCGCTACGTGGTACATGCCGAAGTGGCTGGACAAGGTGTTGCCTTCTGTGGATGTCGAAGGCTCTGCCCTGGAAGAGGTTTCCGAGGAGCTGGTGGAGAAGGGCCGCCGCGAGCGTATGGCTCGCGGTGAGTCCCTGTTGCCCGAAAGCGAAGGTGCTGGGCGTGGCTTTGGCGACACGGACGCTGACGAGGACGAAACAGACAGTGCCGATGGTGAAGTTGGTGCTGGTGCAGCCGCTGCGGCGGGCGCGGCGGGCGCGGCGGGCGCAGCAGGTGGTACCGCTGTGGCGGTTGCGACCAAGAAGCGTAACCGCTGGATTCCGAAGCGGAAGAAGGCAAAGCTGGAAGAGCTTGAGCCCGCTGACCAGGCGGAGCAGGCCGAACAGCCGGAGCGCTCTGACCAGGCTGAGCGAGCCGAACCGTCCGCCCCGACGGCACCAGCTGAGCCGGAGCAGGCCGAACAGCCGGAGAAGCCGACACAGCCGGAGCCGACAGAACAGCTCATGCAGTCCGCGCCAGCTGAACCAACTGACGCCCAGCCGAACCCGGAAAATGCTAAGGACATCGAGGTCCGCCCGTACTTCAGCCCGGCTCGTAAGCGGAAGAAGATTACGGTTGCGGAACTGATGAAGCGCGAAGGACTCGAAGAGGAAGCGCCACGTCGTAGCCGCGCCGTGTGGGACCCGGAAAACGCTGCCCAACCCGAGGAAAATGACAGCGCTGAGTAACTTGCGAATAGCACCCAGGTAACCTCAATGCATTAGCACTGGACCACAACCAAGGAGCTTCATGTCGCAGTCGAGGACGACGGGCTTTGACGTCGTAAAGCAAATCGAAGGCGCGCGCGGACGTGCTGGCACCATCCACACCCCGCATGGCGATATTGCTACGCCGGCGTTCATTCCGGTCGGCACGAAGGCGACCGTGAAGACGCTCACGCCAGAGCAGGTGCGGTCCACGGGCGCGCAGGCGATGCTGTCGAACGCATACCACCTGTACCTGCAGCCCGGCGAGGAGATCGTCGACCAGGCCGGCGGGTTGGCAAAGTTCTCCAACTGGAACGGCCCGACATACACCGACTCCGGCGGATTCCAGGTGCTCAGCCTCGGCGCGGGCTTTAAAAAGACCCTCGCGATGGACGTCACCGGCATGCAGAAAGACGACATCGTCGCCGAGGGCAAAGAGCGCAACGCGTTCGTCGACGAGGACGGCGTGACTTTCCGCTCGCACATCGATGGCTCCGAGCACCGCTTCACGCCGGAGGTGTCCATGCGTATTCAGCACGCGCTGGGCGCAGACATCATGATGGCATTTGACGAGCTCACCACGCTCATGAACACCCGCGGCTACCAGGAGGCATCCGTCGAGCGCACGCACCGCTGGGCGCGCCGGTGCCTGGAGGCTCACAACGAGCTGACGATTTCGCGCGGTCAGGTCGACGGGCACGTCCATTCGCTTGACGACGGCCAGTTGCCCATCCAGCAGTTATTCGGCGTCGTGCAGGGTGCGCAGTACGAAGACCTGCGCCGCAAGGCCGCTCGTGGGCTAGTCGAGCTCTCCCGCGAGTTCGAGGACGCGGGCCAGCTCGGTTTCCACGGCTATGGCATTGGTGGGGCGATTGAGAAGCAGAATCTGGGCTTGATCTGCGGTTGGGTCAACGACGAGCTTCCCGACGACCGCGCCCGCCACCTGCTGGGGATTTCCGAGCCGGACGATATTTTCGCCGCTGTCGAGGCCGGTGCCGACACCTTTGACTGCGTGGCTCCGACCAGGCTTGCCCGCCGTGGTGGTGTGTACACGCTCGATGGCCGGATGACCTTGACGAATGCCCGCTTCAAGAACGACTTCCGCCCCGTGGATGCGGAGGTGCCCTCCTACACTTCGCTGAATTATTCCCGGGCCTACCTGCATCATCTGTTGAAGGCCAAGGAGTACCTGGCTGGCACGCTGTGCACGATTCACAACCTGTTTTTCATGGTGCAGCTGGTGGAGAACATTCGCGCTGCGATCCTGGAGGACCGGTTCTTCGAGTATCGCGATGAGTTCATGGGCCGCTACTACGCCAACGGTGGCCGTGCAGTGGGGAATTAGGCGCTGGGTTGGGGCTCTGCTCTTACCTTTTCGCACTTCACGACACCTACGTCACCTCGTGCCAGCTGTGGAGGTGGCATGAGGTGACACCCGTGGCGTGAAGTGGAGGGAGCAACCGGAAAGGCCCCAAAACTAGACCTAGCTCTACTGCGCGAGGCAGTCTCAACCGGCATCATGGAGGACATGATCACGGTTGAACGACTCAGCAAGAAGTACGGTTCGAAATTAGCCGTCGATGACCTGTCCTTCACCGTTCCCGACGGTGTAGTGACAGGTTTTCTCGGCCCAAATGGCTCCGGCAAGTCCACCACCATGCGCTGCATGCTGGGCCTCGATACCCCGACCACGGGCCAGGCCTTGTTCACCGGGACGGATTCCCAGGGCAACACCTACAGCAACCAGCCCTTTTCCACGCTGAAGAATAAGCCCAGCATCGCCGGCGCAATTCTGGATGCCGGTTGGCACAACAAAGCTCGTTCGGGCCGCTCTCATCTGCGGGCCCTCGCCCGCGGCGCTGGCATCCCCGACACCCGCGTGGAGGAGTGCCTCGAGCAGGTCGGCATGACTGAAGCCGCGAAGGACAAGGTCGGCGGCTACTCGCTGGGTATGAAGCAGCGTCTGGGAGTGGCGGCGGCTCTGCTCGGCAAGCCGCAGCATCTGATCTTGGATGAGCCGGTCAACGGCTTGGACCCGGAAGGCGTCTCGTGGATGCGCCACACCATCAAGGCCCTGGCAGCACAGGGCTGCGCTGTTCTCGTGTCGTCGCACCTCCTTTCCGAGATGCAACTCACCGCCGACCGTATCGTCGTCATCGGCCGCGGCCGCATGATTGGCGAGTACAGCATGGATGAATTCCTCGCCGACGGCACGGTCGTCGAAGTTGAGGTCGATGATCCGGCTCGGCTGCTGCAGGCGTTGGGGCCGGTGGCGCGTGGGGTTGACGTCGATAAGCAATTGCGCATTCCGCTTTACGACGGCATCAGCGAGCAGCAACTCCGCCGCGACATTGCGGCTGCTGCTCTGCGTGAGGGGCTGCTCGTGACGCGGTTGAACACGAAGCGCGACAATCTGGAGGAGAAGTTCCTGGCTGCGACCCAGGACTCGCAGGAGTACCGCGCGCAGGCGATTGGGCAGTAGGGGAGTGACTGAGATGAGTTTTGGAAACGCTTTGCGGTCGGAATGGACGAAGCTGGCCAGCCTGCGTGGCACGTGGGTGTATGTGGTGCTGTTGGTGGGCTCGATAGCTGGGCCGATGGTGGCTTTCAGCATGGCGGCCGATGATGGCTCGACCGCCGATTGGTCGTTGTTGCTGTTGGGGACGGTGATCTTCAACATGATTGTGATTGCCTTTGGCGGCTCTACCCTGGCGGGTGAGTACAACGATCAGATGAATGCGCATGCGTTCTTGACGCAGGACCGAAGGAGCCTGTGGCTGTCCGCGCGGATGACGCTGACCCTTGTGCTGATTGCTGTCTGTTGGGTCATTGGTGTGGCGCTTGCTTGGCTATCGGTGACGGTTTCCCCGCGCGTGGAGTTCAAGGGCGGCGACGCTGCCACGGACATGCTCGCCGGAGTGCTTGGCTTTGTAGTGTTTGGACTAATCGCGATGTCGCTGGGAGTGCTGACGCGCTCGCGCGTGGCCGCTGTCGCTATTCCGCTGGTGTGGATTCTGGTGGTGGAAAGCATGCTGGAGTTCGCGGCGCTGGCGTATGCGATTTTCCGGCCACTGTGGCTGGTCACGCCGGGTGCACGCATTCAGCAGTTGTCGACGCAATTGGGCGGTCTGATGGCAAATCCGGAGAATCCACGCATCGGGTTTGAGGCCGGCATGACGCAGCCGATGTGGTTCAACATCGTGGTGCTGGTGGCCTGGATTGTTGTGGCTGTTGGCGTTGCTCATTGGGTCAATGCCAAACGGGATGTGAAGTAAAAGCAAAAAGTGCCGCGACTACTCGCTTCTCAGGCGAGGTCGCGGCACTTTTTTCGTCGTTAAGCGGGAACGCGCGTGTCGTAGTAGCCTTCGCGGCGCTTGACCCACGCGATGACGGCGTAGGTGACTGGCATGACTACAATCTCGACGGCGGTCTTCCAGATGAAGCCGACGATGACGTAGTTGACGAAGGTACCCCAGGTATCGATGCCGATAGCGGTGGCGGCGATGGAGCAGAAGATGAGCGTATCGACGAACTCGCCAACCACAGTCGAGCCCATCAGTCGCGCCCAGAGAGCCTTTTCACCAGTGCGCTTCTTAATGGCGTTGAGCGACCAGGCGTTGAGCAGCTGACCGACGACATAACCGGCCAGACCTGCGAGAACAAGCTGCGGGACGGTGCCCAGCACAGTGGCGAAGGCTTCCTGATTCTCGTACCACGGTGCCGCCGGGAGCTTGATGGCGGCAAAGAAGCAGAGCATTGCGCCGGCGAGGATGGCGAAACCGGTCCACACGGTGCGGCGGGTGGCTTTGTAGCCATAGCACTCGGAAAGCACGTCGCCGATGACGTAGCTCAAGGGGAAGAGGAAGAAGGCACCGTCGGTGGCCAGGCCGAAGATTTCCACGCCCTTGGTGGCGGTGATGTTGGAGACAATCAGCACGCCAATGAAAATGGCCGTGAACATCGGGTACAGCGATTTCGGTACCGGGATGTGGCGTGGCGTGGTTGCTGTGGAGTCGGACTTAGTTGCGTTCTCGGGCGCGTGCGAGGTGCTCACAGCGGCAGCCTCGGCGTTGCCCGGCCCAGACTTGGGCAGGTTTTCGTTATTTGTCACGGGAGGGAATGTTACCTGCCGCTTAGGGCTCCAAGCGAGCGCCGATGAAGTCTTCGAGGCCGACTCTGCCTCTCATCCTCTAACTCCTGTGGGTTTGAGTCCGCAGGAGTTAGAGGATGAGCGGGTTTAATTATTTGTTTTCTTAGCTCCACGCTTACTGCGCATTCCGTTAACAATAAATGTAAAACAGCTTACAATCAGGCTGGCAAGAGCGATTAAGCAGTAGAGCAGCGCGCGATCTGTCTTTGCCGTAATAGCTGCTGTACTCATAACGGCAGTCTGGTTAGCTAGTTTGCTCAATGTGTACATCCCATTTGCGATGCCCAGGAGACAGAGGAGGCTCACGACTAGTCCGATAATGGAAATCGATGCTAGCCAATTTACGCGCAAACGTGATGACATTGTTCTCCTCTAAAAGATCCGCTTACAAAAAGTCACGCATACATTAACCCTTGATTTTATTGAGAGGTCATGAATGCCTTTCGAGTAATAGATGAATTTCCTCCAAGATGATTTGAATTATTCAACCGGAGATCTTTCCCCAAGATTTCAACTATCATCTTGGGGTCTCGCTAACATATTCCTGTGACCAGTTCCCAACGGTTGACTAATTCCACTTTACCCACCGGCCGCTACGCCCCTTCGCCGACCGGTCGGCTGCACCTGGGAAACCTGCGCACCGCGGTTCTCGCCTGGGCGCACGCCCGCGCGCAGGGCGGTCGCTTCATCGTGCGTATCGAAGATATCGACCGCCAGCGCTCCCGCCCCGAGTATGAGGCGCAGCAGCTCGCCGATCTCGAGGCCATCGGCATAGACTGGGATGGCGCCCCGGTCCGCCAGTCAGAACGCTCTGACCTGTATGAATCCGCGCTCGCCGACCTCACGCAACGCGGCCTGACTTATCCCTGCTTCTGCACGCGCCGTGAAATCCTCGCCGCCTCCTCCGCGCCGCATGGCGTGCCAGGGCAGTATCCCGGCACGTGCCGTTCGCTTGACGACGAGCACCTCTCCGCGAAAAAGGCCGAATTTGCGGCGGCGGGGAGAAGGCCGTCGATACGCCTGAAATCGCAGGTGAGTGAGGGGGCCGCGACCGATGAGCTGTATGGCGAGATTGCCGCTCCGATCGATGACTTTGTCCTTCAGCGTGCCGATGGCATGTGGGCCTACAACCTCGCGGTCGTCGTCGATGATGCCGAGCAGGGTATCACTGAAGTCGTGCGTGGTGATGACCTGATGTCCTCCGCCCCGCGCCAGACGTACTTGGCTGGTCTTTTGGGGTATGCGGCGCCTTCGTTCGTGCACGTGCCACTGGTGGTGAACTCTAAGGGGCGCCGATTGTCCAAGCGGGATGGCGACGTGACTCTCGGCGAGGTGTCCGTGGAGGCGGCGCAGCGGTGGATTTTGGATTCGCTGAGTGGCGGTAACGGTAGTGATGGTGGCGGGGGCGTAGAGCTCGACTCCATCGCTGACCTCCCGGAAGCCCTGCGTGCGGGTCTGGAAATTCCTCGCGAACAGGTGATTTTCTAGGGGCCGCTTCGTTACCCTCGGGACATGCCTACTCTTCTAGTCGTCCACCATTCCCCGACCCCGCTCCTGCAGGAGGTCTTAAGTCACGCGCTCGAGGGCGCCAACGATCCCGCGCTAGAGGGCGTGGATGTCAAGGTTGTCGAGGCTCTCGACGCCACCATCGATGACCTGACCAGCGCTGACGCTATCCTGCTCGGCACCTCCGCCAACTTTGGATACATCTCCGGCGCGCTCAAGCACTTCTTCGACACCACCTTCCGGGAGGCGCAGGAAGTTACCAAGGGGCTGCCATTTTCCTACTGGATCCGCGGCGGCTTCGACACCACCGGGGCGGAAAACGCCATGAAAACCATCACGACCGGCTACAAGTGGGAGCTTGCGGCCGAGCCCGTCGTGTTTGTCGGTTCGCTTGACGACGACATCTCCGACCGCCTGGTAAATCTCGGTGGCACCATGGCTGCCCAAATTTTGGGCTGATTGAAGATTTAGTGTCGAGGCCGTGAAATAATGGCCGGGTGAATGATTCAGGGGCACAAGGGTCGCAAGTGACGTCGTCAAGCGAGAAAAACCGCAAGCCCATGATGAGTCTGCTGGGGCCTGCTTTTGTGGCAGCGATTGCCTACGTGGACCCCGGAAATGTGGCTGCGAACCTGTCCGCGGGCGCGAGCTACGGGTATCTGCTGCTGTGGGTGTTGGTGGTGTCCAACCTCATGGCGATGGTTGTGCAGTACCTGTCGGCGAAGTACGGCCTGGTGACGGGGCGGTCGCTGACCGAAGGTGTCGCCGACCGCTTCGGTTCGAACCGGCCGGGGCGGCTGGCGTACTGGGTGCAGGCCGAGATTGTGGCGGCAGCGACGGATGTGGCGGAAATTATTGGTGGCGCCACGGCGCTGTACCTGCTCTTTGGGACGCCGATGCTGCTTGGCGGTGTCATTGTTGGCGTGGTCTCGCTGGGGCTGTTGTTGCTTCAGGGTGGGCGTTCGCAACGCACTTTTGAGGGCGTGATTGTGGCGTTCCTGCTGGTCATTACGGTGGGGTTCCTGGCCGGGCTGTTTGTCACGGGCCTGAGTCTCGGGGAGATGGCCAGCGGAATTCTGCCGCGCTTCCAAGGCGCGCACACCGTGGTGCTGGCGGCGTCCATGCTGGGCGCGACCGTGATGCCGCATGCGGTCTACCTGCACTCCGGGCTGGTGCGCGACCGCGAGTACAAGGTGGAAGATGACTCCTCGCTGCGCCAGCACCTACGGGCCACGCGTATCGATGTCTTCGGTGCCCTCGTGCTGGCTGGGTCGGTGAATATCGGCATGCTGTGTCTCGCGGCCGAAGCACTTCCGGGAGTGGAGGGGACTGACTCCATCGAAGGCGCTCACGCTGCCGTGACCAGCGTGCTTGGCCCCGTGGTGGGCGTGCTCTTCGGCGTTGGGTTGTTGGCCTCCGGGCTGGCGTCGTCCTCTGTCGGTTGCTACGCCGGTGACCTGATTATGCGCGACCTGCTGAAGGTGCACGTGCCGTTGCTGGTGCGCCGAATAGTCACCATCATTCCGGCGCTGCTCATTATCGCCAGCGGCGTGGAGCCGACGTGGGCGCTGGTGCTCAGTCAGGTGGTGCTGTCGATTGGCATCCCGTTTGCGCTGGTCCCGCTGGTGCGCATGACCTCCTCGCGTGCCGAGATGGGCATCTGGGCCAACACCCCACTACTGCGCCGGGTCGCGTGGGTTATCTGCGGGCTCATCATCGCGCTCAACGTGGCGCTGGTGGTCCTGGTGCTGACGGGGAAGGGGTAGCTTCCGGGAGGGGGAGGTGGGGGCCTCGTCGTAAAGCGTGCGGGAGATGGTAGACAAAGCTGTCTAGTTGGTGTTAGGGTGGGCGGCACGATCACAAGATATCGACGAGAAATGGCCTTTGACAGCGTCGATAGGCAACCGCCCGATTCGCGGACCCGGTGCCCCAAAGGAAGATCAGCCCCACAGACCGCCTGCGGGGAAGAGCGAATAGGAGCGCCAAATGCACACCTCAATAAGCGACGTCCACATCATCCACCTCAGCCGTCACACCGCTGACCTTCTCGTCGACGGCCGACCCGTCGCCATCCGACTGCAAGAAGTCGACATCGACCCCCACTCCCGGAATCTCGTCCAACTACCCGTCGACCCCGCCTTCTACGCCACCCTCCGCGGCCAACAACGCGCCGACTACCTCAGCGCCCACGTCCGCGACGGCGTGCGCTACGGCCGCATCCTCTGGCACGAGCTTGACGACGGTCGCCACTTCCTCACCATCCCCACCATCGGCGGCTACCACGTGCACCAGGTCTTTGAGGTCCGCCGCAGCCGCGAAGGAGTGTGGAGCCGGCACTGAGCTGCTGGTTTCGTGCGCGTGCCTGGCGTGATGAGCGCGGCGCGGATGCGCGCGGGAACCTCTCCGCCTAGCCTTGGGCTATGCAGGTACGAGACTCCGCAACACCCCCGTTCTGGCCCACCGAAGGCGAAGGCGACTTCTACACCGACGCCGCCGCAGCCGTCGACCGGCTCACCGAAATCCACCGGGCAGGGATGGCCTACCTAGTCGAGCAGTACACCGCCGCCACCGAAGGAAATTCCGGGAGTGGGCCGGTGCGCGCCTACTACCCCGAACTACGCTTCACCGTCCCGGCCGGCAGCGCCGTCGAGGATGTCGACCCCTCCCTGTCACACGGCTTCGTCGACCGTCCGGGAGTGTATGCCACCACCATCACCCGCCCGGTGATGTTCCGCACCTACCTCATCGAGCAAATTACCGACCTGCTCACCAACCACGGCGGCGAAGTCGAGGTGCGCGTCTCCGACCAGCCCATCCCACTCCGGATGTGCCGCGGATTCGACGCGGCCGCCGAGGAAGCGGCGGGGAGGGAAGGGGCGTCGGCAAGCATGCTGGCGGCAGTGGAGAAGACGTTTACCCCCATCGACTCCGCCAGCATCGACGACACCATCGCCGACGGCGAAGCCGACTACCTGGGCCTGCTCATCAAACCCTTGAGCCTCTTTACCGCCCAGCGCATCGACCTCGCCCTCCAGCGCCTCGAGCACTACACCGGGTCGCACGCCGCAAACATCCAGCGCTTCGTGCTATTTACCAACTACCAGCTGCACACGGACGTGTTCCTCGAATACGCCGCCACCCTCACTCCCGGAAATCCGCACGGGTACACGGCGCTGGCGTGCCCGGGTGGGCAGCGCTACGACATCGGCGCCATCCCCACTCCCGGAATTTGCCGCCAGCACGCGCACGCCTCGCAGATGCCGGCGTACCACTTGCTTCGCGACGACCAATGCGGCATCACCATCATCGACATCGGCGTCGGCCCCTCCAATGCCAAAACCATCACCGACTGCCTCGCCGTCACGCGCCCGCACTGCTGGATGATGGTCGGGCACTGCGCCGGCCTCGACGGTCGCATGCGCATCGGCGACATGATTCTCGCCAACGGCTACGACCGCGCCGACGGAGTCCTCGACAACTACGTGCCCCTGGAAAAACCGATCCCGCCAATTGCGGAAATTCAGCTCGCTGTCACTAACGCGCTCGCCCGCGTCTCCGGACTCACCGGCGACGAACTGAAAAAGCGCCTGCGCACCGGCACCGTGCTGTCGACCTCCGACCGCAACTGGGAGTGGCGCTCCCAGACCGACCTCTACCGAGAGCTGCAGAAATCCACCGCCATCGGCGTCGAAATGGAATCCGCCACCATCGCCGCCAACGGCTACCGCTTCCGCGTGCCCTACGGCGCGCTACTCAGCGTCTCCGACATGCCGCTGCACGACAAACCCAAACTCCCGAAATCCGCCCGCGAGTTCTACCAGTCCTCCAAGGAAGAGCACCTCATGGCCGCTGTGCGCGCGTGCGAGGACATGGCCGCGGCTCCCGACACCCTCCACTCCCGGAAGTTGCGACGGCCGGTGGGAGAGGTCGCGTTCCGGTAGGGCATTTTCGGGAGTGCGTCGTCAAGCCCGTTTGTGCAGATTGTGCATGCTTTACGACGGCTGTGGACAACGCCAAAAAGCGATTGAAGCCGCCCACTCCCGGAAACTAGCCTTAGCCCCATGACGACATTGGGACTGCTCAGCGCGCTGGCGACACGGGGTATTGACGTGCTCGCCGACCTGCGCGCCGCACTCCCGGAAAAATCCACCGGGCACCGGGAGTTGGCGGCCAGCATCGGCTTCGACCCCTTCCGCCTCAAGCGCCTGTTGCGCTGTGCCGAGCGGCTGTTCGGCACCGTCGAGGGCGATGTTGACGTCGAATCCCGCGACAAGGCCGTCGCGATCGCCCGGGAGCTGAAGCTGTCGCTGGACACGGTCATGCAGATCGACAAGCGCTCCGGGCAGCTCAACAACGTCGAAATCCGGGAGTACTACCGCCTGGACTTCACCCGCGCCGCCGCGGCCTACGACTTCGAGGGCCTCGACACCTACATGCGCACCAAGGTCAAGGATCTCAACCGCACCGACGAGCCGCCGCAGCACCTGCGCGCCCACGTCTCCCGGAATCCGGACATCCGTGGGATGAAGCATCTGCAGGTCACCGGTCCGGCGAACATGATTGACGACCTGGTCGCGCCGCTGACCGTGCGCGCAGCCGAAATCGCCAAAGCGCACGAGGATTACACCCGGGATCGGTGTGTCGGTCAGGCGCTGGCAGAACGCCTGGCGCACGGGTCGGCGGGGCCGCTTGACGACGTCGATAAGCTCCGTTACCAGCCCGCGCTCATCGTAACCGCGCAAGACATCGTGGAGTACAGCCCGCGGTTTGCGGCGACCTCCAACGGCTCCGTCCTCACTCCCGGGCAATTCGTCGAGGCATTGCTCGCGGAAACCGGCTGGGTGCTGGTCTACGACGAGCACAACACGCCGACCGACCTACTCCCGATGCACAACCCGCGCCTGGCGACGGAGGAACAGCGTATCGCGATGATCCTCGACAATCCCATCTGCGCGTGGCCCGGGTGCCCGCGCCCCGCCCACGCCGGGCAGGCCCATCACCTGGTCGCCAGGAAAAACGGCGGCGCCACGACCATGGAAAACATGGTCATGACCTGCAAAGAACACAACGCCGCCAACGACGACGACAGACAAGGCCTCAACGGGCACCTCGAGCGTGACGACGGTTCCGGTGCGGTATACCGTCACCCGCCGTCTCCGCACGCGCCGCCTGAATTCAACCTTGCCTTCCCGACGGCTCTCGCTGGGCGGGCCTACTCGGGCTACCGTCAGCGCGAATAGCTTTACAGATATACCCGTAGGGGGTATATGTTGGGGTATGGCTAATCAAACTTTTACTGTTACTGGCATGACATGCGGACACTGCGAGGCATCGGTGCGGGAGGAAGTCTCTGAACTCCCGGGAATCACCGATGTCCAGGTTGACCGCTCCCGGAATTTCCTTTCCGTGACCTCGGATGCAGACATTGACACTGCTGCCGTAATCGCAGCAGTGGATGAAGCTGGTTACAAGGCGGTCGCAAACTAACCCCCAAAAAAAAGAGGAAAGTAGATGTCCGAGCAGCAACTTCTCACTCTTAATATCCCCGTCGGCGGGATGACGTGTGCGTCGTGCGCAAACCGTATTCAACGCAAGCTGAACAAACTTGATGGAGTTAACGCGAGCGTGAACTATGCGACCGAGAAGGCGCATGTGGAGGCGCCGGCGGACATCAACCCGCAGCAACTCATCGACACGATCGTGGCGGCGGGTTACACCGCTGAGCTTCCGAGGGAAGAGACCGCAGAGGAACCGGGAGCTGCTCCCGAAGAAAAAGACCGGGAGCTGCAGGACCTGCGCAATCGCGTCGTCGGCGCTGTCATCCTCACGGTTCCCGTCATCGCGATGTCGATGATTCCTGCCCTCCAATTCACTAATTGGCAGTGGCTGTGCCTCACGCTCTCGGCGCCGGTCTTTGTGTGGGCCGGCTGGCCGTTCCATCGCGCGACACTGAAGAATCTGCGTCATGGCGAGGTCACCATGGACACGCTGATCACTATGGGGACGACCGCTTCGTTCCTCTGGAGTGTGTGGGCGTTGTTCTTCGGGCGTGCCGGGCTGCCGGGGCTCAAGCACGAGTTCCACTTCACGGTCACTCCTGGTGATGCCGATATGAACATCTACCTCGAGGCGATGGCCGGCATCATCATGTTTGTGCTGATTGGTCGTTACTTCGAGAAGCGCTCCAAGCGCAACGCCGGTCAGGCACTCCGGGAGTTGATGAAGCTTGGCGCCAAGGATGTCTCCGTTCTCGAAAGTTCGGGAGTGGAGAAGCGGCTGCCCGTGGAACAGCTCCGTCCGGGAGTGGTGTTCGTCGTTAGGCCTGGTGAGAAGATCGCGACGGACGGCGTTGTCGTGGAGGGCGCGTCGGCGGTGGATGCGTCGATGCTGACCGGCGAACCGATGCCTGTCGAGGTCGGCCCTGGCGATGAGGTGACGGGAGCGACAATCAATACGTCAGGGCGGCTGCTCGTGCGGGCGACGCGCGTGGGCTCGGAGACGCAGTTGGCGCAGATGGCGGCGATGGTCGAGGCGGCGCAGACGGGTAAGGCGCCGGTGCAGCGGCTGGCGGATCGGGTTTCGGGAGTGTTCGTGCCCGCCGTCATCGTGATCGCCGCGGTCACGCTGGGCGCGTGGTTGTTTACGGGGCACGGCGCGAGTGAGGCGGTCACGGCCGCGGTCGCCGTGCTCATCATCGCGTGCCCGTGTGCGCTTGGCTTAGCGACGCCCACAGCGCTCCTGGTCGGCACGAGTGAAGGCGCCAAGGCTGGTGTGCTGCTGCGTGGCCCGGAGGTGCTGGAGTCGGCGCGGAAGGTCGCCACGGTTGTGCTGGATAAGACCGGCACGGTGACTACGGGTGTGATGGAGTTGACGGAGGTCCCTCCCACTCCCGAAAATCTGCTGCCGCTTGCCGCTTCGGTGGAGGCGGCGTCGCATCACCCGATTGCGCAGGCTATTGTGCGTGCGGCGGATCCGGATTCTCTACTCCCGGTTTCGGATTTCCGGGATATTCCGGGAGTGGGGGTTGAAGGCACCGTGGATGGCCACCGCATCGAGGTCGGCCGCTCCGGGGAAAATTCCGGGAGTGGGGGGACGGTGGTTGCGGTGCGCCGCGACGGCGAGCTCCTGGGCACGTTGGAGGTGTCGGATTCGGTGAAGCCGACGTCGGCGGCTGCGGTCGCGAAATTCCGGGAGTGGGGGGTGCGGCCGATTCTGCTGACCGGCGACGCCGCCGGCCCGGCGTTTCGGGTCGCAGATGAGGTCGGTATTGCTCGCGAGGATGTGATTTCGGGAGTGATGCCGGAGGATAAGGTCGCGACGATTGAGAAGTTGCAGGCTGGCGGCGCGTGTGTGGCGATGGTCGGCGATGGCATCAATGATGCTGCGGCTCTTGCGCAGGCGGATTTGGGCATGGCGATGGGCACGGGCACCGATGTGGCGATGGAGGCTGCGGATATCACGCTGGTGCGTGGTGATCTGTTGGCGGCTGCGGATGCGCTGCGGTTGTCACGCCGGACGCTCCGCACGATTCGTTCGAATCTTTTTTGGGCGTTTTTCTACAACGTTTTGGCAATTCCTGTCGCCGCGCTGGGGTTGTTGAATCCGATGTTGGCTGGCGCTGCGATGGCGTTTTCGTCGGTTTTTGTGGTCGGCAACAGTCTGCGTCTGCGCGGTTTTTCTCCGAGTCAACCAGATAGTTAAAAAGGAGTAACTCATGAGTGAGTCTTGTTGTTCGTCGCAATCGCATTCGCTTGACGACGATTCTTGCTGCCATGACACCACTGATCCCGGTTACCTCGCGGAGAAGCGGCGTTATGAGTCCCGTATCCGTCGCATTGAAGGGCAGGTTCGTGGCATTGGTCGGATGATTGAGAACGAAGAGTACTGTATCGATGTTTTGACCCAGATTTCGGCGGTGAATTCGGCGTTGAAGTCGTTGGCGTTAACTCTTCTGGATGCTCACCTTCATCACTGTGTGGTGCATGCGGCTGAGGGCGGCCCGGAGGAGTTGGACGCCAAGCTGGAGGAGGCCTCGGCGGCGATTGCTCGGCTGGCTAAGTAACTCCCGGAAAAATTCCGGGAGTGGGGGGCGAAACAGCATTCGGCAACCGGAGTTGGTTGCTGTTGGTTGCACCGGTTGCGCGGGAGTGTCGCTTAAATGCCTCGTTTTCCCAGGTAGGGGGCGCGTTTTGGGAAAATGGGGTTTGTTGGGTAGTCTTTAACGACGTTGGAGGATTCGACTAGCGGCCTATGTCACACGCCTGGAACGCGTGCGGGAGTCACATCCCTCGTGGGTTCAAATCCCACATCCTCCGCAGAGTGAAGACCCCCGGTTTACGCCGGGGGTTTTCTTGTATTTATGCAGGTGAGTGGATTTGCAGTGTATGCCGGGGGCTGCGGGGAGGCGGGGAACTGTCATGAATGCTGTCACGAAACTGGTGACGAATCCGTGGTGGCAACGCCCTGATTAGTGTGGCAGTTCTTCGCTGAACGGTGCGGCGAGCGCTAGCAGTGTGACTTTTTGCGTGGGCCTGTAGTAGGCTGTCTTCACGGATCCCATGTGGCGTCCATCTCGTGAACTCCCCCAGGGCAGGAATGCAGCAAGGGTCAGCGAGCTCTGACGGGTGCGTGGGGTCCCCTTTTTTTTTATCCCCGGCGTTCTTCTGGCACTTATGG